>NVWG01000090.1 GCA_002746185.1 Candidatus Hydrogenedentota bacterium
ATTCCATGACGCTGTCTCCTTTTAATTCTTTAGTCAGATTAAAAAGATAGCCCATGGAACGGCTCAATACCTAATCACTGTGGGATGACTGTGTTGGTGTAAAGTAACGAGATACCCTCCAATTCCAAGAAGGAACAAAGAATATGAGATTTCTAAAGTATGCGATGGTTTTGGCGGTATCGAATTCATTGCTGATGGATGTGGCAGGAAAAACGATACGTTAGTTTGTCTTGGCTTTGGTCGGAAAGGCAGCAAAACAGGCGATGGCAACCAGGTAACATACAACTGCAGTCCAATAACTTGCTGAAATTGACGCATTCAACGAGATAGCAATGGCGAGGACGGATCCCAGTACGGATGAGGCTCCATTGATACCCCAAAACCAAGGAGACCAACTTTCGTGATCCCGGGAGACGATGGTCAGCCCCAGGGGGAATGCCATACCCATGAACAAGCCCATTGGGGCTATCATACCTACGGCGATGGCGATACGGATGGGGGTCACGGATCCACGAAAATAATGTAATAAATCGGGTCCGAAAAACTGAACGATCAGGAATAGAACAATCAATATTGCAAATCGTTTAAGCCCAGCGGACTTGGCTGACTCTACGGGGATATGTTGCGTGGTAGCACTGCCAATACCGCTGGAAATGAGGAGGGTGAACAGGACTACGGCCAAGGCGTAGGTTGGATATCCAAGAAAAATCATCAGGCGCTGCATAATGGACATTTCCAGAAGCATGAATCCGAGCCCGATGGAAAAAAAGTACCCTAGAAATGGAAGCAGCTCTCGGGATGCATTCTGTTTTATTGCTCTGGACATGGGGACAACAACACATACTGCTGCAAACAGAATCACGGCTCCCAGCAGGTATCCCAGTATTTTGATGGCGCGAATATTTACGGATAACAATCCGTGTTTATTCATTTCAGCGTTAAACAACCCCCTGAGCTTTAATGAATGGAAAAAGAAGGGGGCATCATCGGTTGGCGCAGCGAGAATAACGGGCAGCGAAGCTTCTAGCTCAACCAGCGGCTGCCCCGTTGCCAGTTTATAAAATTCATCATTCTTAGCACCCCTGGGACTTAACACAACTTCAAAATCATTCGCTAGGGCATAGGCCTCAAGATTATCGATGTCTTCTTCGGTCATGGGCGTTCGACTTATGAGTAATGTTGCCACATCGTCGAACCCAAGTTTTCCAGTTTTGAAATCAATGCCTGTTTTAAATTCCCATCCATCTGCATGACGTAAGATAGCCATGTGTTTATGCGGGTCCTCCACGCCCAGATTTTTCAGGGATTGATAGGCAAGATTGGTCAAGCGGTATACCTGGATAGGCAGTTCGCGGAAATAAAAATGCGATACGGAAAACATACCGCGATCAGTTAAGTGGGAGATATATTCCTCGAATGACTCGACAGTATACAGGGCGTTTTCTGTTAGCACGAAGGCCCCGGCGCTTCCCGCAGCGAAGGTGTCGATAAAACTTAATTGAATGATATCGAAGTTGCGATCTTGCCGGGTTACATAACTTCGGCCCTCATCTACCACTATGGTAACTCGGGGGTCTTCATGTAAATTTCCAGCAAAATCAGCAAAATCCTCTGTTAATGCCTTGATCACGTTGTTGTTAATTTCTACGCCTATAATGGATTTCTGATCGAAAATAAGCGCAGAGAGAACATCTCTTCCGCCGCCTACTCCGATAATAAGTACGTCAGAATCGGGGCGAAGCACATGTACCGAATTGGTCACTAGATGTTTGAGGTGTTCAGCGTTCTTGGGGTCATTGTTGATATTGGTAAGATACGTTGCACCGATTACATCGATGACGATCATCATTTGCTGAACTTTAGCATCGCCTTTATACATGTTGCTCAATCCGTGAGCGCTGGGTTTTCGTTCTGGGTTATCCGGATTCCCTCGCACAACAACACGGGAGAAATCGTTCCAGTATTCTTTTCGGCTTTCGGTCTCTATAATTCCCATGACCCATCGCAGCCGAAGGGGTTTGGCGGAACCATCAGGGGTTAGTGTATTTACAATTCCCCCCAGGAGTAACAACACAGTAAAAATTACAGCGACATTTCGAATGCCTGAAAATCCCCTTGCCCATGAAAAAAAGATGGCACCAATACAGGGTATCGCTGCTACCAGTAATACGGCTGTGGGCGCATCGGTGAAGCGCATAGCAGGGATTATCAAAAGACACCCCATTCCAGAACCAATTAAATCGGCGGCATATAGTTTTCCCACTTGTTTAGGGAATCGAGTCAATATGAGACAGACGCAGATTCCGCTGGCGATAAATGGGAGGGCCAAGACCATATACATGAGCAAGATGGAGTATAAAGCGATGACGGAATCGCCCACATCGGTCATAAACGGAATGCTTTGCTGCGTAAGGAAGGAGAAAATTACCAGGATGCCGAATGCCAGTGAGCTGAGGGCCATGTGATAGTGCGTTTTTTCTTTGGTAAATATTTTTGGATAGAAGAATACGAGCAGGGCACCGATGGTGAAGCCGAACATGGATACGGATATGGCCACAAAGGCGAAGTGGTACCACATGGAGACGCTGAAAATACGGGTCAACACAATCTGAAACATCAGCGTGGCGGCGGTGACCATAAAGATCCCGACCAAATCCCGGCGACGTGTAATAAGGCTTTCTAACATCAATGAACCTTATTGTGGTGATATGGGTGGGATATGGCGGATATGAATATGAATGAGGTGATCATTAAATACGGTTCATTTGGTTTGTTACTGTCATTTAATTAGCTTGCCACTATAATGGTCATCGGATGATGAAAGCAACTAGTAATTGGTAATATGAGCGGCCCCGTTGTAATTGTGATTGGGAGTTTCATATTACTATCATAGAGTCATGGTTTCCCAATAGTGAGTATTGTCCCTGCTATATACCTCGTTTCGGTGTTGTCGTGGAAGTAGTATACGGCTAAAATCTTTCCGTCGGCGGTCATGGTGGCCCAGGGATAGCCTAAGTCCCGATTAAGCCCATCTTCCCGAATTATGATTTCTTCGGCGGTAGCGTAGTCGGTACATTCCGCATTGAGTATTCTGGCGCGGATTCCGTAGGGGGGGTGACGATAGCCGTAGACGAGGAATACCCGATTATCGGGGAGGCGCAGGGCATAATGAGGGTGCCCTTGCCAACCTGCATCCTCCCAAGGCTCGAAGGTCTTGCCGCCATCTTTGGATCGGGCGATGACGGTGTGATCGTCGAAATTGGCTGTGCGCATGAACGCCACTAAATCAGCTTTCGGTGTGATGTATAGGGATGTTTCGTTGAATGTTACTTTCTCGTCGTTGGCGATAAGACTNCTATATTTCCAGGATTTGCCTTGGTCGTCTGATACCAGCAGGTGGGTTTCCGACAGGCGTGGAGTGAGTTTAGGCTGGGATGCTACTGCCCAGTACAGCCGTCCGTCGGTGCCCTGCTGCATGGCGCCTCGGTTGTAGGCGGGAGTGGGGCGTCCGAATACATCGGTGGTCACATCGGTGGGTACATGGGGCGGGGTGATAATAGGACCCCAAGTGTGTCCGCCATCTTGCGAACGGGTCAGGTAGCCGCCCATGAAAATAAAATTGCCGTGGAGCATGGCTTTAGGGAATTTCTTTTTAGCTTCGTCGTTTACCCGTGCCCAGCCGTAGCTGCTGCTGATCAGAGTGCCGTCATCCAGTTGGATGAGGCAGGGATCCTGGGACCCGCCGTAAGGATGAGCGAGGATCAGTTCCGGGTCTTTGGTCCATGTCGCGCCATTGTCCTGCGACCGTACCAGTACCAGGTAGCTGTTGGGATCGGTGTGGTTGTTTCCCTTCTCTCCGAAGACGCGCCGATCTGGTGCGCGACGAAATGCGACAATCAGCTCTCCTGAGGGGCGGGTGACGATGGACGGAAAGGCGCTGTAGAAATTCGAGTCCTGATAGATGATGATATCTTTTTCTTTGGTGATGGATCCCTGAGCGAAAACGACGTTGCTCACACTCCAAGTAATGAAAACGAGTCCTGCGAGTAATCTGAATGGTATGGTTGTACGAGTCATAATAATCTCCTTTATTACATTTCGATTTTGGGTCGCGGAGTACCTGAATACGGCTTGGCCCATTGGTGCGTTCCAGCGTCTGACGGAACGGTAATCAGTGCYGGGTCGTTCGTTTCAGGGGCATCGATAATGCCGTAATAGCGACCCATCCAGTAGTCTTCCAGCCAGCCTACGGGCGGGATGGCAGTACGGCCGCCGCTGCCGCTGTCGTAGCGGATGGCTGATCGACTGCCCCACATAGCCCCTGATTCTCGGGATGATATGCCTCTGGTGCCGCCTGCGTAGGGTACATATCCCGGCTCGGTTGCCAAATCCGACCGATGGGAGTTCTGGTAGCTATATTGAATTGGGGTGATGCGATATTCCCGCAGTGACTGCGCCGCTTCATCTGCTTCGCAATCGTTTCCCGTGAGCGCGCCGTACATGAAATTGAAGAAAGGGACCTTTTGCATGCGCATGACTTCCCAATGCCGTTCCAGGCTTCGCAGGTAGATGGAGCGCAGTGCTGGATCGTCGGCATAGGTCAATAGCGGCAAGTAGCACCGGAACGCCAGTTCGTCATCCCACGTCACAACCGACTCCGGCGGGAAAGTCATTTTCTGRCSRRCGGTAAAGGTGTGATAACGCCAAGCAATAAGCTGATCCAGGCCCTGTTGAAATTTCTTGTCGCCGCTCAGGGACAACGCTGTCCACATATACGTCTGAGCTGCCATGCCGTTCAGTCCTCTGGACTCGATGCCGTAGGGTCGGAGCAGGTACTCCGGGTCCCATCGTCCCCACCGGGTGGGTTCACCGTCCATGTCCCGAAGCACCCAGCCATTATCGATGATGTGGGTGGAGATATTGGCCAGGTGTCGTTGYGCTCTTTCCTTTTCTTTGCCTTGCGCAACGAGATCGTGGAACAGGGACACGGAGTAAAAGTGTGCGTTCACTTCGTCGCTGGAGGTRTCCYCTTTCCAGAACCATTTNNTTGTCGTCGGTCTCATACCAYTTGGCGGGGAGTCCRCCGCTTCCTTGWKTRGACARTTCGCCTTTGTCGCCGTCCACGGAAAAAATGGACCGGGCGATGAAGCCATCTTTGGGTGTGATGTCGTCCAGCCAGATCATGGCTTTGAAAGCATCCAGCGCTTCCTGCCGGTCTTGATTGTCTCCGGTTACGGCGTACTTAAAAGACATGGCAGCCAGGTAATGGGCAGTGTGCCCTCCATCGTTATCGCTTATTTCCCGGATCCATCCGTCTCCGCTTTTCCATAGTTTTTGCAGGAAGCCGAGACGTTGAAAACCGCCATTTTTGACCATTTTCTCTAATAAATCGGCCTTTTTCTGTAGGGTGTAGTCCTCGTATTGGATGATGCCCAAACCTCGGTCTGTAGCAATATACACGTTGGGATACGCCACCTCGATGTCGTAGACGTGCCCGCCGGGGAGCCAGTTTCCGGCACCGAAGAAATGGTATTCGTCCCCTGTTTTCCGGATGGCGCCGTTGGTGGTTCCGAACCAAACGTCCGATGGAGAATCAGATGTAATGCAAGTGAGATCCTCGAACGGTAATCCGTCTTTCCCATTTATTGTGGTGAGTGCCATGCCTCGTAGAACCGCTGCTCCCCGGTTTGTTGCGGTGTAGAGGCGGCTGCCTTGAGCGTGGAGATCGCGGAGCGTGCGGGATGGCAGCATGCCCCAGTCATAAGGATGGCGAAACAGGACCGCGCCGTTCAACAGGGCGAGACGTCCCGGGTTCATCACGTAGAGTGTATCGCTATAGGATGCCAGGCGTTGGATGGGGCCGATACGGATGGGGTTGGACAGAACCTGCGATCCGTCTGCCATGATGACGGTACTGTCGCTGGAGAGAAACCCTGTGGACGGTTTAATGTTTACGAATTGATTGCCGTCCCATCGGAAAAYATCGTCCYGKGTGGCYCCGTGTACCGCACCCTGGTGCATRCAGAAATCGACCATGGGTTGGCTGTGAACCTGTTTCCAGGTCGTACCGTTAAATCGCCAGGCTCCCGTATTCGTGGCGGCCCATAAAGCTTCGTCCAGGGTTTTCATGCGCGTAATACCWWNNGGTNGCGMSCNTGMYTTRGTGGGAAGGGTCGTCCGGGAGATAGGCATTCAGTACCCCGTCTCGAACRYAATACAGCACCCCRGAMAGGTGGGCCAGCTCGGTAATGGGGGTATCCGTCACCCACCGTTCGCCCTGTTCCTGTTGGTATATCGTGTCTTTAACGGGTGCCAGATCGTACTTTGGCGTCTCAGCGAAGCTGACTGCCTGAAAGGACAGAATTCCTATAACCAAACTGCGTAAAATTCCGTGATGTGTCATGTGCCGCTCCCAAATTATGTGTAGTGCCCGGTGACTGCCTTGTTAACGCGCAGGGATAGACCTTAGCAATTTCGTACCGAAGAGAACAAGAGGTATCGTCAGGGGACATCCCGGTCGATTTTGATAGGGGGTGACGAGCGATAGTATTTGTGGGGGATACCGAAGGTGACTCTGGCTTGCACCCGATCTCCGGGAGTCAGTTCCAGCTCTATTTCTGCCCGTACACGCTGGATGGGCTGGGTAACATGGAGACGATAGCGACCCGGTGCCATGGGCCCAATTTCAAATTTTCCATCCTGAGTGGTTACGGCATACCGGGGGTGATCAATGACATACACCCAGGCCTCCATGCTGGGATGGAAATCGCAGGTAATCTTGATGGGCGAGGTATTGCCCTGGAAATCGAAATGCTTGGTCACTTTCCGCTGGGGCTTCATGATGACGTTGAANWRKKYMYWGRGGRYKYMYGYGKWKSMCMKSRMKKWRTRATKSTGGAAATCGCTGTTGCCGAAWATGAGATCCTGGCCCACTTGAACGACTTGTACCTGCGGCACGAATCGAAACCCGATCTGGTCCATGTGGACAGGCTCCAAGCTCTCGCCCGCTTTTGGGTCGCCCGGTATGGGCTCATGGGATTCATCCAGTTTTTCCAGATAAACAAAGGCGTTAATGAGTCCGCGGGCGGCAGGATCGTCCACGGGTTCGGATGGCGAAAACCCCTGGAAGACGGGCTTGGGGACACGCCCCGTGTATTTGATTATTCCGGAGATAGAGGCCATATTTCCATCATGGGAGGGGTGTTCTCGTTGAGCCGAAACCGTTATCGGGGACAATCCGATTATGGCGGCGGATACGATGACGGGGAGAAGGAGGTGTGGGAGTCGGGTCATGGGATATAACGGTTTCCCGATGAAAATCTACACGGATTTGTTCTGAGGTGAACAGGATGCATTTTTAGATTCTTCCTCCGTACATGATGATGGCYGCCCCGGMGAKGCAGACGAGTGCRCCGAATATATCGGAGAATTGGGGRCGGGTACCTTCTACGATGGACAGCCATAGSAGTGAAGAAACAATRTAGATTCCGCCATAGGCAGCGTAGGCTCTTCCGGCGTAATCGGTTTCTATACGGGTAAGTACGAAGGCGAACAGCACAAGGCACATCACGCCGGGAACGAGCCACAGTATGGACTTCTCCAATCGAAGCCAAAGCCAAAAGGTGTAGCAGCCGCTTATCTCTAAAGCGGCTGCAAGCAGGAACCAACCCCAAACCGCCATGATGATATCTCCTCATTGATTCAGGACATAGTATCATTATTACGTTGCATTTCGGTCTGTGTTTACAAATCGTTTCCGGGTCGAATAGTTACACTATAAGTTTTTATTAGCTCACTTTTCNTGGGTWMYTRKSRWYTKMMTGAWSWTNGMTWWWMWRTCGGCTGTGGCGCACGGTGTGCAGGGGAACATATATCAGCCAGTCATGGGCACTCAGCCAGCTGAACACGGGAAAGGGGTGCTTCTCCAGTTGATTTTTCACGGGGCGATCCAGCGTCTCCACATAAGCCCTGACCTCGCCGCGAATTTTGTAGTAGGCGGCGATGGTTTTGCCCCGATCCCATTTTTCTGTGGGGCGAATTTCCATGGGCGCGGAGGCTCCACCCTGACCCATGGGACGACGATTCGGCATGACYTTGCGRATCAAATCTGTCTTWCCYTGGGTGCGCTCCARCCAGTCYTCRGAMGGMGGRTTGTTCATGGCCGTTTTSGCGTAYTCGAAGAGGGCYGTTTCGGAACGTACGATATGYTCWGCGCATTCCCCYACCGACCATCGRTTCGGGTTTTGCCTGAAGTTCCACTGCTCCTCGCTCARTCCRGTGATGAGTCCCATCATCATGGCCATGGATTCATCCAGCATCTGGATTAACTCGGCATGTTCTTCTTCGGTTAAATACGGACTCGGCTGGTCTTGTGCCCTCGCCGGGTTAGCAGCGAACAGCGTCATGACCATGACTAGCGGCATCATTTTTTTCAGCATCATTTTCCTCCCAATAGCCCTTTTCGGGCAAAAGACTTACTTTATTTAATGTTTTATAACTCGATAATCATTGTATAGTTCCATTGCTTGGTGCGATGGCCGAAGGTCTGGAACGATTGATATCGTTATACTAGGGTTGATAGGAATCGTGGTCTTATGCTGAGGAGCCACTGATTATGCAGGGTATTTGGTATGGGAAAATAGGGAAATCCACGGCGCTTTGTTCCAGTTTATCACTGCTGCTGTGCGGTTATACTACTTGGGCTTTTAGTCAAGCAGGTGCCGACAATGGGGAATGGTCGGTGGTCGAAGTGAAGCAGAGTTAATTGCGGTAAGTATTCCCTGAATAGTATACTAGATAACTATATACCTAGTAGGCTGGATATATTGGAATGTCCAGCCTATTTTTTTCGGCATCGTTGCCGTCGAGGAGAATCTAATTGAGCCTATGGCGGTATTGGGTTAAACTATGCTCTACATTGAAATTACTTTAACTCCGAGGTTCTATGCAAAACGGAATTCCCCGCATTTTAATTATCAGACTCAGCGCCATCGGCGATGTGGTACGGGTCCTGCCGGCTTTGCATTGTCTTCGCGAGGTATATCCCGAAGCACAGATTGATTGGGTAGTGGAATCTAAATCGGCAGAGGTACTCTCGGATCATCCAGCATTGGACCAAGTTCTTGTTTTCGAACGTACATCCAATTGGAAGGAATCTGCCCGAAACTTCTGGAATCTATGTAAGATTATACGTAAAAATAAATATGACGTGGTTATTGATTTCCACGGCATCCTGAAAAGCGGCCTGATAACAGGCATGTCCGGCGCACCCAAGCGATACGGTTTTGCTCGGCCCCGAAGTCAGGAAGGGAGCTATCTATTCACCAATCACAAGGTAAAGCTGGGTTCAGAAGTCGTCAATCGCATACATGAGAATTTGGCGTTATGCTCGGAATTTCACCCTGGATATAAATCTTTGGATGTAACCATTGCTATACCTGATGATGCTATAGAGGCAGTTGAAGATTTCTTTGAAGAAAGCTTCCACGGAGCGAAATTGATAGTGGCCATGCATGTTCCCGTTGACCGCCCGGAGAAACAGTGGCCACTGGAGAATTTTGCGGAGCTGTCAGATATGCTGTTGGCTGATGGTCGCTTTGATGTGCTCCTTACCTGGGGGCCTGGTCAATATGACTGTATCCAGGAAGTATTGAAACTTGCCAAACGTGAACCAATAGTGGCTCCAGGAACAGACAGCTTAAAGCAGTACATGGCCATGATTCAGCAGTCGGATATTTATTTCGGTGGTGATACAGGTCCCATGCATATCGCATCAGCATTGGATGTTCCTTTGGTCGCCGTATTTGGCGGGACAGATCCCGCCCAGCATGCCACACTTCGTATACCATATACGGTATTGTTTGCGAAGAGTGATACAAGGGCTAAGGCTAAGCGCCCATCTGAAAGCTCAGGTATGACTGGTTTAACTTCTGAAGCAGCTTACGATGCCATCGTTGAGATTGCTTCCTTCACATCTCTTTAAGAGTGAGTGATGGGAATTTCCGCCTTATACCGATGTGTATAAATGTTGGATAACTGCCAAGCCTTGCCAGTTATGCTTTTGATGCCTTTGTTTTTCCCCTTTGATAACGGTCTTTTTGTGTCAACTGTGAAGTTTGGGAGAGAATAGATAGGGTGTTAGTGGATTGGTTGTCATATTTGCAGGTGTAGTACGGKMTKRCSMTRNGWKKRTMCMKYMCRRRGAYGTKMNACGTGGAGCATTCAGTGAGTAGATCGGGTTATCCGTTGTAAAGCGCCTCGCCTGAATCCTGTATCATCCAGACTGTCCTGTACCTTTTTACATTCTATGTTTTTCGAAATACTTACCCTAGTTTTGTCAAGTTGGCAAAGATAAATATCGTCAGGGGTTAATTCAGTGATAATATGCGCAGATATGAGCTCTGGCTTCTCGACTGCCCTGGATGTAACGATTCGTGGTGACGGAGGAAGGACTGCCATCTCCAAGGAGGTCTCGCATAGGTTTACATTTTTTATGTGCAGCCTCTTTATTACATGTTCTAAAAATCCTGCCTTCTTTTGATTCCGCTCTATAAGTGTCGTTTGTATGCCTTGGATGGCCAGTATCAGAGGAATGGCGGGAAATCCACCACCTGTACCAATATCGACGTAGTTCATAGAGGATATTTCATTTTTTGGAAAATAGGGTAATAAGGAAAGAGAATCGTAGGTATGATCCCATAAACGGGATTCTACGTCCGTAGCAGATAAAAGTTTAGCGGAAGTGTTCCACGTGGAAAGTAGTTCGTGATAGAGGGACAACTGATCCAGCATCAACTCTGGAAGGGTGATGGAAAAGTGCTCTTYAAGAAGTATTTTATATTTAGTATAATTAGTAATATTCATATATTGYTGATTCTCTCTAGGAGCATAGGTAAGTTATTGACTCMGAAAGGTTTATAGGTCTCTTTAATTCATATACGGTACTATGTTATTTTATTCTACTATGTGGAGTATACCTGAGAGGATGAGTCATTGAAATACTTGGTGTTGCTGGGAGATGGAATGGCTGATTTTCCAGTGGACGAATTGAATCAACGTACCCCATTGGAAGCGGGGAATTGTTCTTCTATGGATCAAGCTGCTAAAGAAGGTATATGTGGGTTGTTCAAGCCCATCCCGGACCACTTGCCTCCAGGCAGCGATATTGGCAATCTCTCGGTATTCGGCTATAACCCAGACGAATGTTTTACTGGTCGTGCTCCACTGGAGGCTGTGAACCAGGGGATCGAACTGGAATCTGACCAATTGGCCTTTCGCTGCAATTTGGTGACGCTTGGCGAAGGATTGATGCAGGACTTTACGGCGCAGCATATCTCATCCGAGGAGGCAGCAGCGTTGATGGCCTTTCTGAACGAGGAAATGGGAAGTGAGGCATGTCGTTTCGTATCGGGAGTGGGATATCGACACCTATGTCTTCTTACGCCGCCGTCCTCGATGTTCGAAGCATTGGCATCATTACAGTGTACCCCTCCCCATGATATAACAGATAAGACATATACACCTCATCTCCCACAAGGAGATGAAGCAGATTATATAGTTAAGCTCATGAAGCGGTCTCAGGAATTGCTGCCTACCCATCCTGTGAATCGGCTTCGCGTGGACGAAGGGAAATCCCCGGCCAATTCAATCTGGCTTTGGGGTCAGGGTAAGGCTCCCATTATGGATACCTACAGTGACCGCTATGGACTTACGGGAGCAGTAATATCAGCTGTAGATTTGGTGAACGGAATTGGCCGTGCCGCAGGTCTGGAAGTGGTGTATGTACCGGGGGCTACGGGYTACCTGGACACGGATTATGAGGGTAAAGTTCAGGGGGCACTGGAGGCATTGGAGCGACTGGATTTCGTCTATCTTCATGTGGAAGCGCCGGATGAAACGGCYCACGAAGGGCGGGCGGATCTGAAGGTTCAGGCTATCGAGGATTTCGACTCACGAGTAGTAGCCCCGTGTATGGAATATGCCCGTAAACAAGGCAATATACGCGTAGTTATTGCACCCGATCACATCACATCTMTTGCGTCCAGRACCCATGCCCGAGGCCCGGTACCCTTCATTCTTTGGGGCCCGGATGTAGTGCCAAACGACGTAGAGACGTATAACGAAACGGCGGYTGCCCAAGCWGGCGTAYTATAYCCRCAGGGTCATGATCTYGTKCCKGCCATGTTYRGCGATTCRCCTATAGATTGCTCCTCTTGAGGGGTTCACCAAATTGGAGAAAGATGTGAGTCAAAAAATCGATATTTATGATGTCACGCTGCGCGATGGCGCACAGGGTCCAGGCATTAAATTCTCATCGGACGATCAACTGCGAGTTGTGCAGGCACTGGACGATTTTGGTGTGGCATATATTGAGGGCGGTCAGCCTGGATCGAATCCGAAGGCGGTGGAATTGTTCGAGCGTGCACGGGACATGGATCTGAAGAATGCGAAGATGACGGCTTTCGGCAGCACCCGGTATTCCAAGTCGACGGTGGAAGATGATGAAAATATCAAAGCCCTCCTCAGCGCACAGACCGAAGTGGTGACCATATTTGCCAAGTCATCACCCACCCATGCCAAGGAAGTGCTTCGGATTAGTCTTGAAGAGAACCTGGATATTATTGAAGAGTCCGTGGCCTATCTAAAGTCGGAAGGCCGCCGGGTTTTTTTGGATGCAGAGCATTTCTTCGACGGCTATTATGAAGACAGCGAGTATGCGTTGGCGGCGATGGAGCGGAGCTGGGCCGCCGGTGCGGAGATACTCATTCTCTGTGATACCAATGGAGGTCGAGTACCCAGCGAAATAAGAAAGGCTGTCCAGGCTGTGCAAGCTCGACTTCCGGAGACACCCCTGGGGATTCATGCCCACAACGATGTGGGATGCGGTGTAGCCAATTCGCTGGCGGCGATAGAAGAGGGTGCGATGCAGGTGCAGGGTACCATCAACGGCTATGGTGAGCGTACGGGTAATGCAGACCTTTGCACCATCGTACCCGCGCTGCAACTTAAAATGGGGTACGACCTGGTCTCGCCTGATGAAATGAGCGGATTGACTCATTTGAGCCATTTGGTTGCTGAGCTGGCGAATATGATACCCGTAGACAATGCCCCCTTTATCGGACGTGATGCCTTCACGCATAAAGGCGGCATGCATGCCGATGCGGTTCGTAAAATGAAATCCAGTTATGAACATATCGATCCCGTCCTGGTAGGTAATACGACACATATCCCAGTCAGCGAAGTAGCGGGCCGCTCCAGTTTACTGGAGAAAGCTATGGAAATGGGTATTGAGCTTGACCGTAACAGTTCTGAGACCAAGGCCATCTTGAATAACGTAAAAGAGAAGGAAAGCACCGGATTTGAGTTCGAGGGTGCTGAYGCGTCGTTGGAATTGCTTATTAGAAAGGGTATGGGAAATTTTAAGCCTTTCTTTACATTGGATGGATTTCATGTGTCTACGGTACGTCATTCACCAGACGAATCCACTATTGCAGAAGCAACTGTAAAGATTACGCTGCCTGACGGGGAACGAAAACATACTGCGGCCGAGGGGAACGGGCCAGTAGATGCCTTGGATAAGAGCCTGAGAAAAGCATTACAGGAGACGTATCCGATCTTGGAAAAGTTGTTTCTGGAAGATTATAAAGTCCGTATTTTGGATAGCCGGGCAGCGACACGAGCCAAGACTCGGGTACTTATTGAATCAAGCGATGGCGATCATACTTGGCACACCGTTGGTGTATCCGAGAATATTATTACCGCTTCCTACCAAGCATTGGTGGATAGTATCGAATACCTATTGTTCCGTAACACCAACGCCTAATCTCAACTAGCAGCCCGGTGCAAAAGTYGAACGCGGCCTGCGCATGGTCTATTTGCACGAACTCTTCGTTGCGCACCCTTGAAAATGCTCGCATTTTCTGCGGGCCCCCGCCTCGATTTCATCAAAAAATCCTCGCGCTCGGGATCACGCCACTTTTGCAACGGGCTGCTAGATATAGGAAGGGCGGGGATGTCTCTCGACATTCCCGCCCTTAAACTTATTCTCACGCTAGATGAGATAATTTATGAGTGCCACATACACATGTTATGTGCTGTAGAAAGTATCCCAAATTACGGGGTGATTTCTACGTTGTGTGCGAAAGCAGCTGTTCCGTTGATCTGAACGAAACGACCTACAACAGCACCAGTTGAGTTAATAGTAACTGAACCGGTTGCAGCTGTTGCATCAGCGATCGTTCCTTGAACTTCACCACCACCAACATCCTTAAATGGCTGCCAGGAAAGGGAAGTATTTGCTGCCAACACTGCGGTACTTACTCCAGTGCCAGATGCGCCCTGGAAGTACGATACCGTAATCGTTACGTCCGACGTAGAAACGTTCTGGACCGTAATGAAGGCATCCTGACCACCGTCATTGAAAAACGGAATACTTACCGTAGCAGCAATAGCTGCACCTGCGCCCACAATCATAACGCATGCAAAAATAGCTAATCTTTTCATATATTTCACCTCCTCGCTTTTATAAGATGACGACTAGTCTGTCGCACCTTACAAAGAGAAGTTAAACGAACGCAGTAGTACGTAATCAAAATTGTTGAACGCCCCGACTATACCCCTTGGATAAAGGATAAATCCGTTCTTACTTTTAGATTATTTACGCTGCAGTCGCACTTACCTCTCTCTGTATAATGCAATCCATCAACAAGACGGACACAGACCAATTGCCGCAGGTTAAAGATTATCACACCGAAACAGGGTTGTCAAGGGGAATGTACCCCTCTATATATAGATGCCAGGGAGGGACTTAGCACAAAGGTCGCTCATATTATCTGGATGGTATAGGATTAGGTATCCCTTCATTGATCTCTGGGATTCGATCATCTGTAGGGTAGAATTCGTATTTCGGGCGTGGGGCAAACTCTGGTAAATCTCCAATATAATCACCATTTGCATCGCATCGATATCGACGTATCAAGTAGCTGGAGTTTGAAATTTTGAAATCCTTATCATTCGTGGCTGTCTCCTTGGGGTTTTTTTCACCTGACATGCTTCTGGGCGGTGTATGCATGTAATCATAAATGTAATGAATTTCATACACCATGGGGTATAAATATGAGTCGGAGCGGTATATATCAGCAATCTCATACGATTGAAAGTGTCGATACTGTTTAACCCATACGGGGATAATCTGTTGTCGGCCTATATGGTAGGGTTCGAAATATTCTGGTACATTACGATACAGTAATTCGGCGGCCATAATACGAGCCAATTCCCGCTCTGCTAAGTCATTGGCCTTCCCCAGTAGCATTTCCCGGAAATCGGTTGTGTTAAATAAGGACGCTGGCACCCCACCCGTAGCGGAAGCATCGTCAGTTTTCTGTGAATTACACCCTACGATCCCTATTCCGAGGACCAAGAACAGTATTAAGTTTAGTGCGCGCATAGTGCCGACTCCTTACGGAAGTTTACTTTTCTGATCCTAACAATACACAGAAGAAAATAGCAATACGCCCAAGGGAAGTCAACCACTAGCGCGGTGAGCGACGAATCATGAATTCAAAGAAATCGGGAGTTTCCCGAATAGTATCGAAATCGGGATCGCCCAGTGCTTCCAGATGAAATGCCTGGTCCAGATCTATGGCTGCAGCGAGGTATTCCAGGGCTTTTGCACTGTTTCCTTCCTTGGCATACCCGCAAGCCAGATTATAGTAGGGCGCGGGAAGCGCATTATCCAGTTCCAGCACTTGATAATATTGATCGCGTGCTTCCTGCATATACCCACTATAATCCAGCACTACAGCATAATTATATCGCGTTGATGGGTTGTCCGGCTCCAGTTTCAGTGCCTTCATTACCTCCGTCATAGAGCGGTCCATGTCTCCCTCCAGCCTATACAGGATAGCTAAATCGCTATGCGGACGACTCCAATCGGGGTCCAGAGCCATGGATTTTTCCAGGGCTTGCAGTCCGCCTGTCTTGTCTCCGGCGGTATACAGGAGCACGCCCAGCTTGTCTTGAGGCCATGACCAATCCGGAGCGCGCTCCGCTGCTTTTCGGAATGCGGCCTCTGCTCCGTTCACGTCACCACGACCGTAATAGCGTACCAGGCCCAGGGCAAAGTCGGTTTCCGCTGTGTTCAGATCCGGGTGCTGGGAGTATACCGCCACCGCCTCCACCAGCCGCTGGGTAAGTTCACGACGTACTCGCCAGTCCATTTCCAGCGCCTCGTTCATTTCTAATATAAGACGGTCTCGTTCGGCAGCCGAAATAATTGCGGGTGTTGGTATACGGGGATCCGAATCCGGCGGCTGTCGAAAAACGACGGCAAAAAAAGCCAGTATGGCAAATCCGGCAGTAATGAACCATATAGTTCGATGTGTGCGCATATAGTCTCGCTTGCAAGAAAAAAGATAGTCTACCTGAAAACAATATTCGACCCAAAACCATTCACACGGGTTGAAGATTTGACCGATGGGATACGGCAGATGGTTTACTCTATAATGCTCGCTTAGGGAAATTATGGGAGGGGCAGTATGTACGTGGGTATTGTAGGCGATGGGACGTGGAGCGGTGCTCTCGCGAAGAATATGGGGATGATCAGTCAGCGGCGATTTGCTCAGCTGCTTCGGAACCCCATCGTGGATGCTGTTGCCCTGGAGCCACCGATTGATCATCGCGTCGCATGGGCTACACAGGCTGCTCGCGCCGGGAAGAATGTCATGCTTTTGGGGCCATTGGGTCGCTCAGCCCATGAAGCGGAAATTGCGTTGGCTGCCGTAAAGGAAGCCGGGACCAAGATATGTGTAGTTTACCATCGACGGTTTGACCCGGCTTTTCAACAGGCTACCGCACAGCTTCATACCGAAAAGATAGGGAAACCGGGATTTTTCAAAATTCATGGCGACTACTCCTTTACAAATACCAAGGGCGATGGCGGTCTCCTCTGGGGCGATCTGATACACGATCTGGACTGGATTCAAGCCGAATTGGGTTCGGTGAAATCCGTGTTCGCTCAAGGGGTGACGCGAGGCGGGAAACATCCGCTGGAATACGCCATGATTACCCTTACTCTCCGGTCCGGTGTGATTGGTCAGGTCATTGGGTCGCGTCAGCTCGACGCGGTGCCGCGTATTCGATTGGAGATTTGCGGAACGGCGGGCATGATTCAACTGGATACGGGCGAACACCCCATCGAGGTGCGCGTAKATGGTAAGAGCGCCGTCAGCCCAGTGGCGAATAGTGTGGTGAAACAGCAATGGGCCGCTTTTGAGACTCTCTTGGAATCTCGAAGTACAGGAATAGCTGAGGCAAAAAAATCTTTGATTGCTTTACGCATAGCCGAAGCGGTTCAGCAGTCCATCGATTCCGGCAAACCTGTTGCCGTGAAGAAAGGATAACTCATGACCAGGATCGGCATACTAAGTTTCGCCCACATGCACGCCCACAGCTACGCGACATGTCTGAATGCGCTGCCCGAAGTAGAACTGGCTGGCATCTGGGATGCAGACCGGAAACGGGGTCGGGCGGCGGCGAAGACCTACGGAACGGTTTTTGTGGATACACTGGATCGCTTTCTTCAACTGGATCTAGACGGCGTTATCGTCTGCTCGGAAAATATTCATCATAAAGATCATGTTATAGCGGCGGCGCAGGCAGGGAAATGGATCCTCTGCGAAAAGCCTCTCGCTACTACTGTCACCGATGCCAAAGCTATGATTAAGGCATGCGCCAAGGCGGGTGTGGGACTGGGCACGGCGTTTCCCTGTCGATATGTGACCACGCTGCAGGACGTTAAAACCCGTGTAAACAATGGCGATTTGGGCTCTCTGCTGGCGGCGGCCTGCACCAATAATGGCTCCTTTCCCGGGGGCTGGTTTGCTGACCCGGCACAGTCCGGCGGCGGCGCCGTGATGGATCATACCGTYCATGTGGTGGATGCGCTTCGSTGGATMACCGGMAAGGAATTCACRCGGGTCTACTGYGTGGCAGCKCAGAATTTTCAGGACGATATCACCACCGACGATGTGGGCAGTCTCCACCTGGAGATGGAAGGCGGGCTGAAAGTGTCCCACGTAGCAAGCTGGAATCGTCCCGCCAGTTTCCCCACCTGGGGCGACGTGACCATGGATTTGGCAGGGACGAAAGGTTCGCTCTACGTGGATGCCTTCCGCCAGAAAGTAGACGTGTACAGCGACGCAGCTCGCAGTGCCGAATGGGCTGGCTGGGGCGATAACGCCGACATGGGTCTGGTCCGCGATTTCGTCAATGCCGTGTCGAATCGACGCGCTCCCAGCATCACCGGAGAAGATGGTCTCCGAGCCGTCGAAGTAACCGTTGCCTCATATCGATCAGCGAAATCAGGTAAGATGGTGAAGATTTAAAAACCAAAATTGAGGATAGAAACATGAAAAATATAATGAAAATAGCCATTTTGGGATTGCTTCTCGCCCTTCCTGCACTCGCGCAGGAGCAGAGTGTTAAGCCGGGGATCAATGATTCGTTTCAGGATCCGAATGTGGATCGGTATGTGAAGATGTTCGAGGGCGAGAGCCGGAGCATCTTCAAATATCGCCACGAGATCGTGGATACGCTGGGGTTGAAGCCGGGCATGGCGGTGGGCGATATCGGCGCGGGTACGGGATTTTTCTCGCTGCTGTTTTCCGATGAGGTGGGCGATTCGGGCAAAGTTTATTCCGTGGACATCGCAGAGAATTTTATCGATCACATCAAGAAGATCAGCAAGGAACACGAGAAGTCCAATATCGATGCGTTCGTCTGTACGGCGCGATCGGTGGAGCTGCCGCCGGAGTCCATCGACGTGGCGTTCATCTCTGACGTGTATCATCACTTCGAGTTTCCTCGTGACAGTATGGCTTCCCTGCACAAGGCGCTCAAGCCTGGCGGCATTGTCATCATTGTGGATTTCGAGCGAATCGAGGGCGTACATCGACAGTGGGTGTTGAACCATGTGCGCTGCGGTAAGGGCACGGTGGCAGATGAGGTGAAGGATTCGGGCTTCGATTTGATAGAGGAAATCGATCTGGGCATGGGCGATCAGTACATCCTCAAGYTCAAGAAGCGGGAACCGAAACCGGCGGACGAATAGGGACTCACTATGAGTGAACCCTCTGAAGGCCTGTTCCGTCATATTGGTCTGCGATCTGCCACCGGACTGGTAGTGGCAAGCATGATAGGCGCGGGTATATTCACCACCACGGGCTTCCAGGCGGCGGATCTGGGGCACCCGGGCTACATTTTTCTCCTGTGGGTCGTGGGCGGGGTGCTGGCGTTCTGCGGCGCACTGTGTTTTGCGGAATTGGGTGCCGCCATGCCCCATGCCGGGGCGGAATACGTGTACATCCGCGAGACCTACGGCAGCACCATCGCCTTCATGAGCGCGTTTGTGGCATTGTTTGCCGGATTTTCCGCCCCCATCGCCGCCGCGCTGAAAAGTCTGATGGCGTATATGGGCTACTTCGTTCCTCTCTTCGCGGAGAACCCTCTTTTGTTCGCGGGACTTCATGTCAATGACGCTGTGGCGATTACTTTAGTTTGGGGATTGGTGGCTATACATTGCGGCGGCGTGAAAGGCGGCATCGGATTCAACGATGCTATCACCGCATTCAAAGTGGGCGGCATTGTACTGATTATCGCGGCGGCATTCATCGTCGGTCGCGGCAGTTTGTCCAACCTCACCGAGGTAGCGCCCCAGTTTTATTCCATGAGTTCACCGGACCGCATGTCCGCCTTTGCCACCTCGCTCATCTTCGTGTCCTTCTGCTATCTGGGCTGGAATGGGTCGGCATACATGGCCGCTGAAATGAAGGACCCCCAGCGCGTGCTGCCCCGGTCGCTGCTTATCGGAACCGTGGTGGTAACGGTACTCTACTTCCTGCTCAACCTGATGTATTTTTATGGCGCAGGGGTGAGCGGTCGACCATGGGCGGATTGTAGCGGACGGACCCACGCGAGGGGCAACGCGTGGGCGCGGTCGCCTGCCAGAACCCGCTAGAATCTGGCGCGCCCGGGAGCCTGGGGCAACACGACGTGCACATCGGTCTGATTCACATGCGCCACGCCCCGGTGGGGGGGACCGAGCTGGTGCTCAACCGCGTCGCCCGGCACCTCGCCGAGCGCGACCACGAGGTCACCATCGTCTGCCGCAGCCACGGCGAGGCGCCACACCCCGCCGTCAAGTTCAAGGTCCTACGCGCGCCCGTGATC
>NVWG01000091.1 GCA_002746185.1 Candidatus Hydrogenedentota bacterium
GCTCCGTTATTTTATACGCAAAGTGCATAATCACCGAAAACTGGTTACACCGCGTGTATGCATCAGTGTGCCATCCGGAATTACGTCTGTGGAAGAACGTGCTGTTCGGGAGAGTACACTGGGMGCNGGGSSCRMGCARRKNTTSNANTYATWGAAGAGCCTATGGCGGCGGCTATCGGGGCAGGCCTGCCTGTACATGAACCGCAAGGCTGTATGATTGTAGATATCGGCGGCGGCACTACAGAAGTGGCTGTTATATCTCTGGGCGGCATCGTTTTTTCAAAATCCATCAAAGTGGCAGGGGATGAATTGGACCAAGCCATCATTCAGCATTTGAAACGTACCTACAATATGATGGTGGGTGAACGAACGGCAGAAGATATTAAAGTAAAAATAGGATCGGTATTTCCCTTGAAAGAAGAAATGGAAATGCAGGTTAAAGGTCGTGACCAGGTAATGGGGCTTCCTAAAATCCTGACGATCACATCGGAAGAGGTGCGTGAATCACTGACTGAACCTGCCAGCGCCATTGTCGATGCTGTGCGGGTGACGCTGGAACGAACTCCCCCTGAGTTATCTGCTGATATTGTAGATAGGGGCGTGGTTTTGGCAGGGGGCGGTGCGTTATTACGCGGATTGGATCAATTGCTGGCTAAAGAAACCGGGCTGCATGTGACCATTGCTGAGGATCCCCTTACCGCTGTGGTGTTGGGGACGGGAAAATATCTCGAGGAACTCAAGAGTTTCAAGGGTCTTGATTTGTAGATTGTGCAAGAAAACAGACGCATAAGTGATAACCGTTCAACGGGAATCTTCATACTCCTGGTCTTTCTTTCTGTCATTTCATTAGCATCCGGTTCTCGTGGCGGTGCCGTGGGTAACGGTATAAAAACGGTGGTGGGTGTGGGGGTCATGCCTTTTCTGACGGTGATGAATGAAATTGGCGATGGATTTTCCTATGTTACCGGCATCGTTACTCAGTATCGTGATCTTCAAAATTCAAATCAGGATATGCAGTACCAATATACCCAAATGCAGCAGGACCTGGCTCAGATGAAAGAGCTAAGCCGGGAAAATGATCGGTTGCGTTCCATGCTGGTTTTCCAACGAGAGCAAACGAGATTCGATTTACTTCCCGCCGAAGTCATACAGCATTCCAAAGGTGTGTTGACGATTAACCGAGGGCGCGTTCATGGATTGAAGGTTTCTATGTGTGTGATTACTGCTGACGGGGTTATTGGGCAAATTACACAGACMGGGCCGTTTACCTMCAGCGTCATTACRCTGCAGAATGCCGATTGTCGGATAGATGCCATGGTGGACTGGAATCGTGTGCGTGGRCAAGTKCAYGGKACCGGGAATGATTTGAGTGCGATTTGTGCGATGCACTTTATTGATTTGAATGATCAGGTACGGGACGGGGATGCCGTCGTGACCAGCCCGGATAGCGTTTTTCCCAGCGGGTATCCTATCGGCTGGATAGTAGGAAGCCCGGTGAAAGGTCAGGTGTCGCAATCTGTAAATATCGTCCCAGCAGCTGATCCCTTTACGGTAGACGAAGTCTTTGTGTTGATTGATGCGGATCGAAGTCCCGATGACATTGTTGATACCGTGGTTGATGCCGAAGAATTTTCTTTTTCCATCTTGATGGATATGGAAAGCATACAAGAACGGTTTGCGCCATGAATATGTGCTGCGGAAATAGACGATGATGACAGGTGGAAACATACGCTGGGCATTTTTCGTTGTGCTTGCAGCACTATTGGAAGCGACCTGGATGCGCGGATTGAGTGTGCAAGGCGTTGTTCCTGATTTAGTGCTGGTGCTGGTGGTGTACTTTGCCATCGTAGAAGGGGAAGAACGGGCGATGTTCACGGGGCTGCTGGGAGGTATGTTCCAGGATGTAGCGGCGAATACCCCTTTGGGGCAACATGTGTTGTGTCTGGTCATCGTGGGTTTTGTGCTGGGGCGTATGTCGCAGCGATTGGTGACGGACAATCCGTATATTAAAGTAGCGGCGGTTTTTCTGGCTAGCCTGGTGCATGGCATTCTTTTCATTACTATCGATTATGTTCAAAAAGTGGACATTGATGCTGTATATACGATGTCGTTTTCATTGCTGCCGAAAGCTTTTTATACGGCGGTTACCACACCTGTAATTTTCTTTGTTATGGGGCGGCTTCGCCCTCGACTTGTCAGGAATCACTTGTAGATGAAAGTTGATCCCCAAAAAGAACAATACGACGGTTTTTCTGGACGCTTGTTTTTTATCGCAATTCTCATTGCGTTGGCCATGGTGGTACTGGTGACGCGTTTGTGGAGTCTTCAGATCGTTCGGTGGGATGAATTTCGAGAGAAATCCACATCGAATAGACTTCGAATCCAGAGGCTGGAATCTCCACGAGGGATGATTTACGGCAGGAATGGTCTGGAGATGAATGTAGTATTGGCGGATAATCGAGCGGCACGGGATCTGTTATTTGTTTTGGCAGATTGCGATCGTGAACCGGAGGAAATTAGCAGCCGTCTAAATAAATTGATAGGAATAGATGAAGAGGAATTACTGAAAAAAATTCGTAAAGCGGAAAAAGATAAACAACCTCATCGTCAAATTATTATCAGAAAGGATATTCCTCGAAGTGTAGCGGGACGGGTAGAGGAATATGCGTACGCCTTACCTGGGGTATTTACAGTGGTACGGCCTGTACGTCGGTATGTGTACGGCAAAACCGGTGGACAGCTTTTGGGGTATCTAAGCGAGGTTAACCGTAAAGAGTTAAATCAAGACCAGAGTGAATATCGAATGGGAGATTTGAAAGGGCGATCCGGGTTGGAGCGGTTGTATGAAGATACATTGCGGGGTACTGACGGACGGATGCTGGTAACCAAATTCGCTACCGGGGTGCCGCAGCTTCGTACCGATCCGTATGGCAATCCCTATGTGGAAAACCTGGTGGATAGTTATGGTCATAATCTGCAGGTTGAAGAGGAAATCGAGCCATCTATTGCAGGGGAATCTATTCATATTTCACTGGATATCGGTTTGCAGGCGAAAGCGGAGGAGCTGTTGAAGGGAGAAGAAGGAGCCATCGTGGTGCTGAATGCCGATACCGGGGAAACGCTGGTGTTGGCCAGCTCGCCGGGATACGATCCGGGGGTTTTTGTAAGTCGGCGAGGYAGYCGRGARCGGATGGAGATTCTAAAGGGAAAGCCGAATCGGATGATCAACCGGGCATTTCAGGAAGTGTATCCACCGGGCTCGGCTTTCAAAGTATTGATGGCGGCTGCGGCATTGGAGGAAGGTATTATTGACGAGAATACCACGTTTACCTGCTGGGGCCGATTCCATTTRCCGGGAGTGCGTAGRCCATGGCATTGCTGGCGTCGTGTTGGTCATGGCAAGGTWAATGTGGTGGATGCWTTGGCGTTTTCCTGTGAYGTGTATTTTTAYGAGGTMGGCCAGGARTTATCGGTGGATCGCATWAAAGAATGGTCTACGAAGATGGGGCTGGGGGTAAAGACAGGGTTGGATATGCCGGGCGAAGAACCTGGTTTGATCCCTTCTCGTGAATGGAAAGAAAAACGATTAAAGCCTAAGCATCCCAATGAGCCTTGGGAATATCGATGGTACCCTGGAGAGACGGTGAACTTATCCATTGGACAGGGATCAGCCAATTCAACCCCATTGCAATGTGCGGTGCTTATGGCGTTTATTGTGAATGGGGGATATCTAGTCCAGCCGTATCTTAATGAGGCCAATGCACGTAAGCCTGGCGAGCAGCTGCTGAGTAATAAGACGGTAGACCTAATTCGCGAGGGCTTACTTAAATGTGTGGCTAAAGGCCCCCCTGCTCCTACGGGTACCGGACATAGGGCTTATATCGAAGGTATGACCATATTGGGGAAAACGGGGTCAGCTCAAAACGTGAGTCTGATACACCATGAGAAATATGAGAATGAGGAGGATATCCCCAAAGAATTACGGGATCATGCCTGGTTTATCTCTGGAGTGCTTGACCGGGAGCCTCGAATTGCCATTTGTATTCTGGTGGAACATGGACATCACGGAAGCAGTGCTGCGGCTCCTTTAGCCAAGGAGCTTATAGAATATTTCTATGCTTCGCTAGAGGTCGATAAGGATCGCTTGGTACTATCACAAGAGAATACGGGGAGCAAGCGACCATGAGCATGGCTTCCCACGATCTCATGTCCGCCCAT
Organism: Candidatus Hydrogenedentota bacterium; assembly: GCA_002746185.1. GTDB lineage: Bacteria > Hydrogenedentota > Hydrogenedentia > Hydrogenedentales. The sequence goes on from NVWG01000091.1 coordinate 4,219, forward strand.
ATTCGGATTTTTAATCTGGGAAATTTACGGCGGTTGGATATTTGGTTATCCGGTATCGTACTTATTCTGGCAGCCATCGGTGTCATGGTGTTGTACAGCACTACCCGGAGCACATCCAGTGCTACTCCTTTCTATTTGCGGCAGATGATGTTTATTCCGGTGGGGTGCATTCTCGCACTCCTGATTATGTGTATCGATTACCGATTTCTGGTCTCTTTAGCACCACTCTTTTATGTGGTTCTGATTGGTGCGTTGGTGGCGGTATTGCTTGTAGGGGTGGAAGTTAAGGGTGCTACACGATGGCTGCAACTCGGTCCGATCCGAATTCAACCATCGGAACAAAGCAAACTGGCTTTGATTTTCATGCTGGCCTGGTATCTGTCCAGTATCGAAAACCGTGTTCGGAAAATCCCTTACTTTTTATTGACGTTTGTTATTGCCGCTATCCCCGCATTGCTTATTTTCCGTCAACCCAATCTCGGTACTGCTGCAACCTTGGCACCTGTTGTTTTTGCCATGCTGTATGTGGCGGGATGCAAGCGATCTCATCTCGTTGGGATTGTACTCATGGCGTTGGTTGCAGCACCTGTCGGATGGAGTCAATTGAAGGATTACCAGAAAACCCGGGTCATGACTATTTTTAATCCCGGCGCCGATGCGTTGGGTTCCGGGTATCACACAACCCAAAGCATGATTACCGTGGGAAGCGGCGGCCCTTTCGGAAAGGGCTATATGGAAGGTACCCAGACCTATCTGAGCTATCTTCCTGAACACCACACAGACTTTATTTTCTCCGTATTGGCGGAGGAGTGGGGATTTGTAGGCAGTGTGGGCGTGGTGGGGCTTTTTCTGCTACTGTTCATGCGATCATTGTATATTGCCCGGAAAAGCCCGGAAATGTCAGGTTCGTTATTGGCCGTGGGTATCGTTGCCTTGCTGGCGTTCCATGTGTTTGTTAACATCGCTATCACCCTCGGCATCGCGCCGGTAACAGGAATACCATTACCATTCCTGAGTTACGGGCGTTCATTCTACCTCACCACGATGTTGTGCATCGGGGTACTGTTAAGTATAAAYACCCGAAAAGGGCTGTTCTTTTAGTTCAGCTGTTCGGATTAAAGATATTATTGGAGAAACTATGAATGAGTATGTAATCAATGTAAATCCCCTGGAGACACGAATCGCTCTTCTGGAAAAAAAGCGCCTGACGGAAATATCCATCGAGCGTGAGGAACAGCGAAGTGTGGTGGGAAATATCTACAAGGGCCGGGTCGACTCCATCGTTCCTGGTATCCAGGCTGCCTTTATCGATATCGGTCTGGAACGAAATGGTTTTTTGTATGTGGGCGATATCGCCGGCGTGGAAGGGACGGGAGATTTCGAGCTGGAGGAAGGGGAAAGCATGCCYCGAACGCGATCTCGAAAAGCGAAACGGCCTCCYATAGAAAATATYCTRAAAAAGGGCCAATCAATTATGGTTCAAGTGCAGAAGGATACGTTGGGAAGCAAAGGAGTACGGCTTACCAACTACGTAACCCTGCCAGGACGATATGTGGTGCTGATGCCWACCGTGCAGCAAATWGGAGTGTCCCGTAAAATCGAGAATATGAAGGAGCGCGATCGCCTGAAGAACACCTTGCGATCTTTTCGTCGAAATCGAAAGTACGGTCTTATCATTCGTACAGCGGGAGAAGGAAAGCCCAAGGAGGAGATTATTTCGGATTTGAAATATCTGAATAAATCCTGGGATCGAATCAAGCGAAAGATGGAACGCAGCAAGAATGCAGTGCTGCTCCATGAAGATCTTACGCCCGTAYTAAGGATTATCCGGGATAGTTTTGATGACGATATTGGGCGGCTTACYATTGACGATGAGCAGCAGTACGAAGATATAGTCGATTTTTTGGGTATTTATGCCCCGCACCTGAAAGACCGATGCCGGGCGTATACATCCCGAAGGCCCATCTTCGATAAATTCGGCGTTGAAGAGGAACTGGAGAATGCATTACACCGAAAGGTCATGCTGAAGAGCGGTGGTCATATCTGTATAGATCAGACCGAGGCCCTCATCGCTATAGATGTAAATACCGGTAAGTTCACCGGACGTAAGAAACTGGAAGACACAGTATTCAAGACGAATATGGAGGCGGCAGAGGAGATTGCCCATCAAATGAGACTGCGGGATTTAGGCGGAATCATCGTGGTGGATTTCATTGATATGCAGATGGAGTCGAACAAGAAGAAACTGCTGAGGAAATGTGTTGAATCGCTCAAGCATGACAGTGCGAAAACTTCTGTATCCGATATCGGAGAACTGGGTATGGTTGAAATGACCCGGAAGCGCGTCAAGCATAATTTGGTTCGCGCGCTGTCACAGCCCTGTCCGTATTGCGAGGGCAGTGGGGTAGTGCGATCGGTGACTACCATGACATTCGACACGCTTAGGCGTTTACAGAAATTATTTTGTAAATCCAAGGAAAAGAGAATCATTCTACAGGTTCATCCCGATGTGGCGCGTCGATTGCGTACAGAAAATAAAACCTTGCTGAAAGATTTACTTACTCGATTTGATCGTGAACTGGAGATAGAATCTGTATCTGATTTCCATATTCACGATACGAAAATGCTGAGTGCTCGTAACCGCAAAATAATATCTTTCTTTGATTGATAATAATTGAAATTTTTGGAACACGTTTACTATGACTAAAGAATGGGTTTTGATGGGGTTAAGTGCCGCGTTGATGGTTATTGCGGCGGTAACACTTACGATTGCCTATGAGTATTTTTCGTATCGCCGAAAGGATGATCGAGAACGAGATCTTCATGAACGCATGGGGCTGCATGTGAAAGATGATGAAGCCATTCACCGCAAATAAGGCCGGAGTATACTAGGGAATCGGAAAGGGTCAAATGGGTRAATTGAATCCATTACAAATCACCATGCTGCTTATCGGTGCAGGCGGTGCAATAGCCACGGTTTGGCTGGGGTATCGTGCTTTAAGGTCGCCTGAGCGACGTGAACAGGATCGGCGGAGCTTGGATCGGCGTAGTTTTTCCAGAGGAAGTTCAGAGCGCCGTCAGATCGGACGGCGAAAATAAAAGGTGTTACGTAAAATATTGTTTACTGCTCAGGGATTTCAAGTATAACAGCACTTTCATCCAGCTCAACGTCGGCAGTTAAATCCAGATCCTCGGATTCATCTTCAAAAAGGTCAGGATTACTGCTGCGCAATCTATTCAATTCAATTTGGGCACGTAATGCGACGTTGGATCCTGGGAATAAAACCAGTTGATCTTTAAACGCGGTTACAGCGGCATCTAAATCACCCAGTTTTTCCTGACACCGTCCAATATTCATAGATTGCCGTCTTCCAGCGAAAGATTCGGGCCACGTATTCACGATCTCTTTGTAACGGGCCAGCGCTCCCGCCAGGTTGTCCTGGTCTTCCAGAATATATCCCAGACCTTCTACCGCATCAGGGACAAATTCAAAATCTGGATGCTGTTCRCGCAGTTGCTCAAATGCYTCYCGMGCGATGTCATAGTCCTGGTTTTGAAAAGCAGCTTCGCCTTTCATGTAGAGTGCCAAAGGGGCATAGGGGCCGCTGTCATCAAGTGCCAAATCTAATGCCGTGACACGTTCTGCTGGTGTTTCGCCATCCAAAGCTTGTGCATAGACTGCTGCCGCATCGCGGTTCGAGAATTCAGTGTTTAGGCGATATAGTAAAGAGACGACAACACATAGGATGATAAACCCGATTGCGCCAGCATAGATAAACGGGTTTTGTTGGACATGATTCAGCAATGCTTTAAAGTCATTACTGGAAGATTCTACATTTTCCGATGTATGTTTTTCGGCCATGATAGTATTCGTAACTCCACTTCGATTTTATTACCGTGTTAACGGAGAYGCATTTACCCGAAACGGCTGGTCGGAAATTGGGCCGGCCGGATCTTCGGGGATCAAATTAACAATAAACAATGTTCTACCTTTGGATAAACCTGAGGGGCGCACTGTCACAAACATGCGTTTGCCTGGTTTAATAAACAACAACTGTACCCCTTCAGCCTGTAGAACACTTTCTAATTTCCAACCCAGTCCAGGGGCTGTATTGATATAAAACTGGGAAATGTCATTCACGGAATCGCGGGTGGTATAGACCATTCGGCCAATCTCGATAGTGCGTGAACGGTATACAAATGTTCTCTCTATATCTTCATCGGCTTTACTGGGCAAGGGTACATCATCAAAACGCTGTTGAGTGGACGCTGCAACGCCATCCGAAAATGCTGCACCCCCATCCAATTGATTGGATTCGGTGKTTTTTTTACTTAATGGGCTAGACTGGCAGGCCGATAAACCGGCTCCGATTAGGATGACAGTGATGGCTTTATTCCACATAATGCCCCTCCCGTAGTTAGTCAAAATTCATACAATTTAAGCGAGGGCAAATCATACCATGGGTAGAACATCAAAACCAATCWGGKCGCMGAATWTGGRGGAAAATAKAYTAATTCTTNTNNAGTTCGGCYAAYCCAGCTTCATGGGTTACTTTTCCGCGATAYCCCAGTTCCTTCTGGGCTTTGCTTATATCAACGGTCATCTTTTGTCCCATAACAAAAAGTACGGAGCGGGGGATAGGAGGTGGATTTTTTATGCGGAATAACGTCCAAATGCTTTCAGTAACATTGGCKATGAGGGCWGCTAGYCMATARGGAATAGATYTTGATTTCGYCTCAAYACCATTCATCTCAAGCGAAGCCGTAATAAAATCACGAAAGTCCATGGTTTCAGCATCGCTGATAAAGTAAATTTCTCCGCCTCGACCYTTCTCRGCRGCAAGYATCAACCCTTCRGCCACATTKCGTACATGGGTMGTGGTGTGCAGRTAGTGRCCAYCCCCAAWCCACATCCACTGRCCACTRCGYACSGCWGCGATGATTTGCGGCAGCACGGAGGTATCGCCTTTGCCCCAAATGAGCGGGGGACGCACGGCTACGGTTTCCAGGCCGTTGCCGTTTGCCTCAATTACTGCCCGTTCAGCCTGTCCCTTGCTTAAAGGGTATAGGCCTGCTGGTTTTTTGGGATAAGGCCACGTTTCATTTGCATTGACTATAGGCGGTCCACCTGCCAGTACCGCTTCRGTRCTTACGTGRACGARTTTTGGGACTCCGGTTTTACGCGCGGCATCAATAACATTTTGGGTACCTTGAACATTGATGCGATGAAATTCTTTGGGGTCACCCCAAAGCTCTACTTTAGCTGCGGAGTGAAAAATGGTATCGCAGCCGTTCATGCCTTCTTCCAAAGCCTGAATACTATCCAAATCGCCGCGCACGGTGTTTGCTGCCCCAGCATCACGGGCAGCCTGTTCCGCTGTATCGGACCGGACCWGTGCGGTAACAGTCACGCCTTGTTCTACAAGAGCCTGTATAAGATTACGGCCTACGAATCCTGAACCCCCAGTGACAAAGGCATGCTGCATGAATGTACTCCCTATTTACAAAACCTGTATAGAATAAAAAAGGCAACGCACGAAGTGCATTGCCTAATATATTACGAGTTATGTTCAGGTTTAATCAAAAGCAGATATATTATCCGGGCCGGCMGCTCCGGCRGTGCGTTCATAATGRCCTTTRCCGTTTTTTCGGTATGCCGTAAATCCATTCTTGGTCAAGTTCTKRTCATNYTAGCNGGSYAMGGTCATGCAAGGCRTTGGTCAGGCCGGCAATATGTACAGGTTGGTAGATTCGCTTCACTTTCTGGCCTGTATCGGGRTGYTTTTTCAAWGGYGGATCTGACATCTTCCGCATAACTTCAAAGAGATCGCCGTCTGAGCCATCTTCGTTTATAAATTGATAGGTATATATTGGCATTGGTGATATCTCCRTTTTAAGTGCCTTACCCCTTCATTATACCCTATTTGGTATATTTTGTCATGAATGGGGCAAGGGATGGGGGAGACCAGTAGTTCATTCTTCTACTTTACCGTTTGGCAAAGTAGAAGAATCCCTCTCATTTTTAAGAGCGGCTTTTTTCAAATTCGTCGATTTTATCCTCGAAACGCAAGGTCAGCCCGATCTGGTCCCAACCATTCAGARGACGTTCTTTCAGGAAGGAATCCAGTTCAAATGAAATCGTATCGCCATTTTGCTTGGTGATAGTCTGTGAAGGCAGATCTATGGACAGGGTGTATCCTTCATTGGCGAAAATATCCGCGATTATTTCGTTCACTATCGCTGYATCCAGTTTGATGGGCAGCATACCGTTGTTGAARCAGTTSCCGTAAAAAATATCAGCAAACGAYGGGGCRATGATGCAGCGGAAACCGTAATTGTCTAAAGCCCAGGGGGCGTGTTCCCGTGATGATCCGCAGCCGAAATTATCGCCAGCGACTAATACGGAAGCCCCTTCGTATCGGGGCTTGTTCAGTTCAAAGTCGGGATTRRTGGAACCGTCCTCGTTGAAACGCCAGTCGAAAAATAATCCATCCTCATATCCGTCTCGCGTGATGCGTTTCAGAAACTGCTTGGGTATGATCTGGTCCGTGTCTACGTTTTGGCGATCCAAGGGAGCCGCGATACCGGATATGTTGTTAAAAGGGTTCATCGTAAAAATTCCTTACTTATTTTTATATGCGTTTTGAGTTTTAGAAAATTCTTCGTACTGGTCCGTTGCTACAAAATCAACGCCAGCCTGGAGTGCCGCTTCCCATCGGATACGAGCTTCTTCGAGAGACCCGAAATTGTATCCTGTACTCCAGCCATTATCGTCGCGTCTGTCGTGACCATTCAGCGTATAGAAACGAATCCAGTAGCCCAGCTTRTGGGCGTGATCTACCAGCGCTTTTAGACGAGCATTATCTTTTTTATCCCATGCCCCAGCTCGACGCTGACCTCCTTGTTCTACAATACCCCACGGATTATTCCACCAGCGCAGATAATTATTTGCAGGTGTGGACAAAAGAAGATTCGGGTCGATGGTGGCATCCCGTTCCTGCCGTTGTGTACGCGGTATATCCCGGTCATTCAAGTTGTTCTGTTTTACCGCTCCGAAAACCAAAATGCGTTCGCCTTCGGGTACGCGGTCTGCGTAGATCGCTTCCTGATTCAGACCATTACCCACCAGAACAAGAACTGGTTTGATGTCCATGGGCATAATCCGTGCCGGGTCATCCGATTTCTCAGCGGAACAAAGCCACGCAGCGTATTTTTTGAATACCTCCCCAGCGGCTTCTACATGAGCAATGCTGTTGTTYTTGTAATCGATGTTCAGGGTAATGAGCGGCCAATTTCCATCATTCCCATCTTCCAGAGCCTTCTCCACAATGGGTCTGATCGTTTCGAAGAAATAGTCATCCAAGGACGGTTCTTCACCAGTGAAAGGGCTGCCGTGGGATACAATGGAGCGGAACTCACCGGATTCCGGGTCACGGTGCCACACAAGATCCTGTTCTATGGCAACGGGTGTGCCYGTRYTYAATGCWCGRTCRATGCGRTCYGCCCATTTCCCCTGATAGGGATAACAATTATGAGCATCCAACAAGACGCGACCGCCAGGCAGGTAATCCTGGGCYGAAATAGCACCGGARATCAGCACCATAGCACTGGACAATATTCCGACGAGTGCAATCCTTAAYTTTGAGAATTTATTTTGCATGATGCTAGTTATAACTCCACTTYCGTATGTCGGTAAATCGCCCTGTGATGGCAGCGGCTACGGCCATGGCAGGGCTGACCAAGTGTGTGCGTCCGCCTTTACCTTGTCGTCCTTCGAAATTCCGGTTGGATGTGGATGCACATCGGTCGCCCGGGTTCAATCGGTCATCGTTCATGGCGAGACACATGGAGCACCCCGCTTCACGCCATTCGAACCCTGCTTCTGTGAATATTTTATCCAGCCCTTCTGCTTCGGCCTGTTCTTTTACCAAATGCGAACCGGGTACGACCAGAGCCTGGTCGATGGAATCGTGGACGGTATAGCCTTTAACCACTGCCGCAGCGGCTCGCAGATCCTCCAGGCGGCCGTTGGTGCAAGAACCGAGGAAAACTYTATTRATGGTCACCTCATCCAAGTGCGTTCCTTCATTCAGATCCATATAGCTTAATGCTCTGGACGTGGTATCTCGCAAATTTTCATCGGTAATATCAGCCAACACCGGAGTACACTCTGATACCCCGGCTACCATTCCGGGAGAAGTACCCCAAGTTATTTGCGGTTCTATATGGGCTGCATCCAGCTCCACCAACGTGTCGTATGTGCAGTCCGAATCGGATGCGAATGAGGACCAGTATGCCACCAGTTCATCAAACGATTTTCCCTCGGGCAAGCGTTCACGACCTTTCAGATACGCGAAGGTTTTTTCGTCCGGCGAGATGAGACCTGCACGGGCGCCTGCTTCGATAGTCATGTTGCACACCGTCATGCGGCCTTCCATACTTAAGGCGCGAATGGCCTCTCCGGTATATTCCAATACATAGCCTGTGCCGCCAGCGGTACCAATTTTTCCGATGATCGCCAGAACGATATCTTTGGCAGTAATTCCGGCAGATAACGTGCCATTGACTCGGATTTCCATGGTCTTGGATGGCTGCTGCAGCAGGGTCTGTGTAGCCAAAACATGCTCCACTTCGCTGGTACCAATGCCGAACGCCAATGCGCCAAATGCCCCGTGGGTCGAGGTATGGGAGTCGCCGCAGACGATGGTGGAGCCAGGCTGGGTCAATCCCATTTCAGGTCCAATAACATGAACGATGCCATTTCGGGGATCATGCATGTCGAAACATTCAATGCCGRACTCCGCGCAATTCTTGGCTAAGGTCTCTATCTGCATCCKGGATAGTTCGTCCTTGATGGGCTTCGACCGATCCGTTGTGGGAATATTGTGATCCATAGTTGCCGTGGTGCGGCTCGGCTGCCGGACGGGTCTTCCTTCCATGCGCAACCCTTCAAAGGCCTGGGGCGAGGTCACCTCGTGTACGTAATGTCGGTCGATGTAAATAATGGGATTCTGACCGCTCTCTTCATGTACCAGATGGGCATCCCAAATTTTTTGATAAATGTTTTTTGACACGGTGTTCTTCCTTCTATAGGTATTGGTTTACGAATTATGCTTTCGCAGTACGTCGTCCAGGGCTTCCCTAAGGAGAGCCGCTTCATTCATGCTTTCACGTTTCGCAAGACGGGAGAGGCCTTCCAGTTGTCCTTGCGTGTAATGGGTAGTTTTGGTCACCATTTTTTCTTCACGAGACAAGGCAACTTTGTTCCGTCCGCTCACTTTGGCCCGGTATAGAGCTTCACTGCATTTTCGAATGACTTCTGCGCTCTTGGCACTGTCATCGGGGAACGCCGCGATTCCGCAACTGATGGTGGCATCGATAGTCAGATCCTTCGTCCCGATTCGGATCGTTTCAATTTTCTCAAATTGGATTCGAGTACGCTCGGTGTTAAGAAAGGCCTGCTCCTTTTCCATATCGGGAAATAAAATCATGAACGCGTCACCGCCATATCGGAACACCGAACCTACATCCCCTATGGTATCGGATAAACATCGACCCAGGGTATGAATAAGTTCATCACCGGATTGCGTTCCATTGGTGTTATTGAATTTTCCAAACCAGTCTATGTCGACCAATGCGATGGCTGCCGACGCAGATCCGTTCCCGGATTCGGTAATAGCTTCATTAAATATAGTAAGAAATGCGTCGTACCCAAGCAATTCATACAAAGGTGATGTATCTTTTTTAGACATGTTGATTCTATTCTCTAGTATTTGATTCGAAAAATAAGTATACATAGGTCTACATACATATATCAATATATGTATAAATTATTATGCGCACTTAATGAAAAATTGGTGTTTAATCGTATAATGAATACAAATTATACTAAATTTTATTGTTTGAGTAGTTGTTTATAAATGGTTTTAATTATTAAAGTGCGATTTGTGTTGTAAGTTTGTCCGATTTACGTGTAGAATCATTAAGTGAGTGGATACTTTGGGGGTGGGGAGGTACCAATGAGACCAAATAGAGTACAGTACGATACAGATGCCAAGTGGGATGATCCCTTCGATAAACCGGAGGAACGTCGTAACGCGCAGCGGCATCCCGAATCTTTTCGCATAAAATTAGGTGTTCAGTTGAAGGAACACCCGAAACCTCTGGTTGGGCCGGGGGTTGTGCAGGATATTTCCATCAGCGGTCTGCGTTGTCGGACCAAGCACAACGTGCAGGTTGGTCAAATACTGAAGGTATCCATTCCCACCAAAGAATTTCCAGACACTATTGGGCTTCCAATTGGTTTTGTGGGAGATGCCCATGTGGTTCGTACCTTTGCCGATGATCCGGGGGTAAATCAGATTTGTATCCATTTCGACGAAGAATTAGCTACGGATATGAACTTTGCTCATTTTATCGATCAACTGCCCACCTTGTCAGGCTCCGATCTGGATGAGTAGTCTAGTTAAATTTATTATCTGATATACTGCGCTCCAGCTTTCACATTGGGAGTGCAGTATGCTAAGTCTACTATGTATGTCTGTCATCGTGGCCGCCACCACCCACGATATTCTTCAAACTTCACACCCTGTCTGGGATGTGGCCATTCTCGATGTTAATGGTGATGGGTATAACGATGTGGCTGCACTGAGCAGCGTTGAAGGCGCCTATCCCCCGGAAAAGCACATTCTGATTTTCTGGGGAGACGACAGCGGCAGATTCCACTCAAAGCGGGTCTATGATTTTCCTTTGACACCGGGAGCGGGTAACGCTTTCTTTTCCGAAGTTGATGGTCAGTCTCCCTCAGAACTTATCGTGGTAGGCTCACATGGATTTACCGTTTATTCTTTTGTAAATGAGCAGTTTATCGAAAGTGAGATAGTACCTATAGTTTCAATCTATCCCGTAAACACCCGAGAGCCGCTCTTCTTGAAAGAGGTATCGGTTGATTTGGATGGGGACGGGAAAGAAGAGTGGCTGGTGCCTGTACCAGGGGGATTTGCAATATGGAATACTTCAGGACTCTGGCACGAGTTGTTGGCGGATATACCCGGTGAAGTAGCAGATATCGGCGGTGAATACATCACGTATCGTGTCCCGAAAGTATATGTTGCGCCTTTGGAAAATCAGCAAGAAACCGTACTGGCGTTTTTGAGCGACCGGGTGGCGGATTTTTATTATGGTAAGGACTTGAGCCAATCCAAGCGATACCGTATACCCAAGACATTGGAGCAACGGTGGGACGCTCACACGGATATGAAGGATATAAATTCTGATGGGTGGCCCGATTTATTGGTAACGCAAACAGAGGGCACCATCAACATGAATGTCCTTACTCAGATATATATGGGTCAACCATCCTTTACGTATTCCTCGAAACCTGAATTTCAGATAGAAACCAAAGGCGGTTTTTCTGCGCCGGCTCTGGCGGACGTAAATAATGACAACCTGATCGACTTGGTGATGGTCAGTATTCCATTTAGCCTACGCAATATTGCAAATTTCTTTATTCGTAAGAAAATATCCATTCGTATAGATATCCATTTACAGCACGAATCCGGATTCCCCAAGAAGCCGTCGTTTCGCACGTATATGACAATGGAGGCTCCCGATGGCCGCGAGCGTTTGACCTATGCATGGGGGGATTTCAACAATGATGGATTCCTGGATGCGATAATCGGTTCGGGTGAAGACAGTCTGAATATTTTTACTCGAACGGAGAAAGAATTGTTATCCTCAAAACCATGGAAGTCCTTTGATATACCTGCTTTTGGAGTGGCTCGCTCTGTAGATTTAGATGGGCGCGGGGGGGACGATCTCATTTTATTTCATCCTGGAATACAGGAGAGTCAACGAATCGATATAGTACAGTTTAGTCCCTGAATTCAATGTAACGCATACTTAACTAGGAAAATTTTTCCTTATTTCGTTGTCATCCCAAGCGGATGATGTTAAACTAAATTGTGCTGTTCAAGCACAATTTAATGGTCATTATTTAGATAGGTATGGCAAGATGCTGCGGGGGAACGCGTGTCCATCGATGAGCCCAAAGATATGGACGGAAATGTGGAATCTGATGGGGAAGATCTGTCTCAAGATGAATTGGATGCCCTTATTGCAGAAGCCGAGCAGGAATTTGCAGAATCTGGCGGGACACCTGAAGAGGACACAGGGATTCTGACGCAAGAGTCGCTTGATGCCTTGCTTCAAGCTCAAGCCCAAGCCAATGAGGAAAAACCGAAATCCCCCGAAATATTTTCGCCGGACTCTATCGATGGGGCATCTCCAGTTATTGAAAAAGAACCCATTGAAGATCCAGCTATCCTCTCAAAATTACTGGGAGCCGGTTCCAGCGAAACGCCCGATGATTCACCGCAAGGCGAGGATGATGGCTTTGTTGATCAAAAACAACTGGATGCTTTTATTGAAGAAACGGTTTCTTCAGGTACTGTCGCTGCTAAAGCCGAATCGGATGATACAGGAACACCTGAAGATGCAAAGGTTACCGAAGATCAGGGTTTAATCAATCAAGACGAGCTGAATGAGCTGATGGCTTCCGCCAAGGATGCCTCCTCCGCTCAAAAAGATGAAGTTGAGGAAGTGGGACCCATTGTGGATAAGACTATTCGCCCCGCTGATTTTGCGGTGGTGGAATCCGACGAAGGGACCCTTTCTCAAGATGATATCGATGCGTTGATGAATCAGTCCAGTTCTCCCGATGCGGAGGATGATACCAGTGAAAATACTGATGCTCCTGAAGAAGCAGAAGACGAAGGGTCTTTGGATCAAAGCGATATTGACGCTTTGCTGGCAACCGCCTCGGATACAAGTGAATCATCGTCGGAACCAGAAAAAACCGAAGAATCAGAAGACGAAGGGGCCTTGGATCAAAGTGACATTGATGCACTAATGGATTCCGCCTCGGATACCAGCGATTCTCCGTCTTATGCCCCTTCATCAGATGATGCTGTAGACGATAGCGAAAGTATGGATCAAAGTACCATCGATGCCTTGATGGAGAGTGAGCAAGCATCCAGTGAGGTGGGAGAAGATGAATTAGTAGAGACCTCTGAGGAACTTGTCGCACAAGATATGGATGAACGGCTTGATCCTGATTCGCCAGCCCAAGAAACGAAAATCAGTGCTGATACGGAAACCTTGGCAGATACTGAAACTTCAGAGCCTGATAATGATACCGCAGGTTCGGAGCCATCGGCTGAAGAAGCCGCGCCTGTGCCAGCAGAAGAAGCTGTTGCGGCAGTGGCTTCGGAAAACGTGGCGGCGGGGGCAGTGGAAAGTCAGGAAGTCAGGATTGATGCAATTCCGAAAAATGATACCTCCCCTGCTGCACCTTCTCCGCCTGATGAAGAATATGCGGCTATGGATTCCTTGGATGAAGTGGTGGGGCATGGCGATGCGACCTCGACTTCCGGCGGTTCGATTTTTAATTCACTGCTGGATTCGGTGAAGGAAGAACCGTATCGAGCCATTACAGGGCTGGCTGCAGGAATGTTGGTTGCCATCACCGCTATGCTGTATATGACGGCGAACCGTCTGCAAGATCCGCCAGATATGGGAACCATGGCTATCGTTATCGGGCAAGGAGATATTGAACGTCAATTAGCGTTGGCCCAGGGGTATGTAGACGAAAAAGAATATGCGCGTGCAACGGAACTGCTGGATGCAATAATTTCTAATGCCCATAGTCGTCCGTTGAAAACTGATGCCCGATACCTGCGTTTAGAAGCACGTTATCACCAGTTGCCGGATACCGTTTCTGTTGGCTTGGCCAATACGATGCATGCCGAGATTGATGCCGTGATAAATGCTGCACCGATGCATCCTCGAAAACCCCATGCATTGTTCTGGAAAGCCAGTCTGTACGAAAAAGAAAATAATGTATTGGCTGCCCGGGTAGAGTATCGAGAATTGTTACGGAATGAAAATGGTGCGGATAATCGAGACGTGGTGTTGTTGGCCATAGCCGAATTGGAATTGGATACGGAACGTCCTATTCAGGCAGCACGATATCTTCAGCGTTTACGTCGCGAGCATGCTGGATCTGATCTGGCTGAGAAAGCGCAGTTGCTACTTGGTGATGCGTATAACAATGCAGGTGATGATGAGCAGGCGCGCAATTTGTACATCCGCATTGCTGAAAACAATCCTGGCAATCAGTTAGGGGCGCAAGCATTTACTAAGCTGGGTGCATTGGCGTATGACACAGGTAATTATGACCGGGCAATACGCGATCTGGAGACACGGCTGCAAACAGCCACTTCGATAGAAGGCAATGACAAGGCTACGCTCATGTTAGCGAAAGCATATAGGGCTGCGGATCGGCTTGATGATGCACAAAATACGCTGAAAGGGTTATTGGATTTCTTTCCGGAATCGGATATCACCCCGTTAGCGAATATTGAAATGTCTCGCGTATTGGATGAATCCGGTCAATTAAAAGAGGCCGTTCGTTTTGCAACACAAACAGCACAGCGATATCCCGGTAACCCTGATGTATTGCGTAATGCAGGGGAGATATTAGCCAAAGCAGGGAATAGTCGGGAAGCTGCCAGAGCGTTGATTGCGGCTGATGCAGCTGGTGCGAATGACCCGGAGCTCCTGCTGACTGCGGGTAAGTTGTATCGCCAGGACAATGCCATGAGTAATGCCCGTGATGTACTTACGCGACTTACCATGGAGTTCCCTGGTACGGAGCAAGGCTTTTTGGGAAGTATTGAGCTGGCCCGGGTTTTATATGACGAAGGTCTCCCTACAAAGGCAGCAAGGCTTTTAGCTGATCTGTCGCGAACTACAAGCAGCTCGGCACAGCGACTAAAACTGCTGGGAGCGCAGGGGGAATTGTACGATGACATGGGCCTGTCTCTTAAAGTAGCAGAAGTGTATTCGGAAATTGCGTTTATGACCGAAGAACCGGATATGCTGGCAAAATCCGCATTAGCACTCTTCAAGAATCAACAGTACGATGATGGATTGTCAGTGGCACAACGGGTGGATACATCCAAACTTTCTGCGAATCGTGCCTATGCTTTTCTGAATGTTCAAGGCCAAGCCATGCTTCAGGTGGACCCGCGTAAAGGCTTGGATTTGTTAGAGCAAGCCCACGCTGGGTATCCTTCCGAACGTACAGCAAAGTATGTACAGGCATTGCTGGAATCAAATCTGACGCTGGGTCGCAGTGCCCGGGCCCGGGCCAGTGCACTCGTGGTCCGACCGGTGCGGCGACTGTCGTCGAGTAGTTCCTGGGCAGTCACACCGAGCGCCCGAATCAGCCCGCCGCGATCTGGTAACTGCATCACGCTGTGCCCGATTCCCTCGATGACAGCTCCCGCCGAGGCCACCACA
>NVWG01000092.1 GCA_002746185.1 Candidatus Hydrogenedentota bacterium
CCAGAGAACATATCGTAAAAAGAAAGTATCCCGCCGATTTCGCCAATACGCTCCGCCAATGCCTGCCCCTTTACACCGGGTGTAGGCACATGACGACCCAAGCTGATCACGATTAAGACAATAAAGGTAAATGTGATTCGCTGTTTCAGCTCAGGTATCTTCAACGCATTTTTGAATGCTTCGATTGGCTGCGACACTTACTTGGCCTCCGCTTTCTTGCCTTTGGTGCGATTTTTTACGGCACGAGCTACCGGAATTTCGACAAGCTCTACACTGCCGCCAGCCSCTTCAATCTTWTCYTTRGCACCCTGCGTGATAGCATCAATTTTYAAGGTCAGCTTYTTGGTAATTTCACCACGACCCAATACTTTCACGCCGCCCCGATAATCTTTCACAATCCCYTTGGCCACCAACGCTTCCGTTGTCACTTCATCGCCATCATTAAAACGATCATTCAATACATCTATATTCACTTCTGCAAACTTAAAGCGATCCATGTGCGTGAATCCACGTTTGGGCAAACGACGATTAAGAGGGGTCTGACCCCCTTCAAATCCAAACCGACGCGAATAACCAGAACGCGATTTCTGACCGCCATGGCCTCGTCCACTGGTTTTACCGTGACCGGAGGAAGGTCCACGACCCACGCGCTTCCGCTTCTTGCGGGAACCGGGAGACGGGCTAAGTGTACTTAAATCCAACATGCTCATACCTCGATAATTCGGGTTATAGTATCTCGGCCACTTCCAGGCCGCGCTTCGCTGCAATCTGCTCGGCTGTTTCCAGCTCTTTCAGTCCATTAATCGTTGCCCACACCACATTCGTGGGATTATTGGACCCCAACGACTTGGTTAGAATATTTTTATACCCGGCCGCTTCCAATACGGAACGAACAGGTCCGCCAGCTACCACACCAGTACCCAGCGATGCCGGTTTAAGCATCACACGAGCGGCATCGGCACGACCAATGATTTCATGAGGCACCGTCGTATTCACGATAGGCACATCCACCATTTGTCTCTTGGCTTTCTCGATAGCTTTGCGGATAGCTTCCGGTACTTCCGAAGCCTTCCCCATAGCAGCACCTACACGGCCTTTACCGTCGCCGACTACCGCCACAGCGCTAAAGCTGAAACGTCGTCCGCCTTTAACCACCTTAGATACGCGGTAAATCTTCACCACGTCCTCGATGAATTCCGATTCTTTCTTTTCGCGGGGTTTACGATTGCCCCGACCTGCTCTTTTGTCACTCTGCGGTGCTGTACTCAAGTTTACTCTCCTGCTGACGTGTCAGCGATGCTATCGGGTTATACTTTTAGTCCGGCTTCTCTGGCCGAATCGGCCAACGCTTTGATCCGCCCATGAAACAAGCGGCCATTTCTGTCAAAGCAGGCACTTTCAACGGAATTCGCCTTGGCTGCTTCAGCCAGACTCTTTCCTACTTCCTTAGCTGCTTCGATATTGCCGCCAGAAATCTTCAGCGAAACCGAAGACGCCTGTGCCAGGGTCACCCCGTTAACATCGTCGATCAACTGGGCGTATATATGCTTCAGTGAACGACGAACCATCAGACGAGGTCTCTCTGCATTGCCGGAAATTTTCTTCCGAACCCGTCTCTTACGCCGTCCAAGCTGACTAACTTTATGTGCTACTTTTGCCATTATCTTTTCTCCTGGTATCCGTTACTTAGCGCCGGATTTACCTACTTTACGGCGAACATGTTCGCCTTTATAACGAATACCCTTGCCTTTATACGGTTCAGGTTTACGCCAGGCGCGAACCTTCGCCGCCATCTGTCCAACCTGCTGTTTATCATATCCAGATACTTTAATGGTCGTGTTCCCATCAACGCTGAACTCAATACCATCAAGAGGTTCAACCACTACGGGATGACTAAATCCAAGCTGCAGATTCAGACTCTTGCCCTTCATGTTGGCACGCCAACCCACGCCGTGTATCTCCAGAATTTTTTCGTAACCCTGATGTACACCGACCACCATATTATTGATCAACGCCCGCGTCAAACCATGCAAAGCACGGACATTAGGTTTATCGCTGGACCGCGTAACCACCACTTCATTATCCACCAATTCGATACCAAGGTCAGAGCTGAATTCCTGCTCCAAAGTTCCTTTCGTACCGCTGATTTTCAGAGTCGACCCGTTTAAATCCACTTTGACCCCTTCCGGGATGGGTACGGGCACTTTTCCTATACGAGACACGTCGTTATTTCCTTCTGTATACGTTAATTAAAATGGTGTGTTGATATTGAACTACCACACTTCACACAAAATTTCGCCGCCAACATTTTGGCCCCGAGCCTGTCGACCCGTCATCACCCCTTTAGAGGTACTGACCACGGATATACCCAACCCGGAACGAACCACGCGCATATTCTGAGCACCCGTGTACGTACGCAAGCTTGGTTTGCTCACCCGCTTTATGCCCTGAATAACCGGTTTACGGTCATGGGTATATTTCAGCGTAATGGTCAAAATGCCCTGTTTACCGTCTTCTTCCCGACTGTAATCGACAATATAGCCTTCACTTTTCAACACATCGCATACTCCCGATTTCAAGCGGGACGCCGGGGCTTTCACCGAGGGAAAACCAGCCTGCAGGCCGTTGCGTATGCGGGTTAACATATCCGCTAAGGGATCGCTCATAGACATCTGTACAGTTCCTTAAGTTGGTTACCAGCTGGATTTAGTTATGCCGGGAATCTTGCCTTCCAGCGCCAGCGTACGGAAACAAATACGACACAACTGAAATTTACGCATAAACGCGTGAGGCCTGCCGCATGCTTTGCAGCGGTTATACCCCTGGACCTTAAATTTCGGCGTTCGTTTTTGCTTGGCTATCATGGACTTTTTCGCCATGCTATTCTCCTTAATTCCGGTGCCGATTAAAGCTGCCGGGTTCTCTTACTTAGTTATCTCTTTTCTGGAAAGGCATTCCAAACATACGCAGCAAATCCAGACTCTCTTCGCGCGTATTCATATTACGAAAAACAAACGTAACATTCATGCCTCTGGCAGCCGAAACATTATCCATATTAATTTCTGGGAACATGGTCTGTTCTTTCAATCCCAGATTATAATTATGACTGTTATCAAAAGCCTTGTCCGATACCCCACGGAAATCGCGGATACGCGGCATCGCCACATTAAACAAACGATCCATGAATTCATACATCCGTGTTCCGCGCAGCGTAACCATACAGCCAATTTTCTGGCCTTCCCGAATTTTAAAGTTCGATATGGACTTACGTGCCTGACGCGCACTGGGCTTTTGCCCCGAGAGGGTAGCCAATTCGCCTATGGCTACTTCCAGCACCCGAGCATCCGTATTGGCTTCGCCCACGCCCATGTTCACCACAATCTTATCCAGGCGAGGAACCTGCATCACGTTCTCGTATTTATATTTGTCTCGCAAATCAGAGACAATTTCACTTTTATATTTTTCTAGTAATCTGGCTGCCACGGTATACCCGCTCCCTGTTAATTTTCTTTCAACGTCTCGCCGTTGATTTTGTATGACCGCACGCGGGTGCCATCAGCGTTACGCGTCAGTACCACTTTAGATCGACTCTCAGCAGATTCACAGTAATGCATCACATTGGATACATGGATAGGTGCTTCCTTTTCTATGATTCCGCCCGACTGGTTACTGCTGCTGGGTTTGGTGTGACGCTTAATCATATTCACACCTTCCACCAACACCCGTTCTGTCTTGGAGAATACGGCCTTTATCTTTCCGACTTTCCCATGATCGCGGGTGTTGCCGGTAATGACCTGTACAATATCGCCTTTACGTATATGCTGCATATCTGATTCCTTGTTAAACTACTTCGGGGGCCAGGGATACAATCCGCAAAAAACCCTTGTCCCGTAATTCACGGGGAACAGGCCCAAAAATACGAGTGCCCCGGGGTTCTTTCTGCGCATTGATYAACACCGCAGCATTGCTGTCGAAACGAATCGTCGTACCATCCGCCCGCTGCGTATCTTTACGAATACGCACAACCACCGCCTTCACCACTTCGCCCTTTTTCACTGCTGAATTAGGTAACGCTTCCTTCACCGAAGCGGTAACAACATCGCCAAGGCGCGCATACCGACGGCCTGTGCCGCCTACTACCTGGATAACTTTAATGCGACGTGCACCGGAGTTATCGGCAACCTGTAAATTCGATTCTCTTTGTATCATCGATTCGTTCCTGTTCTAACCGCCATGCGGCCTCAGTCGGCTACTTTCACTACTTCAATAAGACGCCACCGCTTGGTTTTACTCAAAGGCCGTGATTCGCGAATACGAACCAAATCGCCTTCGTGGCTCACATTGCCTTCGTCGTGAGCGTAATATTTCTTCGTCCGCCGTAATACTTTCTTGTACAGCGGATGAGGGATAAGCCGTTCTACAGCAATGGTCCGGGTTTTATTCGCCTTGTCGCTGATCACAACCCCGACGCGTTCTTTTTTTTGTCCACGTTGTTCCATGGTTAATTTTTATCTCCTGCACCGGCCTGTGCGGCGCGGCTTCGTTCGTTCAAAATCGTTTTGATACGGGCAACTACTTTCTTGATTTCCCGTGCACTGCGGACGTTGTCCACTACGCCTGTAGCCATCTGCAAACGAAAATGCATCAAGTCATCGTGACTATCAACCAGCTTCTGCTGCAGCTCCGTATCGTTCATTTCTCTAAGTTTTTGCGCTTTCACTAAAATTCTCCGGCGGTGTTCTTCTTAATAACCGCGTTTTACAAATTTTGTGCTGATAGGCATCTTGTGTCCAGCCAATCGAATGGCATCCCGCGCCAATTCTTCCGGCACCCCTTCCAGTTCAAACAAAATACGACCAGGTCTCACAACGGCTACCCACGCTTCCGGGGCGCCCTTCCCTTTACCCATTCGTACTTCCGCCGGCTTTTTCGTGATGGGCTTGTCTGGAAATACACGTATCCAGATTTTACCGCCACGTTTCACCTTACGGGTCAGCGCAATACGAGCCGCTTCAATCTGCCGCGACGTAATCCAACCATCCTGGGTAGCCTTCAAGCCGAATTCACCAAAATCAATATTGAATCCGCCCTTGGCAGCGCCTTTACGACGGCCCCGCATGACTTTTCTGTGCTTCATTCTCTTGGGCATTAACATGGTCTAAACATTCTCCGTTATACAATGTCCGGCAGGACTATTTTCTCTCACCGCCAGCAGGTCTACGACGACGCGACGCCTGAGTGGCTTCACCCGCAATTTTCGGGGCCATCTCGCCAGGCAGCACTTCACCGTGATAAATCCAAACTTTCGCTCCAATACAGCCGTATGTCGTATGGGCTGTAGCCGTACCATAATCTACATTGGCGCGCAGTGTATGCAATGGCACACTGCCTTCCCGAACCTGCTCAGCACGGGCAATTTCAGCGCCGTTCAAACGTCCTGCCACGCGGATACGAATACCCTTGGCACCCAGACGCATCGTGTTTTGTACCGTCTTCTTCATAGCCCGGCGAAAAGCAATGCGTCGTTCCAACTGCGACGTGATATTCTCTGCCACCAACTGCGCACTCAATTCCGGACTCAATACTTCATGAATATTGATCAGCAGCTCGCGGCCTGTAAGTTTCTCCAGCTCATACCGCAGCTTGTCCACTTCCTGGCCACGTTGTCCGATTACCAAACCCGGACGTGCCGTGAAAATATGTACCTTCGCCTTACGACCAGCGCGCTCAATATCAATCTTTGCTACACCGGTATGATATAAACGCTTTTTCACATAGTCACGAAGCTTTAAATCTTCGTGAAGCAATTCGGCATAGTTTTTATCAGCAAACCACGTCGAGCTCCAAGTATTTATAATACCCAGTCGAAATCCTATCGGATGAACTTTCTGGCCCACAGACCGTCTCCTGTACTTGTTATGACTCGCTGATTATCAGCTCTACRTTACTTTGACGYTTACGAATAGGAACWGCGCGTCCCCGGGCTGCCGCACGAAACCGYTTAATGGTTTCCGCTTCATCCACCCGGATGGTAGAAACTACCATCTCATCAGTATCTATACGTGCATTCGTTTCCGAAGCCTTGTTCTCTGCATTCGCCACCGCCGACTCCAGAATTTTCCGGATGATCGGAGATGATGCTTTCGGCGTGAAAAAGAGAATATCCCGTGCTTCAGACACTTTCTTCCCACGAATGAGATCCGCCACCAACCGCATCTTGCGGGGGGCAATATGTACGCGTTTTGCTCGCGCTACGGCATCAGCCATGATTCAACGCTCCTTTATTCTTATCTGCTCTTGCCGCCGCTTGTCGGATGACTCCGGAAAGTGCGGGTGGGTGAAAATTCGCCCAGCTTATGGCCAACCATATTTTCRGATACAAAGACCGGTAAAAACGCCCGGCCGTTATGYACCGCAATAGTCAGTCCTACCATCTCCGGAATAACCGTAGATCGACGTGACCAGGTACGGATCACTTTACGGTCGCCGCTGGCCTGAGCCGCTTCGATTTTCTTCAGCAAGTGACCATCTATAAACGGCCCTTTTTTTACTGAACGTGGCACTGGTTTCTCTCCTTAATCGGCTTACTCAGCCAGCTACTTCTTGTTCCGACGACGAATAATAAATTTATCCGTACGATGATTCTTTTTACGGGTCTTATACCCTTTGGTCGGTACACCCCAGGGGGTTACCGGATGGCGACCACCGGAAGTACGGCCTTCACCACCACCATGAGGGTGATCTACCGGGTTCATCACCACACCGCGCACTTTGGGACGACGTCCCAACCAACGCGCACGGCCAGCTTTACCCAGATTGATATTGTTGTGCTCCGAGTTGCCCACTTCACCAATAACGGCGCGGCAGTCAATCGGTATACGACGCATTTCACCAGAAGGAAGCCGCAGCGCAGCATAGTCGCCTTCTTTACCCAAAATCTGACATTTATTACCGGCAGACCGGGCAATCTTCGCGCCTTTACCCGGTGCCATTTCCACATTGTGTATCAACGTACCCAAAGGAATCTTCGCCAAAGGCAAGCAGTTACCCACCTGGAATTCCGCATCAGGGCCGCTGGTAATCGTCATCCCAATTTCCAACTCATCCGGCGCAATGATATACCGCTTGTCACCGTCGGCATATACCACCAACGCAAGACGGGCACTCCGGTTCGGATCATATTCCAGTGCCCGAATGATACCCGGCACACCATCTTTGTTCCGACGGAAATCTACCACACGGTACAGCCGTTTATGACCACCGCCACGACGACGCATGGTAATACGGCCATTATTATTACGACCCGCTTTTTTCGGGTTCGGCTCGGTCAGTCTCTTCTCGGGACGTTTCTTCGTCAGTTCCGAAAAATCTGCAACCGTCTTGAACCGTTGTCCCGGCGAGGTCGGTTTAAATCGTTTAAGCGCCACAGTAATGCTCCTGTTAAATTAAGTCAATCGTATCGCCCTGCTGCAGCGTTATGATGGCCTTTTTCCAATCCGCACGACGTCCAGGGCGACCAATGCCCCGACTGCCACTGCGTTTGCCTTTATAATTCATGGTGTTTACCGATACCACGGTCACATCCTTGAATAACTGTTCGATAGCTTCCCGAATCTGTTTCTTATTCGCCCGGGTATCCACCTTAAAAGTGTACTTGTTCTTCGACTCGGTCTGAATCGTTGACTCCTCCGACAGAATCGGAACTTTGATTACATGGTAGGGATGGGATAATTTCATGATAGACGCGCCTCCAAGGTTGCCAGAGCATCCTGAACACAAACCACACGCCGGGCGCTCAACACGTCCAGTGCATTTACATCGGTCGCCGTACGCACCGTCAACCGGGGAATATTCCGGGACGAAGTCAGCACCGCATCGCTAGTACCATTGGTAATCAACAACGTCTTGCGGCCTTCCGGAGATACTTTCTCCAACAAATCAACCATCGGACTGGTCTTGGGCTGTTCATCAGCCAACCCTTCCAGCACACAAAGCTGTTCGCTCCGCACCCGGTCAGTAAGAACACAGCACAACGCTTTACGTCTCATTTTCAACGGTACCTCCTGACGATAGCTGCGTTTATGGGGACCAAATACCACACCCCCGCCGCGCATGTGCGGCTCACGCGTACTACCTTGACGGGCATTACCCGTACCCTTTTGACGAAAAGGCTTTCTACCACCACCCCGCACTTCTTTACGGGTCTTGGTCTCGGCATTACCCTGACGCTTGTTCGCCAGCAATGCCATCGCCACCTGATGCACCAAACCCACATTCGGTTCAATGTCAAAGACAGCATCATTCAGATCAACGGTTGACCCTTCCGATCCATCCGATTTATATACTTTGGTCGAAGCCATGATTACTGGGCTCCTTTCACACTCTTGTGGACCGTAACCAGGCCGCCGTTGGCACCGGGTACGTTACCACGAATCAGCAATAAATTCTTTTCCGTATCCACCGTCACCACTTCCAGATTCTGGATGGTGATCTTGCGGTTACCCATGTGGCCCGGCATTTTCTTATTCTTGTATACCTTAGCGGGATCTGCGCTCTGTCCAATAGAACCAGGAGTACGATGGAAATGAGAACCGTGACCACCAGGTCCGCCAGAGAAGTTATGACGCTTCATCGCTCCGGCAAAACCTTTACCCTTCGATGTGCCGCTTACGTCTACTCGGTCGCCCACAGCAAACATATCAGCCTTCAGCTCATCACCAGGACTCAGCTTGGAATCGCCTCCTATACGCAGTTCCTTGAGAACACGCATGGGYTTGATATCCGCCTTGGCGAAGTGTCCGGACTGKGGCTTATTGCATTTGGACTCTTTCAWTTCGCCAAATCCCAGTTGAACCGCYTCGTAGCCGTCGGTTTCTTTGGTTTTACGCTGTATGACTTTGCACGGGCCCGCTTCCACTACGGTCACGACAACCCAACGCCCATCATCCGTAAAGATTCGGGTCATACCAATTTTTTTACCTAATATTCCAAGTGCCATWATAATCTTCCTCTAAAGAGGTCTGTGCAACATTTCCAGTTACTGTTTAATTTCTACATCCACACCCGCTGGCAGATCGAGCTTCATCAGCGCATCCACCGTTTGCGCAGTAGGGCTTTGAATATCCAGCAGACGTTTAAACGTGCGCATTTCAAACTGCTCACGCGCTTTCTTATTTACGTGCGGCGAACGCAGCACGGTATATTTCTGAATATGCATGGGTAACGGAATAGGACCAATTACATTGGCACCGGTCCGCTGTGCCGCAAGCACAATTTCCTGAGTGGACTGATCCAACAGCCGATGGTCGTATGCTCGGAGTTTGATCCGTATTTTGTTGTTGCCTGCCATTCGTTCTTCTCCATGCCCGTCTGGGGCTCAAATCCAACTTACTTAAGCAATAACTTTAGTTACTACGCCCGCGCCGACGGTGCGTCCGCCTTCACGAATAGCGAACCGCAGCTCTTCGTCCATGGCGATGGGGGTAATCAGTTCGCCCGTTATCGTCACGTTGTCACCGGGCATCACCATCTCTACACCGTCCGGCAACGTCAAATCGCCTGTCACGTCCGTGGTGCGGAAATAAAACTGGGGACGGTACCCGCTGAAGAATGGAGTATGACGTCCACCCTCTTCTTTGGTCAGCACGTATACTTCCCCTTCAAATTTCGTGTGCGGCGTGATGCTGCCCGGCTTGGCGATAACCATGCCGCGCTCCACGTCTTCACGCTCAATACCACGAAGCAGCAGGCCTACATTATCGCCAGCCTGACCTTCGTCCATCAGCTTACGGAACATTTCCACGCCCGTGCACGTCGTGTCGCGGGTATCGCGGATGCCCACGATTTCAACTTTGTCGCCTACATGTACAATGCCCTGGGTTATCGCGCCCGTTACCACCGTGCCGCGRCCCGTAATSGTGAATACATCTTCCACCGGCATCAAAAAGTCTTTTTCCAAATCACGCTTAGGCGTRGGRATAAATTCATCYACCGCCTTCATCAGCTCCAGCACCRYATTCTTGCCRATKKYKTCGTYGCCGCCTTCCATCGCTTCACGGGCWGAACCGCGAATGATAGGAATATCGTCGCCGGGGAARTCRTATTTAGAAAGCAGCTCCCGCAGCTCCATTTCCACCAGATCCAGCAGCTCTTCGTCGTCTACCAGGTCCACTTTATTCATGAACACCACGATAGCCGGTACGTTTACCTGACGGGCAAGCAAAATRTGTTCACGCGTCTGAGCCATGGGRCCRTCATCGCCGCCTACCACCAAGATTGCGCCGTCCATTTGCGCTGCACCCGTAATCATGTTCTTTACATAATCCGCGTGACCAGGGCAATCAACGTGCGCATAGTGACGCGCTTCCGTTTCATACTCTACGTGCGAGATAGAAATCGTGATACCACGTTCTTTTTCCTCGGGAGCGTTGTCTATCTGGTCGAAGTCCATCGCCGTAGCCCCTTGAGACTCCGCCAACACCTTCGTTATAGCACTTGTCAACGTCGTCTTACCATGATCCACATGACCAATCGTTCCCACGTTCACATGCGGCTTCGTCCGCTCAAATTTTTCCTTAGACATGGTACTTATTCAACCTCCTGAGCAATTTAWTGTATCGTTAATTTAATRAATCAAATTCGTAGTTATAATGGAGCCCACTATCAGATTTGAACTGATGACCCCTTCCTTACCATGGAAGTGCTCTACCACTGAGCTAAGCGGGCTCAAAGTCCTGAATTCTAGCATTATCCACGTATCAATGCGAGTTTTACGTATAAAATGGAGCGGGAAACGGGATTCGAACCCGCGACCCTCAGCTTGGAAGGCTGATGCTCTAGCCAACTGAGCTATTCCCGCCCGATAAACCGTTTCCGGTTTAAAGATAATGGTGGTGGGTGTTGGATTCGAACCAACGTAAGCGTACGCTATCGGGTTTACAGCCCGACTCCTTTAGCCACTCGGACAACCCACCTAATTCTATATTCAACTGAACGCCAGGAGATAATTCATCGTCCTTGGCTGAATAGACTGGAGCTGGCGGAGGGAGTCGAACCCCCGACGTCCTCATTACAAGTGAGGTGCTCTACCAACTGAGCTACGCCAGCAACAATATTCAAAATAGTGTATTAACTGATATAATTATGGCACTTTTGTGTCTCACAGAAGCCCATACACAATAAAACCGCCGACCAAGAGGACGGCGATCCAAGGTGTAAGGGTAGCAAACGAAGGGGTGTATGTCAAGCAACAYCAAGATTTTTCGATACGGACATCTTTCTATATATTTCCAGTTTTCGGGTCTCAATTGCGGGGTTCGGAAATTGACCGGATCCTGATTCTGGTCTGAATTTTCTATAGAAAACAGCTTAAAAACCTACTCATCGAGGGGTTTTTCCGTATTCGACTCGTCATACGAGGTCATGGCTTTTTGAAAGCGCCGTATGGTAGGTTTCACCAGAGGACGATACAGTATTCGCAGCATCCAGCCGGGTACGCCAGTGCCGCGCTCCTCATGTGCAACACGCGCTCTTGGATGTGACATAAAACGAAAACCGGATGAAATATCCAGATTGCCATCCGAACGAATTTCTATGCGATCCAGATGTTTTATATTTTTATATCCATAATGCGATGGGGCAACCAGTCGCAAAGGGGCGCCGTGTTCTACCGTCAACGGTTTACCATCCAATGTATCGGCTAGCAGCACATCCTCAGCAAGCAAATCTTCCAGCGGCAAACTGGTTCGATAGCCGTCCTGCCCTTTCAAAAGAATAAAGCCGACATTTTCACCTGGGAAAAGCGGTTTTAAAATTTCAGTATAAAAATCACGAAATCGAAAACCGCTCCAGGTTAAACCACGACGGCTCCATGTGGTGACACAGTGAAAATCGGAGACCTGTTTTACACGAGGCAATTGCATCAGGGCATCGGCAACGACAGTTGATTTATCATTCCCACCAGTAATGCTAATTTTTATCGTTTTGGTATCGCGTGGGTATCGGTATGCGAATTGCAAAAGACCGAATCGCGGAAACGTACTTATTTCATGCTGCCCTGGCGGAAGATTTGGATTACTGCTCATAGGATCATCCTCGTGTAAAATATATATTCTTTTTCCTGAAAGTATGGAATTACTGAAATATACTATGTCGAAGAATAACTTCTACGCCAAGTTACGCAGCCCAATAACCATTCGAGCAACAATTGCATATACTAACATTGTGACAATAGTGTATCATCGTGCGAATATAAATCCATCCTTCGGAGTTATTCATGTCGGTTATTGACGAATTATCGTGGCGCGGTTTAGTGAGCCAGACCACCCACGAAGATCTGCCTAAAATACTAAAACAAGGCTCTATGACCCTGTATTGCGGATTCGATCCCACGGCGGATAGTCTTCATATTGGTCACATGGTACCCATCATGGGGCTGGTTCATTTTCAGCGCCATGGTCATAATCCCATTGCCCTTATCGGCGGGGCGACAGGCCTCATCGGCGACCCCAGTTTCAAGGCGCAGGAGCGGCWGCTGCTCACCACGGAGCAGGTGGAAATCAATGCTCATGGTATTTATAAGCAGCTGAAACATTTTCTGAATTTCGATGGTGACAACGCGGCTATGATGGCCAATAACCTGGACTGGCTGGGGAAATGGTCGTTTATTGATTTCCTACGGGACATCGGAAAGCATTTTTCGGTGAACACCATGATGTCTCGGGACTCCGTGAAGCAGCGACTGAATGACCGGGATCACGGCATGTCCTACACGGAATTTTCGTACAGTCTGCTCCAAGGCTACGACTTCCTTCATCTCCACGACGAGCATAACTGCATGCTGCAAATCGGCGGCAGCGATCAGTGGGGCAACATTGTATCGGGCATGGACCTGACGCGGCGCATGCGGAACGGTGCTACGACCTACGGCATGACGCTGCCTTTAGTCACCAAAGCAGACGGATCGAAATTCGGTAAGACGGAAGGCGGTAATATCTGGCTAGATCCGGAACGCACGTCTCCCTACAAGTTTTACCAGTTCTGGCTGAACTCGGCGGATGCGGATGCGGCGAAATATTTAAAATACTTTACACTGCTCTCTCAAGAGGATATAGCTTCGTTGGAGCAAGCCATTCAGGATGCACCTCACGAGCGGGCTGCCCAGAAGAAGCTGGCGGAAGARGTCACRCGRAAGGTGCATGGCGATGAAGCGTTRTCCAACGCCGTGAAAGCCAGTCAAGCCATGTTTGGCGGCGAACTCACCGGGCTGGATGAGGCGACCCTTGCTGATATATTCAGTGAAGTGCCGTCCAGTGAAGTGGACCGCTCCATACTCACTTCCGGYAAACCGCTCATCGATCTGCTTACTGAACTGGATATTTTCCAGAGCAAAGGCGAAGCGCGGCGCATGGTAAAAAACGGTGGCCTCTACCTGAACAACGCGAAAGTAGAGAAAGAAGACCTGATCTTCTCCGCCGAATCCCTCCTCACCCCATCCATGGCGGTCATCCGAAAAGGCAAGAAGAACTACCACCTGATCCGCGTTCGCGGGTAATTCCACTATCCGGTATTTGTCGGCGGCACACCGCCTTCGTTCTTAAACTATATGAAACAGTTCCACATCCGCACAATATCTGAATATYTTAGATAACTGGAAAATATTATGTAACATGTTGGTGTATAGTCTGTTACGACGAATTTTTTAGCAATGTCTATTTTTCACATTTTCGATTGACATGTCTTATTACTCATGATAATATTTTACGTAGATATGAAAAACTGTGTTTGAATTTATACGTATATATTTAACATGTAAAAAAGGGTTCATCATGAAGAAGAGGATATTCCATATCGATAATGAGAGATTGATTATGCCCGTATCAAATCGGGTTCCATGTGCATTTATAGCCTTGGCCTTGGTTATGTTGTTCACCATACCCGTMCAGGCTCAAATCGTTTCCAATGCCCCAGCCCGGCTCGATCCCAATAGTGTAATTGATGGAAGGAATCTAGATATAGACCCAAAGATAGCAACCGACGGTAAAGGTAATTGGGTAGCTGTATGGGTCAATGGTGAAGAAAGTGGCCCTGGAGGTTTCCCTCCATTTGATTTTGACATTCATATTTCGACCTCAACAAATAATGGAGGTACCTGGACTCCCCCTACCTCTCTCCGGTCGAATGATGCCCTTTTTGGAATCTGGGATTATCAACCAAATATTACAACAGACGGTAACGGAACCTGGATGATAGTGTGGAGTTCTCTCGCTTTTGATATCTTCACAGCTACGTCTACAGATAATGGGGCCACCTGGACAGATCCAATTATTCCCAACTTCAATAGCCAGACCGATTTTTTAATCCTCGGAGAAGAGAAACCGAATGTAGC
Organism: Candidatus Hydrogenedentota bacterium; assembly: GCA_002746185.1. Classification (GTDB taxonomy): domain Bacteria; phylum Hydrogenedentota; class Hydrogenedentia; order Hydrogenedentales. The sequence goes on from NVWG01000092.1 coordinate 14,387, forward strand.
AACAGACGGTAAYGGAACCTGGGTCGTTTCATGGGAAGTTASTAGTAGAACGAATACAGCAATTTTAGTTGCAAAATCCGAAAATAATGGCCTTACATGGACAGACCCAATTTTACTGAATCCCTATGGTATATTTGGTGAATTTGGAAATGACGGAGAAAGCATAAAGCCTCAAATTGCAACAGATGGGCAAGGTAATTGGGCTATCGTGTGGAGCTTCATTGAGGATCGGGGTCTTCCAGAAGATATAGATTGGGATATCTTCATTGCTAGATCATCTGATAACGGCACAACCTGGACAGCCCCGATGATGCTCAATGCCAATGGCAAGGATGATACGGGAATGGATATATTTCCGCAGATTTCAACWGATGGGACAGGCAACTGGATCACTGTTTGGCAATCAACCGAGAATTTAGGCGGGGCTGCAGGCACAGATTCGGATATTTTCATCGCCACATCTATAGACCATGGTGCTACATGGACTGAACCGGGTTTACTTAATACAAACGGAGTAAGCGACACTTTATCGGATATCTTCCCCAAAATATCCCCAGATGGATCTGGAAATTGGGTTGCAATTTGGAGAATAGGCCAATCTTTTTTAGGTGGMGGGGAGTTTAACATATCTGTATCGACATCAAATGATAATGGGGCAACCTGGTCTGATCCTGTTTTGCTCAACACTACAAACAGTTTTTTATCTGGTGTATCCTTCCTTGATTTTGTTACGGATGGTCTGAACCATTGGGTAACGGTATGGAGTGCTCTTGATCCCAATGACCCGAACATGAATGAGACTGATATATTCATGATCAACAGTATCATCACAGTTCCCCCACAAGCGCCGGATCTACTTAACAGTAACGGCTTATCAGATATTAGATTAGATGAACATGCTCAAATCGTTACAGACTCCGCTGGAAACTGGGTTGCCGTGTGGGATTCCCGAGAGGTATCCGGGGGATTAGATGATAAAGAGATCTTTGTTGCCCGATCTTCCAACAACGGGATGACCTGGTCCAATGCCGCTGTACTCAACACCAATGATGTTACTAACTCTGTATGGGACGCTTACGCGGATATTTCTACCGACGGCGAAGGAAATTGGATTACCGTTTGGTCAAGAGGACAAATACTTTCTTCCCGCTCAACGAATAATGGGGCAACATGGAGCGACTCGGTTATAATCGGTACAAGCTCTGGTGGTGTTACTTATACAAGGCCTCAAATAACCAATGACGGGGCAGATAATTGGGTGGTGGTATGGTCAACCGACGACGATCTGATCAATACTATTGGCTCCGACGACGACATCCTCGTATCCCGCTCTTCCGACGATGGTATCACCTGGACCAACTTGGCCTTGCTCAACCTGAACGGCGCGTTTGATTCGGGAAGGGATCGGATTCCACAGATTGCTACCGATGGCATAGGCAACTGGGTGGTTGTATGGGAATCCGACGAGAACATGAGCGGCACGGCGGGTTTCGATAACGATATCTTCGTAGCCCTCTCCACCGACAACGGGGCAACCTGGACGGCTCCAGAATTGCTGAACACCAACGGCACTTCCGATACCGGGGATGACCATGCCCCTCAAGTCCTCACCGACCGCCTGGGCAACTGGATAACAGTGTGGGAATCCAACGAGGATCTGAATGGCGTAGCCGGGACAGATGTGGATATCTTCACTTCCCTCTCCACCAACAACGGAGTCACCTGGTCCGCCCCGGCGTTGCTCAACGCCAACGGCACTTTTGATTCACAGGAAGATGTGAATCCTCAGATTGCTACGAATAAATTGGGAGACTGGGTCGCCGTGTGGAGTTCCCGTGAAAATCTGGAGGGGATAGCCGAGCTGGACAGGGATATCTTCCGAGCCCATTCCACCAACAACGGCATTAGCTGGAGCTTCCCTGATATGGTCAACCGAAACGGATTCGGCGATTTCGGGAATGATCACTTTCCACAAATCGCCACCGACAGCAAAGGCAACTGGGTGGTCGTATGGGATTCTAACGATAATTTCGGTACCCAAGCAGGGGTAGACCGAGACATCTACTCCGCCACTTTCCGCCTGGGCGTGATTGCCTCTCTCACTGCCGCCGCACCTTACGCCCTCCTCGCGCTGACACTCTTCCTTACATTTGCAACCATGTGGATTATACGGAAACGAAATAGCACTAACGAATAGTAGATTCTGCTACCCGATAGTGATCCATATGGCCAGTGCTTGGGCCAACACTTGTCCATCGACAGTGGGAAGACTTAAAACGGAAATCGGCTATCGGCTACAGCTTGTTCGGTCTGCATCAGGCGCTTTCGGCGCAGGAAAAGACGGGCGAAGCGGAGACTACATGGAATCGTTTCGAAGAGGCCTGGGTCGAAGCGGACATAATGTTAACCTCATCTCGATACTGATATATCTACGCACCCCTCGAATCCATGGCTGGTCTACCAAGGGGTTCAAGGCATTTGCGTTACCGTACTGGTCTCATCGTCTTTTCCGGTGACGCGCAAACGCCGCCCCGTATCTATTTCACGCACCACGATGGAATTTTGAACCGAATATATTTTTTCCAATACATAGCCATCAAATTCTGCCCCCTCGTTATACCATCGCTCCGACAACTCCGTTGCAATGCGTACCGCATACGTAGATTCCGGTTCCTTGATGATAGAGACAATATGAAGGGATACGTCAATAATCGACAATTCATCTATTAGATCAGCAATAAGAAGTCCAGGTTCAGAAGTAGCGAGCGAAATAACTTTAGTTGCTTTTTCAACTGTGAAATTAAAAGCAAGAAAAAAGGATGTGTATTGACGAATATTTGTACTTAAATTCAAAACAATTTCATATTCTCCGGGTGACACATTAGGAGTAAAAGTAAATTTCAAATCGAATTCTTTTATCTCAGGATCTGCCCAAGTCTCAAGTGGAGCAAATCCAATACTGGATTGCACATCAATAGATTCCCCATCGAAAGAATACGAAGTATCGTTCATTTCCATGATGTCAACAAATCTATTTTTATTTTGGGCTGCACGAATCATAATTTCGGCAGGTACACCTTGCGAAATTATCTGATGATCTACGGTGCCTACTATATAAGCAGAAATTACAGGAACAATCGACATTTCGGAAACATGTTCCATTTCCGTTATAAACTGTATTGGATATTCCCGCCAGGCAATCACAGGTAACGAGACCAATTCCTGCGTGGGATCATTGGTCTTGATTACCAAAGGGATTCGCGTACCTACTCCACTCATTTTGTTTGGATTGATACGAATTATCATCAATCCTTCACCTCCAGGGGGAATAGAGGTATCGAGTAATTCAGCGGTGGTGCATGTGCAGGAGGAAACAACTTCGTGCAGCTTGAGTGTTTTATCCCCCCGATTATAAATCTTGAATGTAGCCTCCGTTATACCATCGGTTTTAACCACACCAAAATTGTACTCGTCGGCTTCCAGTTCCAGAATAGGCCCGACGGAGGACCCATCGCAGCCTATGAACAACATCATCGAACTTAACACCAAGGATATCAGTAACGGTTTCTGCATAGAACTCCTGAGAATCAGTACCATTCCATTTTCTCTTAAATACATTTAGTGAAACGACCATACGTCGAGGATTTATTTCCTGTCAGCTTACACCAAAAGCGGCTCGAAACCCACCCAGGGAGTTGGGGCGGGTTCGAGCCGGAGTTGCGCTGGTGGAATATTAGAATCGGGTACGCGTACCTCGCTGCCGGGGCCAATGACTCCAGGCCTTCCGTACCAGATCGATAAACTCGGCGCGATACCCATTCAGGTCAGCGCCCATACCCGCTTCGGCAAGACGAATCACTTCGGGGAAGTCCATGCCGTTTACATGGGGCGACCGACGGAGAATCTGTCCGAACGCAGCCACCGCACTCGCGAACTGAAAGTCGGTGGACGTTTGATTCACATCCCCACCGTCATCGCTCAAGTGAAACGTAAGCAGCTTGCTCACATTTCCATCGGGCTGTTTGTACCGCAGCTTCACAGTCAGCATTTCTGCGGAGGCGGAAGGATCTACATCAACCAGGATGGGAGTGGTTCGTTCCTGTTCCGCCCGATACCGCAGCGAATCCACCCCGGCAGGCATCACGCGCTCTACAGGTACGATTTCATATAGTGCGGTTACTGTATGTCCCGCGCCGATTTCTCCTGCGTCTTTCGTGTCATCATTGAAATCGCGATTCGCCAGCGCACGGTTTTCATAGCCGATGAGACGGTAGGCTTTTACTTTCGCCGGATTGAACTCCACCTGGATTTTTACGTCCTTGGCGATAGTCACCAGCGTACCAGTCATCTCGTCCACCAATACCTTCTTGGCTTCCCGGAAGGTATCGATATAGGCGTAATTGCCATTACCCTTGTTTGCCAGTTTCTCCATGGTGGCATCTTTCAGATTGCCCATACCAAAACCCAGCACGGTAAGGTATACGCCGCTCTTCGCTTTCTGCTCAATAAGGCTCACCAACGAATTCTGATTCGTAACCCCCACGTTGAAGTCGCCATCTGTCGCCAGGATGACCCGGTTCACGCCGCCTTCAATGAAGTTCTGCGATGCTATGTTGTACGCCAGCTCAATTCCCGCACCGCCGTTGGTGGACCCGCCCGCATTCAACCGCTCAATAGCATCCAGAATCGCCCGCTCATCGTTGGCTGAGGTTGACGGCAGCACCAACCCGCTGGACCCGGCATACACGGCAATCGCCACGCGATCCCGCTCAACCAGCTGCTTGGTCAGCATGCGGATGGCCTGTTT
>NVWG01000093.1 GCA_002746185.1 Candidatus Hydrogenedentota bacterium
CCGTCATTCATGTATTCTGGGTACCACGTCCGAGGATCCGGCATGGATACAAAAAATCCTGGATCGGTAACAGTAGTGGGAGCCAATAGTGGATCATCGCAATTGACCTGTAGGATTGTGTCATAAGTTGGAGGTGGAAACTGTTCCCCTCTTGACTCGCTGGCATACATTTTTAATGACAATCCCATTTGCTTCAGGTTATTTGCGCAGCTCGAACGCCTGGCTGCTTCCCGCGCTCGTGCCAGCGCAGGCAGTAATATGGCTGCCAGAATTCCGATGATGGCAATCACCACCAATAATTCAATTAGGGTAAATCCCTTGTTTCTTCTCATTACAGTCTCCCTGTTTTAAAAAATATGATAATTACGATCACAGCTAATATGAGAAGAAGCGTCGGGGAACACCTTCTCAGGGTCGAGTATTCACTTTTAGGGTCGTTTTGTCAATAGTAAAGAATAATTCACATTTTCGAAAAAAGATGAATATATACAGTTATTCATGTTTTTGATATAAACCACGAAGATCCAGAGCTTTTTGGTGGAAATATGCACCTTTTTATTTTCGGGTATTATAGGAGGTATTGTGATAAATCAGCATCCGTATTTAGATTACTACGTAAAAAAAATATCAAAATGGACAGGTTGGATTGAAAATGCTTTTCTAATTTGATACGAAACTATATTCGAATGCGATCAAAAAAAGAGGGCCGCATCGCTGTGGCCCTCTTCAGTATTGATTAAACAGGATAGGAACTAATTATCCACCGGTAAGTAAGTACCCAGTCACAGATGCAGTTCCTCTGGATGCATGTTCTGATGGATATTTGGCAAATTCTACATGGCCATCCATAAACAGCACATTGGCTCCGCCAGGTATATGATTGAAACCTGTGGGTACAACGGACAAATTGTCGAACATGACAGCAACATCACTCTGCGCTAAATTACTACCTCCAGCGTTATTGATGTCGGTAATCAAGAAACGCTCAACGCCTTCACGAAGCCTAAAGATAGTATTAGTATCACCATTCCCACAGTTTGCAGTACAACCTACTGCCGCCATTGCTAATGCAGTGATGTTAATGTTGCCAGCGATGGCATTCTTCAATACAGTATCGTAGGTCAATACAGTATGTGGCGCTACTGGAAATGAGGGATCAGCACCCAGCACTTGAAGCAGCAGGATAGCAAGCTGCGTGTTGAATACAAGAGCGAGACTATCCGGATCCGTCTCTCCCAGTAGTGTAGCAAGCACGGAGCCTCCTAATGTAAATGTATTCTCATCTCTATCACTGGGTTTATCCAGTACCCATCCTAAGTAGGTATAACTATCAGCGACTACTCCCAAACCTTGATCTTTTCCGGTGCCCGCATCAGGATCGCAAGGCAAGTGAAAAGTGGTTCGATTGGTCACGTCGCTTTTCAAAGCATCTGCTGTAAATCTGGAATCAGACGGGCATACCATTATTTTCCCGTCATTCATGTATTCTGGATACCATGTTCTTGGATCCGGCATAACTACAAAAAAGCCAGGATCTGTCACCGTAGTCGGTGCCAGATTAGGATCATCACAGTTGACCATCTGGACAGTGTCATACGTTGCTGGAGGGAATGTTTCTCCTTGGGACTCACCAGCATACATTTTCAATGACAAACCCATTTGCTTCAGGTTATTTGCGCAACTGGAACGTCTCGCAGCTTCACGGGCACGAGCCAGTGCTGGCAGTAATATAGCTGCCAGAATTCCGATGATGGCAATAACCACCAATAGTTCGATAAGTGTAAACCCTTTATTTCTTTTCATTGTACTTCCTTTCAACTCATTTAAGAATAAAGCCAAATATATTGACATACAAAAATACCGAAAAAACGTGTCGGGGAACACTTTTACGGCTCGGGGATTATCACCTAAATAGGTGTGTAAAATCAACTTAAAGATGAATTTAAGCAAAATTTCCTGATAGTTAAGCAATATATTCGTCATGCAGTTTTTAAAAATGCATGACGAAATTAGTTCGTGTGCAAATCGTTTGCATAGAACTTGTTTGCCTATATGGTAGACGAAGCCGTCATCGACTGCGTGGTTATACCATACACATTAAATCCTGATTGTGAACTGGAAATTCTAAGAGGCAACGTAAGGTGTAAAACTATTTAGATGAAGAAGAAAAAATTCTTTATGCTAATCGAGAAAAACTCGGGAAATGGTTTTACCCAGACCAAAAAAATGAAAAGCTCTATGAAACCTCAACAAGCTGCTTACCCTTATTTTCGCCATTCAGCATTCGGATGAATGCCTTGGGAGTATTCTCCAGGCCCTCCATAACGTCTTCGCGATAGGTAAGCTTTCCTTCTTTCATCCATTGAGCCATCTGTGTAATACCCTCGGGAAACCGATGGGCAAACTTGGACACAATAAATCCTTCAGCTCGGGATTGAGTGACAAGAAGCATGGTAAGCAGACGCGGGCCCATCTCAGGTTTTTCCAGATTGTATTGCGAGATGGCGCCGCAAATGCTGATACGTGCGAATGGTGCCAAATTCAGCAGGACAGCGTCAGTCATGGCACCCCCTACATTGTCAAAGTAACAGTTGATGCCCTTGGGGAAGAGGCTGCGCAAGGTGGAGACATACTCCGATTCGTTCTTATAGTTGAACGCCGCATCGTAGCCCGCTTCATCCAGCAAGCGTTGTACTTTTTCATCTGACCCGGCACTGCCCACTACRCGACATCCTTTTAGCTTCGCGATCTGGCCTACAATCTCGCCTACWGCWCCCGCCGCGCCGGATACAAAAACATCCTGACCTTCTTGCGGATCACAGATGTCCAAGAAGCCGAAGTATGCAGTCATGCCGGGCATGCCTAATATGCCCAACGCTGTGGTCATAGGGGCGAGAGATGTATCCAATTTATTCAGCCCCGCGCCGTCGCTGAGACAATAATCCATCCATCCCCAGTTTCCCTGCACTATGTCGCCTTCTGCATACTTGGCATTATTGGACTGAACCACTTCGCCTACAGCGCCGCCGTCAATAGCCCGACCAATTTGAAATGGCGGGGCATAAGATTTAACGTCGTTCATACGCCCCCGCATGTAGGGATCCACCGAAAGGTATCGCGTACGGATGAGCACATCGTTTTCACCCGGTGTCGGAATCGATTCTTTTATTTGTTTGAAATCGGATTCTTTTGGAAAACCTATAGGGCGGGCGGCGAGAGTGATGATGCGATTGATATCGGACATGGGATAGTCTCCTGATGTTTAAAAGAGTATTGTGATTCGTAAAGGGCAGTGGTGTCAATGGTGGAGAGTGATGCCATGCCAGTGAATGATGCCGTGTCCATTCCCCTTGGGGTCTTGGCAGGGAGGTGCGAACCGGGAACATAGGTAACAGAATAAACCGACGACATAGGTAACACATTATGATAGAGTTTTTTAAAGGAGGTCCTTTATGGGAGGAAAGATGAGTCTCCATTAGTCCTTTTCCATAATTGAAACCATCAGAGGGATCAGCGCAATCAGCGGTAAAAGAAGGTTGGTGCTGTTCCGGGTATGTTGATCCCATGAAGGAGCATCGTTATGATTCCGGGAAGGCAATGCCGCCGGGTTGGAGGGGTATAGTGCAGGTATCGTTACACGGAGTATCGAAAACTTATGACGGGGGCGTAGAAGCCGTCCGGGACGTGAATCTCGATATAGAAGATGGTGAATTCGTTGTTCTGGTAGGGCCGTCGGGGTGCGGAAAGTCCACCACCTTGCGCATGATAGCCGGGCTGGAGGAGATTACATCCGGCGAGATCGCCATTGGTGATGTGGTGGTGAATGATGTAGCTCCGAAAGATCGGGATATCGCCATGGTATTCCAGAATTACGCGTTGTACCCCCACATGACCGTATTCAAGAATATGGCCTTCGGGCTCACCCTGCGCAAGATACCCAAAAAGGAAATCAAAGACCGGGTTCATACCACTGCAAAAATATTGGGTATTGAAGAACTGCTTCACCGCAAACCCAAGGCGCTGTCCGGCGGACAACGGCAGCGAGTAGCCTTGGGTCGGGCCATCGTGCGTGATCCCCAGGTGTTTCTGTTCGACGAACCCTTATCCAATCTGGATGCAAAGCTGCGTGTGCAGATGCGCGCGGAAATTGGAAAACTGCATACACGGCTGGGTACGACCATGATTTATGTAACCCACGATCAAGTGGAAGCCATGACCATGGGCGACCGCATCGTGGTCATGCTGGATGGAGAAATCCAGCAAGTCGCGCAGCCGAAAGCATTATATGAGAAGCCAGTGAATATGTTTGTGGCGGGATTCATCGGGAGCCCTCCAATCAACTTCATCAACGGCACCATCGTGGAAGAAGGCGGGCGGCTCAGGTTTAAAGATGAGAACAATGCGCTGGTATTGGATGTGGACCGTGCGCATTACGAATCAATAGATCCTTACGTGAAAAAAGATATTGTCCTGGGCATCCGATCTGAAATGTTCATGGATAATGATAGCCAGGTCATGAACGAAGGCGGGAGTGTGGTCGCCAATGTAGATGTGGTGGAACCCCTGGGTTCGGAAACGTATTTATATGTGTCTGCTGGAAAAACGACGTTAACCGCCCGTATTCAGTCAGACACGCTGCCGGAAGTAAACAAATCTCTGGTGTTGGATGTAGACATGACGAAAGTCCACTATTTTGACCCGAATTCAGAAGAGACTATTGTCTAATGAGTAGTTTCCTGAACCAGAAAAACGTACTCATCCTGGGTGGGCTGGGCTTTATCGGCAGCAATCTGGCTGTTCGTTGTATCGAGCAAGGAGCCAAGGTAACCGTACTGGACTCCCTCATCAACCACGGCGGCGGTACTCCCCTAAACCTGTCCGGATACGAGGATCGTGTTCATATCATTATCAACGATATTCGCGACTACAACTTGATAGARCCCGTTGTATCGGAGCAAGACTTCATTTTTAATTGCGCAGGCCATACGTCTCACGCATACTCCCAGCGCGATCCTTTTCTGGATATCGACATCAACTGCAAGGGCACCATGAACGTGCTGGAGTGCCTGCGTAGAAACAACCCCGCCGCCAAAGTGGTGTACGTGGGTACCAGCACCCAATGTGGTGCTATGGTTACGGAACCCATTGACGAGGGGCACCCGGAATTTCCGTTGGACATTTATTCCGCAAATAAAAGCGCGGCAGAAAAATACCATCTCATCTACCACCGTGCCCATGCGCTGAATACCACCGTGATTCGCCTCACCAATATCTACGGACCTCGGGCAAACATCAAAAGCAGTGATGCAGGCGTCCTCAATTTTTTCATAGGCCTAGCACTCCAAGGCAAAGACATGACGATCTACGGCGAAGGCAATCAGAAGCGAAACGTGCTGTATGTGGATGACTGTGTAAGCGCATTGCTCAATGCCGCAGAAAACGACGCGGCTACCGGCGAGGTGCTGTTTGCCGCAGGTGACGAGGAATTCTCCATCGTGCAGTTTGCCGAAATGGTGGTTGATGTTTTGGGACGAGGCTCTGTCCAGCATGTGGAGTGGCCGGAACATTGGGTGAATATGGATGTGGGCAGCGTATCGGTGTCGAACGACAGCATCAAATTACTGCTGGGCTGGCAGCCGGAAACATCCCTGCGGGAAGGGTTGGAGCGAACCTGGACCTTTTTTGACGAACGACTGGACTTGTACTTGCAGTAAAGGGGTATATATGAAAATTCAGGTAGTGGGCGCGGGAAGTTTCGGTCTGGCTCTTACAAAATTGCTGGCTCAAAATGGCCACCAGGTGAGTATCCTGTGCCGTCAGGAGGACAACCCGGACACCCTTCGCAAGACACGGGAGAGACCCGATTTTCTGCCTGGTGTGTTATTGCCCGATTCTGTAGAGGTGGTCACGGATACAGAGTCCGATGTAGACATGGCTGTGCTTGCCGTCCCGTCCCACGTCATGCGATTGGTGGTGGGTGCAAACGCGTTTTCGCCAGAAACCATTCGGGTGAGCGTGGCAAAAGGAATCGAAGAAGACTCGCTCATGCGCATGGATGAAGTAATCCATCAAGTATGCGGCGCATGCCCTATGGTAGCTCTCTCTGGACCCAGCCACGCCGAGGAAGTAGGGCGTGAACGTCCCACTATAGTATGCGCCGCCAGTGCCGATTCCGTTGCTTGTGAGAAGGTGCAAGAAGCCTTCCGCAGTTCCTACTTTAAGGTTTACACCACGCAGGACATCATCGGTGTGGAACTGGGCGGAGCGCTCAAGAACGTCATCGCTATTGCCGCAGGTGTGTGCGACGGTTTGGGACTGGGCGATAACGCGTTGGCCGCACTAATGACCCGGGGACTGGCGGAAATGTCCCGGCTTGGTGTTGCCATGGGTGCAGACCCGCTGACATTTTCCGGGTTGAGCGGTATGGGCGATCTGATTGTGACGTGCTCGAGCCAGCATTCCCGGAATCGCGCCGTGGGAACCAAAATCGCCTCTGGCATGACTCTGAAGGAAGCCCTGGCCGATTCACCCATGGTAGCGGAAGGTGTGCGCACCACGAAATCTGCCCATGCTCTCGCGCAACGCCACGGCGTGGAAATGCCTATCACCCACCAGGTCCATCGTGTGTTATTTGAAGATGCCGATCCCCGTCAAGCCATCACACAGCTCATGATGCGCGAATCCCGATCCGAGCTGGAATAAGAATATGAAACGTCCATCGCTTATTGTCACTGGTGCAGGAGGCTTCGTAGCGGGCAGTGTGATCCGGGAAGCTCTGCTAGACTGGAACGTGCATGCCGTGTCCCGAGGTTCGGCGATAGCTGAAGACCCTCATCTCCATTGGCATTCCATGGATATAGAGGATCAATCAGAATTAAAAAAACTGTTTGAAACGTCACAGCCTACAGCCATAATCCATACCGCCGCTATGGCCGGGATAGATGAATGTGAAGCCCAGAAAGACCTGGCGTACCAAGTTAACGTGGCCTACACGCAGCGACTGGCCGAACTGGCTCAAAAATACAGTGCGCGATTCGTTTTCGTCTCCACGGACAACGTATTTGACGGCGAAACAGGCCCTTACTCCGAAGATAGTAAAACGGCTCCAGTCAATTACTACGGTGAAACCAAAGTGCTAGCGGAAGGCGTATCGCTGCGTACATGCGCCAATGCCGTGGCTGCGCGCGTGTGCCTCGTCATGGGGTTTCCCATAATCGGCGGCGGCAACTCGTTTCTCATGCGAATGCTTCCTGCACTGGAATCCGGAGAACCCCTGGGCGTACCGGACAACGAAATTCGGTCGCCCATCGATGTGGTTACGTTGGGACGCGCACTGCTAGAACTGGCTGGACATAGCCAGACAGGTGTCTTGCACCTGAGCGGAAACGAACGAATAAATCGTCTTGATCTGGTACAGCGCATCGCGAGCAAGCTGGGATTTCCCGATGCAAAAATCCAGCCATTCAATCCAGAAAATTTGCCTGGTCGCGCAGATAGACCAGAAGAGCTGGTACTGAAAAATACGCTGGCTCGTCACGTCTTGAAAACACCCATGCAAGATGTAGATGGGGCCTTGGACATAATGCTGCTGGATAGACCGACGTAGAAAATTAAGCCCGGTTTTGGTGGGAGCTGAATTTGTTGGTCTTGGAACGGTCGTATCGAGGCTTGGCTACACCCACTTTTTCTTTCTTCGTGGATATTTTCCAATTGCGTTTACGATAACTCGTAGGACGAAGGAAAATTACGACATACAAAATAATCAATGCAAACACGATCTCCGCATAAAATAATCCAACAGGAGAGTATTGCGCCTTATCCCAAAAGTTAAAGCCCAGAGGGGTGTTGTATCCGGTATACCCGCTATCGATAGAGCCGTCATAATTTTTAAAGGCAGTCTCGCCGCGAAACCAGGTGAAAACACGCATCAACCCGCCAAAAAAGTAATGTACGATGCCACAGTAAAATACATACTCAATGGTGTGGTATAACGTGGGGAAAGTATACTTGCGGAAGTAAAAAAATGGCGGTAGAATCGCCAATGCAGCCACAATATACACGGCCATATTGTTCTGAAGGTGTTCGATTATCGGATTCACGGTTATTTCCCCCATATAGATCTTATACAAACTTTACCACAGGGTTATAAAATTGGGCAAAGAATAAGAAATATAATCCTTCGTAACTCATTTAAAACAATATGGTTACGGAAGTAAACAGATTTTCAAGATCAACCTTTTTCGACACCAGCCCTTTTGCTATACTACGCCCAATGGTGATAGCGGCCCAGTTCCGGGTCGCTTTTTTACAATACCCATACGGATAAAGGTGATATGAGCGATAACGTATACGTTTCCCAAGAAGGTTTGGACAAGATGAAAGTCGATCTGGCTGCCATGAATAAAGAGCGCATGGTCATCGCCGATACCATAGAAACAGCCCGTGAGATGGGCGACCTGAAGGAAAACGCCGAGTATCATGCCGCAAAAGAAGCCCAGGCTCTACTCCATGCGCGCATTCGGGATTTGGAAGATAATATCGCCCGGGCACGCGTAGTGGATGAATCGGAAATGGATACCTCCAAAGCATTCATCGGATCCACCGTGCGCGTGCTGAACAAAAAGACGAATAAGGAAACGACGTACGTCCTCGTCAGCCCGGTAGAAGCGGATATGGCAGCGGGGAAAATATCAAACAAATCCCCAGTAGGACAAGCCATCCTGGGGAAATCAGTGGGCGATATTGCCATTGCGAAAGTACCAGCTGGGGACATTAAGCTGCAAGTGCTGGAAATAACACGGTAGTACACTTCCGGCGAGGTGCCGGAGTTACGTGTCAGGGGGCTGCGGGACTCTCCTCACACATACACATCAATTCTCAGGGAGAACTATGCCAAAACGGACTGACATACAACGCATCATGCTCATCGGCTCCGGCCCAATCGTAATCGGCCAAGCTTGCGAATTCGACTACTCCGGTACCCAGGCGTGTAAAGCGCTGCGGGAAGAAGGATACGAAGTTATTCTGGTGAACAGCAATCCAGCTACCATTATGACCGATCCGGAAACAGCAGATCGCACCTACATTGAGCCGCTTAACGTGGAGACGTTGGAACTCATCATTGCCCGGGAAAAACCCGACGCATTGTTACCCACAGTCGGTGGGCAGACCGCGCTGAATTTGGCTGTGGAATTAGCCGAGAAGGGAATTCTGGATAAATATAACGTGGAACTCATCGGCGCTAAACTGCCCGCCATTCATAAGGCAGAAGACCGGGGTGCGTTCCGGGATGCCATGTTGAAAATTGGTGTATCCGTTCCAGATAGTATGGTTGTACACTCCATGGATGAAGCCATGGAATACGGCGCAAAGATGGGATATAAAGTCGTCATTCGCCCCGCCTTCACCATGGGCGGATCGGGTGCAGGTTTGGCATTCAACAAAGATGAATTTATTCACGCCGTGCAATATGGCCTGGATGCCAGTCCGGTGACCGAAGTGCTCATCGAAGAATCCATCGTAGGGTGGAAAGAATTCGAGCTGGAAGTAATGCGCGACATGAACGACAACGTGGTCATTATCTGCTCCATCGAAAACTTCGACCCCATGGGTATTCATACCGGCGACAGCATCACCGTGGCTCCCGCACAAACCTTGTCCGACAAGGAATACCAGTTCATGCGCAATGCTGCCAAGGATATCATCCGGGAAATTGGAGTGGAAACTGGCGGGTCAAATATCCAGTTCGCCACCAACCCGAAAGACGGACGCATGATCGTTATTGAGATGAATCCCCGGGTGTCGCGTAGTTCCGCCCTGGCCTCGAAAGCAACCGGATTTCCCATTGCAAAAATAGCGGCGAAACTGGCAGTGGGGTATTCGCTGGATGAGATTCCCAATGACATCACCCAAAAGACCCCCGCATCCTTCGAACCTACCATCGACTATTGTGTAACAAAGATTCCCCGGTTTGCCTTCGAGAAATTTCCCGGGGCGGACAATCTGCTCACTGTGCAGATGAAGAGCGTAGGGGAGACCATGGCTATTGGCCGTACCTTCAAGGAATCACTGCAAAAAGCCATTCGCGGTCTGGAAATTGGTCGCCACGGTATGGGATGTGACGGCAAGGAAAAACCGCTCACCGATAATTCCGATCTGGAAGAAGAAAAGGCCGCGCTGCTCAAAGCGGTGCGCAAGCCTACACCCGAACGGCTGCTGCAGGTAGCCCAAGCCCTTCGCCTGGGTGCCACGGTGGAAGAAGTGTACGATGCTACGAAAATCGATCCCTGGTTTCTGCGCAACATGAGGGATATGGTAAACGAAGAGCGTCTCATCAAGGATGCGAACCCGGATGATGCCCGTACTCTACGCCACGCCAAGGAATTTGGTTATTCCGATGAGCAATTAGCATATATGTGGGACATGGACCCGTTGGCGGTGCGAGAGCTGCGCAAGAAACACGGTGTCATCCCCACCTATAAACTGGTGGATACCTGCGCGGCGGAATTTGAAGCGTTTACTCCTTATTACTACTCCACCTACGGCGACGAAGATGAAGTACGCGATACGGACAAAGAAAAAATCCTGATCATCGGTGGCGGCCCCAACCGAATCGGCCAGGGTATCGAGTTCGATTACTGCTGTGTACACGCTGCCTTTGCCTTAAAAGAAGACGGCTACGAAACCATTATGGTGAACAGTAATCCGGAAACCGTGTCCACCGACTATGACACCTCCGACCGACTGTATTTTGAACCCGTCACCTTTGAAGATGTGATGAACATTGTGGATCGGGAAAAACCCAAGGGCGTTATCGTTCAATTCGGCGGCCAGACCCCTCTCAATTTAGCGGTGGAACTGGAAAAAGCCGGCGCACCCATCATCGGTACCTCCACCGACAGCATCGACCGCGCCGAGGATAGAAAACGATTCCGCGAACTTGTACAAAAGCTCAATCTGAAGCAACCTGTAAATGAAACCGTTGTCTCCATCGAAGAAGCCATCACCGTTGCGGATGAAATTGGTTATCCCGTCGTCGTGCGTCCATCCTTTGTGCTGGGCGGTCGTGCCATGGAAATCGTATACGCCCGGGAATCCCTGGAACGCTACATGCGCCACGCTGTCGATGCCTCGCCTGAACGCCCCATACTTATCGACAAGTTTATCGAGGCCGGCGTGGAGTTTGATGTAGATGCCCTCTGCGACGGTACCGACGTAATCATCCCCGGTATCATGCAGCACATCGAAGAAGCGGGTATCCATTCCGGCGACAGCGCGTGTATCCTGCCGCCCCACGATCTGGACCCGGCTATTCTGGAACGCATGAAAGAACAGACTCGCGCCTTGGCTCTGGAATTAAATGTAATCGGACTCATGAATATTCAGTTCGCTGTACGGGACGAGGATATATTTATCATCGAAGTAAACCCTCGGGCCTCCCGTACTGTGCCGTTCGTAAGCAAGGCCGTAGGAATGCCCCTGGCGAAAATCGCAGCCCGGGTCATGGCAGGTAAAACCCTGAAAGAACTGGGCATAACCGAAGACCCCATACCTAAATACGTCTCCGCCAAAGAAGTGGTGCTTCCCTTTATCAAATTCCCCGGCGTAGATATTCTTCTCGGCCCGGAAATGCGCAGCACCGGAGAGGTGATGGGCATAGATCGTCACATGGGCGGTGCCTTCGCCAAGAGTCAGATTGCCGCAGGCACTCGATTCCCCGAAGAAGGAACTGTTTTCCTCAGTCTCAACAACCGGGACAAACCCAATATGGGATCGCTGGGCAAAGACCTTGTTGCTCTTGGATTTACCCTCATCGCTACTGGAGGCACAGCACGCATTCTCCGCGAGCAAGGCCTGGAGGTGGAAGAGGTTTTCAAAGTGGGCGAAGGACGGCCCAACGTCGTAGATAAAATGATCAACGAAGAAGTACACTGGATCATCAATACCCCGTTGGGCATWCAATCCAAATTCGACGAGATGGCTATCCGGCGCGGCGCATTGGAACGCGGGCTGCCTACCATAACTACCCTGGCGGCGGCCAAAGCAGCAGTGCAGGGCATCGAATCCATGAAAGCGTCTCCGCTATCGGTAGTATCGTTGCAGGAATATCACGAAGAATTGACCGAGTAATTCATACCTCCAAAGGGAAAAGAACATGATTGAAGGAAAAGTGCTGGTAGCCCAAGGTGGCGGCCCCACGGCGGTAATCAACCAAAGTTTTGTCGGGGTTGTTCAAGAAGCCCGGAAATATAATCAGGTCACCCATGTGTACGGCGCCCTACACGGTATCCAGGGAATCGTAGAAGAAAACCTCATCGATCTCACCGAAACTACCACTGCGAATTTGGAAGCCGTAGCCGCGACACCTTCCTCCGGCTTGGGTTCCACACGGATGAAACCCACTCCTGAAATTTGCCGTAATATTTTCAAAACGTGCCAGGCCCACGGCGTGCGCTGGCTTTTCTATATTGGCGGTAACGATAGCGCCGATACCTGTCGTATCGTAAACGAAGAAGCCGCAAAATCCGGTTACGATCTGTTTGTGGGGCACGTACCCAAGACCATCGACAACGATCTGCGCGTCACCGACCACTGCCCCGGGTATGGCTCCGCCGCGAAATATGTAGCCCAGGCCTTTGCCGGAGTAAATCTCGATAACCGTGCCCTGCCCGGCGTATATATCGGTGTGGTCATGGGACGCAACGCGGGATTCCTTACTGCCGCCGCTGCACTGGGACGACGTTATCCCGATGACGGCCCCCATCTCATCTATCTGCCCGAAGTGGCATTCAGCAAAAAACAATTYCTCGCWGAYGTWAARCGGRYCTWTAARAAATTCGGACGCTGYGTSATTGCTGTCTCCGAAGGCATCGCTGATTCCAAAGGCCGAGTCATCGCGGAACAATTCAGCAAAGGCGAAAAAGATGCCCACGGTAACGTACAACTCTCCGGCACGGGTGCATTAGGTGATCTGCTCAGCGGCTGGGTCAAAGAAGGTACCAACATAGGACGCGTCCGCGCCGACACGCTGGGCTACATTCAGCGCAGTTTTCTTGGATGTGTGTCCGAAGTAGACCAACGCGAAGCCCGTGAAGTGGGGGAGAAGGCCGTGCAGCACGTCGTAGGTCACGGTACCAGCGGTTCCGTCGCCATGAAACGCGTGGGCGACTACGCCATTGAATATATCCTCACCGCTCTCGAAAACGTGGCTCGCGAAACCAACCACGTCCCCCGAAAATTCATCAACAAAGACGGCAACGACRYSWYYSCCRMYWWMRKSWMCTMYKCMWWAMYCCTGGTTGGAAATATGCCCATACCCGAACGCATCGCCGCCGCAAAAGTAAAGAAAGTGCGAAAGAAGTAAAGCCGTCGTAGGAGGACGGTTCGCGAACCGCCCGCTTTTCAACCCACAACGGACAGTCTTTCACTAAACGGGTCATGGGCGTCTCGCCCATGAATAAAATAAAATCATAGGCGGAACGTCTATGTTCAATACCATCGTCAAGCCTCTACTGTACCCGTTCCCGCGATTACTCTTTCACTGGCGGCAATTTCGCGGTGAGCATGATGGGAAGAATGATAGCGACCGCGCCGATGTAGTATGAAATAGCGGAGCCTAAACGCCAATAGAGCAGACAGGCCAGCAGTGGACCCACGCCACGGGCCAATGCGCCCAACGACCGGAATACACCCAGAATACGGCCCTGTTCATTAGCCGGGGCATAGCTTGATGCCAGTGCGGTGAGACAGGGGATGACCTGGGCGGACCCTACAGCCATGAGAAATAGCCCCAGATACAGCACGCCCACACTCTGAGCCATACCTACAAACACCAATCCGGGTATGACCATAACGAAGCCCTGAAGAGCCATGCGTTTGGAACCGATGATGGGTGCCTTGCGGCGCACATATCCACCCTGCACCAGCGCCAGAATGAGACCGATAAACAGGAACATGTAGGCGTTTTGTCGTGGACCGAAATCTAGCCTGTCCAGTGCGAGGAACGTAAGCGAAAATTCCATACCTGAAAACGCCGTCAGGAAAATAAAATTGGTCAGGTTCGTACGCGTCACTCCGGGGTATGCTTCCGTGGCGAAAAGTTTTATCGGGTTGAACGAGCGTTTTACCCTGTCGTTGTCATCACTGGATTCCGGCAGCGTTTCCTCAAATTTTGTGAGCACCCAAACAAAGTTGAATATGGCTAACGCAAAAGCGATCAGCGCGGGCATACTAAATGGGTTGACTCCGTAGTTGGCCCACGACGCGAAATGTTCCGTCAGATCGATCATGGCAGAGAATCCGCCGATAGCCGGTCCGATAATAAATCCAATACCAAACGCCATTCCCACCAGTGCCATACCTTTGGAACGATTCTTCACTGAGGTAACATCAGCCACCACCGCCGTAGCCGTGGAAATGTTCCCCGACATCAATCCGCCTATAATCCGGGACACACACAACAGCCAGAATGCTCCGGCAAAAAACCATAGTCCATACGAGACGGCGATACCCGCGATGGAAATCAGCAGGATAGGTTTTCGTCCGTATTTATCCGACAGGGCACCTATGATGGGTGAGCATACAAATTGAAGAAAGGAAAACAACGAAGCCAACACACCGCCGAACAGGATAATGATGCCCATGTCCGATGGTCCGCCTGCCGCCTGCGAGAAGGTCTCCAGACCGCGAACCACGGCTCCGATAAGTCCCGAATCCCCCTCTTTAGTCAGATAATAATCCAACATGGCAGGGAACAACGGGAAAATAATGGAAAAGCCAATCAAGTCCAAAAAGAGGGTAATAAACACCACTTTAAGGGCTGATTTCGCTTTATCGTCCAGCGGTTCGTTATTTTCTGATTCAGTCGGTTTCATTTTCAGCAGTTTCGGAGTAAAATATAGGTATTAGTGAATTGCCATCGTGTATATCGGGGGATATACATAGATTGAAACGGCAATCATAGGTATCTTAGTTAGTATTTTCAAGTTCTAAGTATAAGCACGATATAAGATTAGCACCATTCGTCTAGAGATTTACGTATAATTGCTATTGCGTGATATAATCTGTAACAAAAGTATGACAGTACCGATGAGGGAGAATGACCAGTGCAGGTGCGTGTGTCGCCCGAAGTAAATGGGCTCATAGATGAAGCCGCGACGATCAGTCAGCGTTGCGGAAAATACTATGTGGGTGTAGAGCATCTGCTGGAAGTCCTGCTCATCAATGCCAATCTGCTGCCCCAAGCCTTCGAGCAATCAGTCCACATCAAGACGCTTCACAAGGTTTTAAAATTGACTCACGTTGGTGAGTGGCAAGGCGYACCCCCCACGGCGGGTCAGGAAATTTTCTATACACCCCGATGCGGTTCCGCGATCCACGAAGCAGGTCGTCTATCCAGCAAGCTGGGAAATGAACTCGCTACGGCGGGTCATTTATTGTTAGCTGTACTGGCCGATGCCCATGCGCTTCCCAGCCGGGTGATGGATCAACACGGATTGGATCGCAATCGGATTTTGGTTGATCTGAGAAATACATTAGTCGTTCGTTCGCAAAAAGATAAAAATAACACTCCAGTGAGTACGCCAAAAGAGACACCTGAGCCGCAACCTGCATCCCAAGCCGCCACGGCTACCCATACTCGATCCGAATCGTCATCGGAACCCAAATCCAAGGCTGAAGAATTTACTCGTGATCTCACGCAGCTAGCCCGGGAAGGAAAACTGGGGAGTGCAACGGGTCGGGAAAAAGAAGGCATGGAGATGCTGGAGATCCTGGCGCGACAGAAAAAAAGCAACATCATTCTGCTAGGTGAAGCAGGAACAGGGAAAACAAAACTCATCGAAGATTTGGCGTGGCGATGTGCCCACGGCAAACTGGGCGGAATCATTAAACAGTCCCGCATTCTGGAATTAAATCTCTCAGCACTCATGTCCGGCACACAGTATCGAGGCGGTTTCGAAGAAAAAGTAATGACGCTGCTGGACGAGTTGAAGCGGCAGGACGACACCATACTCTTCATCGACGAGATCCACCTTATCATGGGGGCGGGGTCCACCGATGGGGACGGCATGGATCTGGCCAATTTGCTGAAACCTGCGCTGGCACGAGGCGAAATCAAGTGTATCGGCGCCACCACACTGAAAGAATACCGTAAATTCATCGCCAAAGACCCAGCCATCGAACGACGATTCCAGATGCTGCGTGTGGAACCGCTATCTCCAAAAGCTACCAAGAAAGTATTGAAGACGCTGGCGCCGGATCTGGAAAAACATCACGGCGTTAAAGTTAGTCGGGAAGCCATCCACGCCGTCATTGCGTTAACGGAACGCTATCTGCCCAACCGGCATTTTCCTGATAAGGCCATCGATATGCTGGATCAGGCCTGCGCTCGCAAGCGTATTGGAGCTATGATGGGGCGCACCGATCACGCCCAGGATGAATCGCCCGATATCGTTACGCCCCATACCGTACGCAAAGTCATCAGTCAAGCCGCAGGTGTGCCTATCGAAGAAATTACCCGGCAAGAGCGAGAGAATCTGTCGGGTCTGGCGGATCGTTTGAAAGAAAAAATTATTGGACAGGATGAAGCAGTGGACATGGCCGTGAAAGCCGTGAAAAAATCCCGAGCCGGACTAGCCGATCCCAACCGCCCCGACGGTGTCATGCTGTTCCTGGGTCCCACGGGAGTCGGTAAGACACAGCTCGCCAAAGAACTGGCTAAAGAAGTATTCGGGTCAGAAGATCACCTCATCACTTTCGACATGTCCGAATACAGCGAGGCCCACTCCGTATCCAAACTCATCGGCGCGCCTCCGGGATATGTAGGCAGTGACGAAGAAGGCTTGCTAACCGGAGCCGTACAGGATAAACCTTTCTCCATTTTACTGTTCGACGAAATCGAAAAAGCCCACTCGCAGATATTCGATTTGTTTCTGCCCATTCTGGACGAAGGGCGACTGAAATCCTCTGACGGACGCAATATAGACTTCAAAAATTGCATCATCATTTTTACATCCAATGTAGGAGCCGACGTTATCGCCGAATCGGGTTCGGATACAGATTCCGCCGAAGTGTTGGACGCGTTGCGGGAACATTTTCGCCCGGAATTCATCAACCGTATCGATGAGATTGTTCCCTTCAGCCCGCTGCTCTTCGAGGATCTGCGATCCATCCTGCGGCTTATGGTCAATGATATTCGCCTACGTCTCCAGCCGAAAAGAATGGGTATACGCATGTTTCAACGCGCCTACGAATTTCTCGCTCAGGAAGGGTATCAGCAGGCCTTCGGTGCACGGGAACTGCGCCGCACCGTTGAGCGTCACATAGCTCAGCCTATCAGCGAGAAAATCCTCGAAGGTGAATTTAAAGATGGCGACATGGTCGAGATACTGATGGAAAACGGCGTGCTCATCTATCGCAAAGGCAAACCCAGCTCGCGGTCCGTCATTCGGGAAGGAGCCGCCGTATGATGCGCGCCGCCGGAATGCCCGATGCACTCATCGCCGTCAATGGACCACAAGACGGTACCGAGTTCGCTCTCACAGGCCGCCTGGTCCACATGGGCCGCGATGCCGCCTGTGCCGTGAACCTGGCACTGGATAACGCTATCCTGGGCGTGCATGCCGAGTTGTCTCCCGCCGCAGGAGGTTACCGTGTGCGGAGCCTGTGTGGAAAACCTGTATACATCGACGGGAAGCGCGCAGGAAAAGTGAAATCCCGCATCGCCAAATCCGGCAGCCTCATGCGAATCGGTCACACCGAACTCATACTCGAATGCGCCGCCGACGGTCCCGCGTCACGCAGTCTGGGTATCACTTTGGAAAACGATTTCATCTGGGCACTGCGCAACATCGCCCGAAGCACCGTCACCGGAATCGCCACCATCACCCGTGCCCTCACTCGACGACCCCTCAACACCATCCGAAGACACCCCGTCCTCACCGCCACAATAGCCATCGCCCTGGCCGTCCGGTTTATTCCCTTCGTCCGAGGCTACGCCTACCAGATAGTCGATATCCTGAAGTCGGCGCTGGCAGGGATGCTAGCGTAAGTCGGATTACTTCTAATAAATTTATTTTTCATAAACCTGAGACAGAAAGAACAGTCCTCGGGGTGAGGAGATTGCCGCACTTCGCTACGCTTCGTTCGCAATGACATCGTTTCTGTGTCATTGCCGGGACAACTGTGCCACAATAGATCGGCAAGATCCAACGCCAAACATAGTTATAGTGTGCGCTTAACAGTCACCTACAAACAGCCAAAAGTTATTGATTACTCAAAAGGATTACTGGGTAACACTGAAATTTCCAAATACATTTTCAGAACAACTGAAGGCATCAAAGCTTCCAGATATTGAATTTGAGCCACCGACTGTACCTGTAGCACTGAACGGGCAATCACTTGGCGAATCGGGGAAAAATTTTAATTGAATAGAGCTACCATTTATTGTACCTCCGATATCACCCGATGTGTCAAAAGTAGTACCAGCAAAATTGGCGGTCATTCTTCCTGTGAAATTTAAGCCCGTTTGGGTCACAGTTAATGTCACCGTGCCTTGACCCGCTAAATTTGTATTGATCGCTCCTGAATAGGATCCGTTAATATCACGAATCTGGCTTTCAGGTCGGAACGTTAATGCGAAATCTCCACGATCCTCAACATCGCAATCAAATGCGTCAAAGGTACCGGATAATTCATTGCCTGTTTTCATTCCTTCAAAATCTGCTGAACACCCGTTGTTAAGTGATGACGTCAATACTCCTGAAATTACGCCATCGGTGTTTGTGCCAGAAAACGTACCCCCGTTATCATTTACATCCCCATTATAGTTCGCAATCCAAGTACCGCTTATGGAGCTGGGGTACATCCCCTCAGCAGTTGCCAGTAGGCCTAACGTATCACGGGTAAAAGATTCTGTAATGTCCAGCGTTACCGTTCCCCCTCCTGCAAAACTTGAATCTATTGAGCCAGACCATGATCCGGCCAATCCTGGAGGTGCTGGTGTTGTTGTGCCTCCTCCTC
>NVWG01000094.1 GCA_002746185.1 Candidatus Hydrogenedentota bacterium
GTATCCAAGTGGTACCTGGTCTTCGGTTTCAACAGCCGCACCACTGCCATGTGCATGATGTCCAAAGCCGCTGGCAATCTCACCCCAGCACGAATCGGCGAATTCTCCCCTTTGCTCACCGAGCGTTTTCGTTCCGCCAAAGTAGGCACCTGGATAATTTTTGACCGACTGCTGGAAGCCGCCTCCACCCTCATGCTGGGCGCAGTGGGACTCATAGCTGTGGTCGGTCTATCCCAGGGATACCGCATGCTGGGCTGGATTCTACTCCTTATTGGCGGTATTTTCGCCAGCCTGTACCTGCTCTCGYGTCGATCATGGCTGGAATCCGCCACCGCCAATTTTACCACCACGCCACGACGTCGCTCCCTCCAAAACAAACTCCTGAGTGTCAGCGATGAAGCAGCTCTGCTAGGCAGCAAGGTTCCCGTACTGCTTTTCATGTCCATCATCGCCACCGGACTCGACCTCGCTGTGGGCTACCTGCTGTACATGAGCTTCGGATTCCCCGTCACATTTGCCGTATTGGCTCTGGCGCAATGCGTCCATGCCCTCGCCAGCGTAGTACCCATCACCCCCAACGCCACCGGTGTACCCTATATCGCCGCCGCCGCCGTGCTTCATCAGGTAGCGGACGTTCCCATAGAAGTATTAACCCTGGCAGTGGGCATTCGCATGCTGTCCGTAAACGCCATCTTCTGGCCGTCCGTCGCCTTCGGACTGCGCTCTTCCAAAAAGAAAAATGACTACACGAATCAAAGCGATCTCTTCGATCACCTGGCTTCCGGCGATACGTTATACCAATACCCGCAAGAGTCTCTGGACAAGATCAACGCCCTCATCCCCCACGAAGGCACGCTTCTGGATGTAGGCTGTGGCGACGGTTCCTTTGCCCAAGCCCTGAACAGTGAAAAAGTGGTCGGCATAGATATTTCTCCCAGATGTATCCAGCTAACCCAAGGCCGAAACGTAGAAGGCGTCGTGGGTGATGCCACCCGCAACATGCCTTTCGCCGATGCGTCATTCGATACCGTGGCATGTATCGACGTTCTCCAYCATCTYGATCARCAATGGGACACCATYTTCCCSGAACTGRACCGYRTCCTGAAACCGGGYGGCACGTTATGTATYGTGGAACCCGATGCACGTAATCCTTTCGTGCGCTGGACACAAGCACCTGGCTCTCCCATCCGCGTCGCTCCCTGGTCCAACGAACCAGCCATCGACCCGGCGGAACTCATACCCCACCTGGAAGCTATGGACTACCACGTTACATGCGCTCCCATCCATATTGCCGGATCGCAACAGGAACGCTCCGTGTTTCCACTCTGGCAGCGCTTATTGAAAGCCCCCTTCGTCCTTGGAGCCTACGCCATGTATCGCAATCAACCCAATAAATTTTCCATCGTTGCCGAGAAACCTCATGATAGGACCTGATACCACCATTGTCATCACCGGGGCATCCCAAGGCATCGGCCGTGCGCTGAGCATCTATTTCGGAGCCAAAGGCGCCCGCATCATCGCCCTGGCACGCAACGAAGACAACCTGCGAGAAACCCAACGCCTCACCCAGGAAGCAGGCGGACAATGCGATGTAATTCCACTGGATTTAAGAGAACTTTCCTCAATCGAATCTGCCGTACAAAAATTCGATACTGATGCTGTACATATCCTCATCAACAATGCTGCCGACGTAACCTCCAAACCCTTACTCGACACCAGCCCAGAGGAAATCGATCAACTGATTCAGACAAACGTCACTGGTGTACTCCAGCTAACCAAACTAATCGTCCCGCTCATGCTCAATCAGCCTGGAGCGACCATCGTAAATATGTCATCCCTGGCCGGATACAAGCCCAACCCGACCCAGACCGTGTACAGCATTACCAAGACCGCTGTAAACGGCATGTCCGAAGCGTTACGTTCCGAATTATCCAGTCAAGGAATTCAGGTAACCAACGTAGCGTTATCATCCATCGACTTGGGTGACGGAATGAACCCCGGAGGCGTACCCTTCGATGTGGTCGCCCGAAAAATCGAAGCGGCTGTCCTTAAAGGTCACGATGAGGTATATTTGTCTCTCGTATCGAAATGGCTAATGCGTCTATATAAATTTCTACCCGCTCTGGCTAAAGCACATTAAGAAAGGCACCACTGTTTCCATGACTGTATCGCTAGAAAAACCCGGCTTCCTGCTCATCAACACCGGCTCCCCAGATGCCCCTGAAATACCCGAAACGCGCCGATACCTGCGCCAGTTTCTATCCGATCCACGAGTCATCGACATGTCACCCTTGGGTCGATGGCTCCTTCTCAATCTGGTCATCCTGCCTTTTCGCCCCAAAGAATCATCCCACGCCTACAAAAAAATCTGGACCGACCGAGGCTCCCCTCTCCTATTCCACAGCGAAGACCTATGTGATGCCCTGCGCACGGAAATGCCCGAGGTTCTCATCGAAATTGGCATGGCCTACGGAAAACCCTCCATACCCCACGCCATCGATAAATTGCTCACACAAGGGGCTACCCGAATCGTACTGGTACCCATGTTCCCTCAATATGCCTCCGCCACCGTTGGTGCCGTGCTGGAATTGTCCTACAAAACGATGGCCGATAAAATTAATGTCCCCCCCATCACTACCGTCAAACCCTTCTACGATCACCCGGCCTTTCTCGATGCCTGGGCAGCCATAGCCAAGCCGCAATTGGACGAGTTCAACCCCGATCATATTCTCATGAGCTATCACGGGCTGCCGGAACGACACATCTACAACGGCGACCCCACGGGCGCGCACTGCCTGAAAAAGGAACATTGCTGCGAAAACTATATGGATGCCAATCCCTACTGCTACCGCGCCCACTGCATGGCCACCACCGACGGCATAGCAGATCGA
Organism: Candidatus Hydrogenedentota bacterium; assembly: GCA_002746185.1. Taxonomy (GTDB): domain Bacteria; phylum Hydrogenedentota; class Hydrogenedentia; order Hydrogenedentales. The sequence goes on from NVWG01000094.1 coordinate 2,892, forward strand.
CTAGGCTTAGCTAAATCCGATTACACTTTGGCGTTCCAATCCAAGTTGGGAAAAGACCCGTGGCTGCAACCTGCCACCGATGCTACGGTCATTGAACTGGCTAAAAAAGGAGTTAAAAAGCTAGCCATATTATCACCTGCCTTCGTTGCAGACTGTATTGAGACCATCGAAGAAATCGGTATTCAGGCACGGGAAGATTTTGAGAAGTATGGGGGTGAAGAATTCAAGCTGGTATCGTCATTGAACAGCGATCCGGCTTGGGCATCCGGCATGGCGAYAATACTGAARGAGGCWTGATGAGTCTGGTAYTACCCCTGAAAGTTCATCACCGATGATCCATGAGGATTCACCGTMGGAGCAGGCTGCGGAATATCATCCTGAGCATTTTTCGCAAACACCTCATCCCACGTATCACGAAGCTGCGTCATTAACTCAATACACTCCGTAAGCGGAGCCACTTCCTTTTTCAGATTTGCCGTTACCAGCAAGTGATWCAAATACTCATAACTACGATCCAGATTCGCAGCAATCTCACCGCCTATTTCCATATTCAACGCTGCACGCAATTCCGAAATAATGTCCTGGGCTCGTGTTAAATTATTGTGAATATCCACGATTGCACCGCCGTTTTCAATTAAACGACTGGCTTCCGAGGCGCGCTGGATAGCGCCATTGAACAGCATCACAATCAGCTTTCCTTGAGATGCCGTCTCAACATCCACTTGCTTATACGCATTATACGATGACGGTAACGGTGTCATGAAATCCCCCTTTGCTATATTCCTGAGTATACCCTAAAATCCACCAAATCCCGCACCCAAACTACCCAACGCGCCAGCTTGCGATTGAAATGCACTCTGCAATCGCTCCATGTTGGCAAACTGTCTACGCAGTCGAGCCTCTTTAACTTCAATGCGATTCTCAATACGCTCGATACTCGCATTCAATACTACTATTTGTTTGTCAATACTGCCATTTGCCTTCGAACGGTCATCCAGAAATCCACCCGACTTGGTGGCTTCRTCCAGAAACGCAAACATAACATCCGCGATACCRTCCTCAGCWTCATTMGCGAACAAACGCTCCACGTTTAAACGATTACCAAGAAGYGCCTCCTTGAGCTTATCCTCATCCAACTCAAGCTGGAATACCGCCGACGGATCAAAGTCATCGCCAGTGGATAATCCGATATCCAAAAGACTCTGGAAAGCACCGCCCAGCCCGGAAACCTGCTGAAACACAAATGTCTGAAGGGAATTCTTAATACTGCGTATCGAACCGTCGTTTCTTAAATTGCCGTTATCACCAATCAATTCCGCAATTTTGGTAATCGATTCATTGAAATCAGTAATAAATTCGTTAATACTTTCGATTACCGAATCGTCATCATCGGATACCGTAATCGAGGCCGTCCCAACACTGCCCAATGTGAAGGTCACATCGCCTATCACGTCGGAAATATCATTTGAATTTCGTGTTAGTACCGGCCCCCCGTCTACCGTAAACTGAGAATCCTGACCCGCAGTCTGAATCGAAGTAGTCAGATTCAGTACATCCAGAAAATTGCTCGTTCCCGAAGTAAACCCTACCGTTCGACTACCCAGATTTTCCGAAACCACTCTAATGCTGTCAGTAATGGGATCAAACGTAGCTGTTACACCCGCGTCAGAATTGTTGATACGTTCCAACACATCCGTCAGACCATCCACCGTGGGATCCACATTGATTTGAACCCCGTTCACAAAGAAGCTGCCACCCGAAATGGCACCGCCGCCAAAATTCACCGCGTTCAATAAATTACCTTGATTGATCGCGCCCAACGGACTGGAGCTGGTTACTTCCGTAACCCCGCCGCCGTTGGTTATCTGCAACGCATTCTCAACATTTAACACAGATAAGAAGTTGCTCGTATCATCCCCAGCGCCGAAATTGATGATACTCGTATCCCCTGGGATAGTATTGGTAAAGGAAATACTATCATTTACAGCATCGTACGCAGCGTTAACATTGGCTCCGCTGGCATTGATCCCGTTAACGACATCATTCAAACTCGCCGTAGAAAAATCGAAATTAAATTGAGTGCCATTGATAGTAAACGTGCCCGACTCGACGGCCTCACTTACCCCGCTGCTGGCAAACGCCGTAGCAGGATTGATGGCCCCGCCAATTCGACTGCTGCTTGCCGCAATGGTTGCACTGGCGAGCTGCAAAACATCCACAGAAAAAGAACCCGAGGCCGGATTCGATCCAGATGCATTTGCCGTTAAAATAGACTCCTCCGTAGAAGCCAGATTAARTTTACTGAAATCTAGGCCAAAACGAAAATCCTGTACCGTACTCCGCAAAGATTGCAGCTGTGTGCGCAGATCCCCAATACCCTCTTTTTGGGTATTCAACGAAGCAATTCTCTGGTTTATGCGCACGATGGGCTGGCGCTCCAACTGTAACAGTTGAGCAATCAGCGAATTCGTATCGATCCCGGATATTAAGCCTCCGGCACTGAATAATCCGCCCATATAACACCTCCTGACTACTTCTTATTATTAAGACAAAGAAAGGACCATCCCAAGCCCCCTGTACTTATCTTATCGGCCTTACTCGTTATAAACTTTAGGCCTAATCAGTCCTTTTTTATGCTCATAACTCTTTAAAACGYAAATAGTTACAAAAAAANGCTGGATCCTTTCGGATCCAGCTKYAAKTCWCAAATYTAAAATGTATTAGTTGACGATGGTGGACAGGTTCATGATGGGCATAAACAAGCCGATGATAATCCCGCCAACCACTATCCCCATAACCACCAGCAGGATGGGCTCCAGCATGGACGTCAAGTTATCCACCAAAGCCTCCACCTCGCTGTCATAAAAGTCGGCGATTTTTTCCAGCATCGTTTCCAACGCACCCGTCTTTTCACCCACAGATATCATGCGCGTAACCATAGGCGGAAATTCGCCGCTGCGCCCCAAMGGYTCRGCCAGGGTTTCACCRTTMCGAACTGCTTCAGCKGCATCYCGGATTACTTTGCCGAAAACCGCGCTGCCTGCCGTGCTTTCCACAATTTCCAATGCCTGAAGGATGGGAACACCGCTGCGAATAAGCGTAGACAACGTCCGTGTAAAACGACTCACCGCCACCTTCCGAAGCAACATACCAAACACGGGCATTTTTAATTTAAATCTATCAATATTGTAATTGCCCGACTCTGTTTCGTTGTACACTTTCAAACCCATCACGCCGGCAATAACCGCGCCCACAACTACGAGAGCTTTCCAACTGCGCAGTGTCTCGCTAATAGTGATTAACAACATGGTTGGTGCAGGCAGGGTTGCACCCATTTCCTCAAAAATTTTCTGGAACTGCGGTACAACGAAAAGAATCAAACCAGAAGAAATGAGCATGATGATGAACAACGACACCACGGGATATACCATCGCACCGCGTACCCGACGCTTCAAATCTTCACTGGCCTCTAAATAATCTGCCAACTGAATCAGCACATTATCCAATTCTCCGCTAGCTTCCCCAGCTCGTACCATACTCACGTACAATTCAGGAAAAGCGCGCTTATACTCACGTAATGCATCCGAAAGGGTCTCCCCCCCTTCCACATTCGAGCCAATCTTGTCGATAATACCGGCAAACGTCTGGTCTTCCGTCTGCTCAGCCAGGATATCCAGACATTGCAACAATGGCAGACCCGAATTAATCATGGTCGCCAATTGACGAGTGAAGATGAGCAGCTCTTTTGCCTTGACCTTTCGTCCAGTCAAGTTCTTAAGGCCTTTCCCCTTTTCCGTAATGGATTTGGTATCCACGGTAAGACCACGCTTTTTTAGCGTTTCTTGTAATACTTTTCGGTTTTGAACGGCTAGCGTACCCTTTTTCATGCTACCGTCGCGGCCCTTAGCCACATAGGCAAAAGTCGGCATTGTTACTCCCCCATTGTTACCTCACTTTAAAAATTATRGCCGGGAAATAGAGTTTTTGACAAACCGAGCAAAGGGAAAAAGATGTATCAAGGACATAACTACATGTGTTTATTAGGGTTACGAGGGGATATGTAATTTTGAGTTTAACCCTGCTCTTCACTGGCAAAAGGAGCCGTAAGCACTTCATGACCCGCTGGATGGGCTTGATCATGCGTAATAGGCTCCACATGAGTAGTCATATTCACGGTGTAATCCGGAAATAMATTCCGGGCGGCTTCCTCCACCGATGTGGCTCGCTTGTGAGCCTCCAGATTAGGCATGTCATCGGGGAGCAGCAGATGTACTTCAATCCACATAATGCCGTTGGTTTCACGATGCCGCAGTTGGTGAAACCCTAACAACACCCCGTCTTCTACCGACTTGTTAAGACATGCCAGCAGCAGCTTCGTCTGCTCCTGATCTGCTTCATCCAGCAACCCCTGAAAAGATCGTCGGATAAGGCGCACGCCACTGATTAAAATATTGAATCCAAAAAGAATAGCCATTGCCGGATCCAGCCAAACAATATTAGTAAAATATACAAGTGCCACCCCTACCAGTACGCCCAGCGAGGTCCACATATCCGTGAGCACATGCTTCCCATTGGCAACCAAAACCAGGGAAGACGTTTTATTTCCCACAAATATCAAATAATAACCTAGCAGGAAATTGATGCCAGCAAGCACCCCCGTTATCATCAATCCAATACCCAATTGTTGAAGTTCCGGCCCAACGATCAATGCCTTGATTCCCATATAGATCACGACCAACGCCGCAAAAAGAATGAGAGCCCCCTCGAACCCAGCAGAGAAATACGCAATTTTCCCATGTCCATAAGGATGAGTTCTGTCTGCCGGGCGTGTGGAATACCACAGACTGAACGCCGCGAATCCGGTAGCCACGATATGGACAACCGACTCCGCCGCATCAGAGAGGATAGCCGTACTGCCCGTAATCCAATATGCGGAAATTTTCCCCACCAGCATGAGTACCGCGACTATAAGACTTGCACCCATGGCCGTTTGTTGGAGTCGTTTATGTCGGATCAATTCATCCATATCATAATGGTAGCACGGTGGCTGGGACGGTCACGAGCTCAGTACGGCGGAGAGAGCTTCCCGCAATGCAGGTGATTGGAATGTATATCCTGCATCCAATAATTTCTCCGGCACAGCGCGGGTACTTCCCAGCAGCAAAGCCTCACCCATCTCCCCCATCATTGCTTTGACGATCACCGCTGGCAATGGAAACACCGTCGGCCGATGTATGGCCATGCCTAATGAACGTGTGAAGGTGCGATTCGTTACCGCTTCGGGAGCTACCGCATTGACGGGTCCATGGATCGTATCATGCTGCACGACGAAACGGGCTATATTCACTGCCTCATCAAGCGTCACCCAGCTCATATACTGTTGACCTGAACCGATGGGACCGCCCAGCCCCAGTCGAAATGGCAGCAGCATTTTCTTCAACGCCCCGTCGGTTTTCGCCAGAACAATGCCGAATCGTAAATGAACAGTTCGTATCCCTGCATCCACGGCTGGCTGTGCGGCGGTCTCCCATTGTTGGCACACATCCGCCAGAAAATCCGCTCCCTTGGATGATTCTTCTGTCAACAACTCATCACCACGACTCGATCCATAAATTCCCACAGCGGAAGCCGTAACGAATAGCGAAGGTGGTTTTGGCAATGCGGCTATCGTCTTCGCCAGCAACGATACGGATCTCACGCGGCTATCCAGAATTTCCTGCTTGTAGGATGAGGACCATCGCTTTCCTGCCACATTAGCACCGGAAAGACAGATAACCGTATTCGGTGAATAGCCATCGGGCCAATCGAGAGTTCCCTTTACCGGATCCCAGAACAGCTCGGATTCCGATTGAGCATCGCGACGCACCAACGTACGCACACTACACCCATCCGCTTGAAAGGCAGCCATCAAGGCTTTACCAATCAGTCCCGATGCCCCGGCAATAAGAACGTCCATACAGTGTGCCTTTTAAAAAAATGGAGATGTCCATATTTCTATTCCCCCCTTGAGGAGGGATCAAGGGGGGTGTAACGTTACGCCCCGCGCCAAACACCCCTCTAACTCCCCTCAAGGGGAGAATAAACAAGGGGAAAATAAAAATCTTCCTTCAATACTCTTTGGAATGATATTCAATTCGAAAATATCTCCAATTTTAAAACCGGTTCAACTGAAGTCCTTAATCTTCCCTTCAACAAGCCTCTTGATTTCGTTCATTCGCTTCTTCGTTTCTGCCTCGCAACGCATCACCAACATGGGCGACGTATTGGACACGCGTACCAAACCCCATCCATCGGAGAATTCAATTCGTGCCCCATCAATCGTATTCACTTCAAATCCCTGTTCCTGGAAAAATGCCGTGGCCTTCGCTACGATTTCAAACTTTTTCGTGTCAGTAGTCTCGATACGAATTTCATCCGTCACAAAGGTCTTGGGTAATTTTTCTAAATGAGCACTCAACGGTTTACGGCTGGATGCCACAAATTCCAACAGACGTGCCCCCGCATAAATCGCACAATCAAAGCCATACCAGCGGTGGCGAAAGAACATGTGACCGCTCATTTCCCCACCTAATAACGCGTTTTCCTTGACCATACAGTCCTTGATAAGGGAATGCCCTGCTTTATACATGATGGGACGTCCGCCGTGTTTGGCAATATCCTCGTACATCGTGCGAGAACATTTTACCTCACCCACAACAGCCGCGCCGGGCTTGTCTTTTAATACTGACCGGGCAAACAACAGCAGGAGAATATCGCCAGGGATAATCGTCCCCTTCTCGTCCACCGCGCCGATCCGATCCGCATCACCATCGAATGCGATCCCCAAATCGGCCTTCTCTTTTTTTACTTTACGAATAAGATCCTTCAATGTAGATGGCAGTGTTGGATCGGGATGGTGATTGGGAAAATTCCCGTCCACTTCGCAATACAATTCCACCACCTCACACCCCAATCTCCGGAACAACTCGGGACCAAACTTACCACCCACGCCGTTACCCGCATCCACCACAACCTTCAACTTCCGTTTAAGTTTAATACCGCGAGCCATCCGASWAATGYRSMTRKGWWTGAKAWMCAWWYGKRTRMKRRYMWSMKGWWKWTKMKSYACRRSAWRCACGYMYYTKKYKRYRMYRSKWWTYRYSWTYTGGATTTCCTCGCCATGAATGGTGGATTTCCCTACAGCTATTTTCAGACCATTGTATTCCTTGGGATTGTGCGACCCGGTGATTTGTATCCCACCGTCTACATCCAATCCGAACAAACCAAAATACGTAACCCCCGTACCCACCAGACCAATATCAATTACATTCACGCCGCACGAGGTCAGCCCGTCGATTACAGCATTGGCGAAACCTTTGGATGTAAGACGGCCATCCCGTCCCACCACGACACAGTTATGCTTTTTCTTCCCCTTCAGATACACAGCGAAGGCTTTACCCAAAAGCTCTACGGTCTCCTCGGTCAAATCCTTACCGGCAATACCCCGAACGTCATACTCACGAAAAATCTGCGGTGGCAACTTCATAAACGACTCTCCCCTATATAGCGATTCATTCCAAATAGTCGCCTATTCTACCGTATCACGCAGATCGATCCAATTTTCGCGCTACGGACTCCACAAACGCCGCCGCATCCGCCAATTTCTCCGCATCCACTTTGTTCACATCGTCAATATCCGACTGGGCATACGCCAACTGATGCTCCGAATCCATACCCAGTACGGACAACGCCTTATACCCCCGCATCAACGGCACATACGCGCAGGTAGGCAAGCCACGATATACTTCCGGCCGGGCAGGAATCTCCTTCGCCGTCTCTTCCGCAAACCCCACCAGCTCTTTGGAAGTCTTGCTGGACTGCAATATCCCTTCCCCGGTGGTATAGCTCAGTTGCCCCGCACCCACTCCGGTAATACTAATGAAATAGGTCTTGGCCCGGCCAAAATCCTGCTGCTGCATCACCTGCTGCATTCCTCCCGGACCCGATTCGTGGGCTCCCACAGCCACCAGCCACACGTCTGTCGTATCCAGAGGTTCGTCTACCAATTTTCCCGCCAGTTCCAACAGCACCGCTACGCCCGAGGCATTGTTATTCGCTCCACGAACGTAGTCGCTTCCTTTCGCGGTAACATACAGCGTATAGGCTCCCGCCATGAGCGCCACTACCGCCGACCATCGTATCAGCATCCAGACATCCACCGACGCATCAGAAAATGTACCCAACCCCTGCGCCGCACAACTGACTATAATCGCCATMWTGGATATAACGATAAGCGTATGCCCGCGATGCAGYTTTCCATTWCGAAATACSCCKGACAGCTCTCCWGWWAGYCCCGTATCGTAATTGGCCACKATMRYCAATCKCTTYTCKGGRCGCGTYGCGTGGAAATGKGCRGTRATGTTGTTCGAYTCAAAYTTGGGTAAAAAKCGACTCARWATTCGATAWCCRCATAYCTCCGCCAAATACGCAGYAAAAACAAACACCCCATAYCCRAATGCGAACCAGGACAGCCATGTTGCCAGCAGTGCCACGACAAGAAACTCACCGTAATACATGGCATACAACATCAGGCTCGACTCAATCGTCGGTACAGTATCTTTAAACGTAAAGTGAGAATGGCTCCGAAATCGTTCTTCCAGATATTCCGCCGCCTTATGCTCCATTTCCGTGGCGCCATGGCGGTGCTCCAGCCTACCCGCCAGAAACTGTACGTCCTGCTGCATACGTTCTGTACTCAAACCACAACCTTTCCACTAACCCTATAAGGCAGAAAAGGGCAGCTGCAACGCTTTTGCAACGGCCTCATATCGAATTTTACCATCATGTACATTAACACCTTTGCGTAACGGCTCATTCATTTCTACGGCCTGGTCGAAGCCTTTATCCGCCAACAGCAGTCCGTATTCCAGCGTTACATTCGTCAGCGCATAGGTAGATGTTCGCGGAACGGCCCCCGGCATATTTGCCACACAATAATGCACCACATCGTTCACCATATATACCGGGTCACCATGCGTCGTTGGGCGAGATGTCTCCGCGCAGCCGCCCTGATCGATAGCGATATCCAACAATACCGATCCTTTCCGCATCTGACGTACCATCTTGCGACTCACCAGCCGAGGTGTTCGCGCTCCCGGCACCAGAACGGTACCAATCACCAGATCCGCGTTGGACACTTCTTCTTCCACATTCGCCGGGTTGGACATAATCGTCGTCACTTTACCACCCATCACATCATAGAGATACGCCAACTTCTGCGGATTAATATCCATCACCGACACATGAGCATTCATACCCACTGCTACCCGACACGCATTGGATCCCGCCACACCTGCACCCAGGATCACCACGTCAGCAGGCTTCACACCCGACACACCGCTCAACAGGATACCCCGACCGCCCAAAATGGATTCCAAACATTGCGCACCTTTCTGTACCGCCAGTCGACCTGCCACCTCGCTCATGGGCACCAGCAACGGCAGCGCACCGCTGTCCAGTTGAATAGTTTCATACGCGATAGCCGTCACACCGCGCCGCATGAGTGCCTTAGTCAGTTTCTCATTGGATGCCAGATGCAGGTAGGTATAGATGATCTGTCCGGACCGCATCAGCCGGAGTTCATTGCCCAACGGCTCCTTCACTTTCACAATAAGTTCCGCCCGCTCCCACACGGACGCAGCCTTTTGCACCATCCGCGCCCCGGCTTTTCGGTAGGCACTGTCGGGAATGCCGCTGCCCAGCCCRGCGCCCTGTTCCACCAGCACAGTGTGACCGTGAGCTACAAAAGCACCCACCCCCGACGGCACCAACGCTACCCTTGCTTCATCTTCCTTAATTTCCTTGGGTACACCTATAATCACAACAAACCTCCTTCGGTCGCGCCCGACAGCTACAGTATATACTCTTGGTCGTCTCGTGCCACCATCATTATGACCCGTCGTATGCATAACGGGTTCCATAAACAGGTGGACTGTTTCTTCCGTATTTATGAGCTGGCTGTCTTCGGTGGACGAAAATCCTGATCCGCTATGTACTTGGCATCCCCTCTCCTTTACACTATGCGCAACGAGCCATCCAACAGGAGAACGTATGCGAGCCGTATTGCAACGTGTAACGGAATCATCCGTCACAGTCGACAATGAAGTCGTTGGGCAGATCGACGCAGGCTTGATGGTGCTTCTGGGTGTAGAAGTGGACGACACAGAATCCGATGCAGATTGGATCGCCGACAAAATCCCTAAATTGCGTATCTTCAACGATGATGATGGGAATTTTAATCGTTCTCTTATCGACACTAACGGCGCTATCCTGCTTATATCCCAGTTCACTCTACACGGAGACTGCCGGAAAGGTCGCCGCCCCTCTTTCATAAAAGCGGCTCGCCCCGAAATCGCCATCCCCTTATACGAACGGGTCATCGAACACCTACAAGCCAACGGCATCCAAGTCGAAACGGGCGTATTCGGCGCACACATGGACGTGCATCTCATCAACGACGGCCCCGTCACACTCATTATCGATTCCAAAAAGGATTTCTGATAGGCTAAGCCGAATCCCATCGGGGGAAGGGAATCCACATGCGCATCGTTATTGCAGGATCGGGCCGACTCGGCGTGTCCGTCATGGAACCCCTCCTCCATTCCAACCACACTATCGTCGGCACCCTCCAAAATGGGAATCACTACACACCTCTGCAGCGTCGCGCCCAAATCGTGCGCTCCCATATTTTCACGACCGAAGACACGCCACTTAGCCTCGCTGCCGATTACCGCATACCGACATTATGGCTAACCRATCAGAATGAAGACGAACGGGATCAACTTCGCGCCCTGAAACCCGACCTGCTCATCAGCTGCGGATTCAGCGTCATTTTCAACGAGTCCCTGTTGGCTATYCCAAAAATCGGATGCATCAACGTCCACTCCTCGCTCCTGCCCAAACATCGCGGACCCAGTCCCTTTGCCCATGTCATTCTTCAAGGCGACACCGAATCGGGATCCACTTTCCACATCACCGAGGCAAAAATCGACACCGGCCCCATCGTAGCGCAGCGCTCCTACGCCATCGGAGATCGCGACACCAGCATGACGATATATTACAAGGCCTGCGACACGGCCCGGGATATGGTGCTGGACGTAGTAGACCAAATTGACGACACAGGATTGGTATCTACACCCCAAGAAGAGACGCTGGCCACCTACGATCCCCGCATCACCAAAGAGTTCGCGAAAATAAATTGGAACCGATCCGCACAGGAACTGGACCGCCTCATTCGCGCATCCATCGCCTACTACCCCGCCTGGTTCACCCACCACGGGCGCGTCGTGCGCGTCACCCAAACTCACATACAACCCGGCGACCCCGCCGCCGCACCCGGCACCGTTCTATCCATAACCCCACGACCTGTAATCGCCACCAGCAACGGGTCACTGTCCCTGGAAACCGCCTACGTCACCAACCCCCTCGCCGCCAAATGGCCCACCACCCTAACCCGACTCAAGCTGGGAAGCCGACTACTCTGAACCCGTGCATCAGCATAGCCATGTATTAAGCAGAACAAACCGATCTTTTTTATTCGCAGATAATACCGATTCAACAGATGCATATACGGATGTATATAATGTAGGGGCAGTTCGCGAACCGCCTACATAATAGGCTTCCCCAGCCCCGAAGGGACGATGCTATATCATCCCAGGGCAGGGTACAAAATGCACACTACACAAATAGGAGCGAAACTGGTTTTCCCGAAATTTTTTTGGGCAACATTCCCCGCCGCACCTCCCCCTCAGTCGCCTTTGAAATCTGGCTCACGCTTTTCCATAAATGACGAAATACCCTCTTGAAAATCCTTGGTCATGGTGGTGAGGATAAATTGATCCGTATCCATGTGCATCAGCGCCTGATCAAAGCCTGACGCGATGGCATTGGCACTGCGCTTGATCATCTGCGCCGGAATAGGCGGCTTCTTCGCATAGGCTCGCGCCATATTCATGGCCGCATCCATCAACTGATCCGGCGGCACCACCTCATCCAGAAAGCCCCACCGCTCCAGCGTGGCCGCATCTTCCTGCTGCCCCAGAATCACCATTCGTTTCGCCCGTGACGGTCCCACAAGACGCAGACACAACGGCAGCCCAAACCAGCTCAGGTTCATACCCAAGTCAATCTCCGGATACCCCACTCGGCAATCCGATGCGCCCACACGAAAATCCAGTGCCGACACAATCACCCCTGCGCCACCCAACGCCACGCCGTTTATCGCGGCAATGGTAATCTGATTGATGTCCAGCAGCTTCTTCACCATCTTCTGACCCAGATGGGTATACCGCCGCCGCTCATTCAGCGACAGTTCATTCAACGCCAGCCGCTTCGGATCCTTCAGATCCGCTCCCGCCGAAAAATGTTTCCCCGCCCCGGCAAACACCACTGCCCGCGTCTCCACGTCGTACTCAAAACTATCCGCCACATCGCAAATCTCATTCATCAAATCCACGCTAAGCGCGTTCAGATTATCAGGACGATTCAACGTCACCACCGCCACAAATCCATCCCGCTCCACCGTCAAAAAATCATAACTCATGCGCTCGACTCCCTCAATAAAATCAAAAGGCTAGTGTAGCCCGGTCACAAATTAAAATACAATTTCCGCCAGCCCGTTCAGGCTATATTCTTGGGCGTAGGTCGACCCGTCAAACCAAGCCGCCAGCTAATTCAACTGCTCCACATCGTTATAAGTTTGGTTCGCCACTCGTAACACAGGACCATCGTAATGTACGTGCAACAATCAGTTACGGTCCACCATTTATTACCATCTATTCTTGAATCATGGAATTCACATCTATAGAATGATGATGCATGAAATCAATCGAGCCAATACTATATGAAAATATCAACATGAGTGGCTCTCACAGATACGGGAGCTAGCTCATCATGGATGGTACCGAAGAAGCAGCAGTCAACGGACTTGCCAATAATCCATTCGTGGAGATAGGTCTACCGGTTTCTCTGGCTATCATCATGATCGGCGTGGGGCTGTCACTCCGACCGCGTGATTTCCACAATGTCGTCTACTACCCCAAGGCCTTGGTGATAGGAAGCATTGCGCAAATCCTCGTGATGCCATGCATTGCTCTTGGCTTGGCTTATGCACTCGATCTGTCAGAAAACATCGCGGTGGGCCTGGTCATCGTTGCGGCTTGCCCCGGTGGCGCGACCTCCAACATATTCGCCTTTCTTGCAAAGGGAAATCTCGCCTTATCCATCCTCATGACAGCTCTTGCAAGTCTCATTACAATTCTGACCATTCCCATTTTCACCAACTTCGCGCTGGGGTTGTTCACCGATCAAGTCTTGGAAGAAGCCATTCGACTCCCATTTATCGACTCCGTGGTAACGCTCGGCGCAATAATTCTTGTTCCGGTCTCTATCGGCATGTTTATTCGCGCTCGTAACACGGAGCTCGCGGGCAAGTTGGAAGGGGCGGTCAGTGCGTTCGGAATGGTCGTCCTCGTGATACTCATCGGTTTCATCACATACAGTAACCGGCACGACCTGGTTGACCTACTGGTCAACGCGGGGCCTCCTGTTATCATACTTAATTTAATAGGTGCCTCCATCGGACTCGCGTGCGGCTGGGTCGCTCGCGCCGGATTTCGGGATAGCCTGACGCTCGGCATCGAGATTGGCATCAAGAACGCGACCATCGGCATGATGGTGCCCTTGACGCTGCTCAATTCGCCACAAATGGCCATGGTTCCAAGTATCTACGGCCTATTGATGTACGTGACAGCAATAATCATGATTATCGTCGGACGTCGACATGCCCACCTTAATCCAATCCCGGAAGTCAACGAAATCCCATCGCACATCCCCGACGATCCGGGTTTTCCAGACGATCACCTCTAGCGCAGTAAATAAAGGGTCTCGACAACTTCCCGTCTATGTTTTCAGGATCATTCGTATAAGTTGATACGACTCCCCTTCCTGCCAATATAACGGATGAAACACAAAGCTCTCGTTTGCTATGATGCTCATACAGTTTGATATCATTCCATCGAACGAAGTACATTCAAATAGACAAATATCGAGGGGTTTCAAATGTCAAAAATTTCACGTCGCCAGTTTATGACAAGTGCTGCTGCCATCGGAGCTGCTTCCACTTTTGGGTTTCCCAACATTGTTCGAGGACAGGGACTCAATGAAAAACTCCAGGTCGGATTTATCGCCACGGGCGGCCAGGCGGGTAGCCATACGGGAAATTCTCACTCGGCCGGCCTTCAAGCTATTGCCTTCGCCGACGTGGACAAAAACCATTGGAGCGGAGTTCTGGGAAAAGAGGGGTGGGATAAGGCGACCGGGTATACCGATTGGCGGAAGGTCTTTGAAAATCATCAGGGCGAACTCGATGTTGTTTTCGTAGCGACACCGGATCATACTCATTTCGCACCCACGATGACGGCCGTATCCATGGGCATCCATTGTTACACCGAGAAGCCCTTGACATGGTCGGTACAAGAAGCAAAACTGCTCACAGCTGCATATGCAAAAAACACCAGCGTCGTAACCCAAATGGGCAACCAGGGACACGCTGGAAACGGCTGGCGACGTGCATACGAATATATTAAGGGCGGTGCCATTGGTGATGTTGTGGAGTTTCATACATGGACTAACCGACCCGTTTGGCCCCAAGGCGGAGATCGCCCAACTCATACCAGTCCCATTCCTGACAACCTCGATTGGGAAGCCTGGATTGGACCGGCACAGATGAGACCCTTCGCGGATCGAAAAGAAAATCAACGCAGAGGCCCCTATCACACCTTTAACTGGCGTGGGGTTGCCGATTTTGGATCAGGCGCGCTCGGCGATATGGCATGTCACACCACCGATGGAATTTATGCCATTATGGATCCCGGCTATGCGGCTATCGTGGAACCCATTATCATGACCGGCCCCGTTAAAGACCAGTGGCCACGCGGCATGGTGATAAAAAGTACCTACCGCGCCAAGAGTGACCGACCTGGCTTTACCACCTACTGGTACGAAGGAAAAGACGAGGCAGGCAAACCCTACATGCCGGAGACACCAGAGGAACTGAAGGTCGATGGGAAAGAATTACCAAGAACAGGAAACCTCGTTATCGGCACAAAAGGAAAAATGCTCGTAGAAGGTGACTACTGGGATAATACACGGCTTATTCCGGATACAAAGCGCAAAGAATTCGGTGCTCCAAAGAAACTTCTCGAGCGCTCTCCCGGGCATCATCAAGAATTTTTTGCAGCATGCAGAGGGGACAAGCCCCGAGAGTTCAGCCAATCTAATTTCAGCTATTCAGGTCCAATGACAGCGAATATTCAGCTCGGCAATCTCTGCGCCCGCGCTGGCAAGAAACTTGAGTTGGACGAAAATGGACTAATCACCAGCGATCCCAAGATCAACGATCTTGCCTGGCGCGAACCTCGCGAGGGCTGGGGCCCACTCGTGATGAATGTCTAGCTGTACCCAGGAAACATCAAGAAGTAGGTAACTGTCGTATATCACCCTATATTACACATCATCGCTGCACCAGTTTCCGCTCCAGGTGATGCGTGGTCATGGCTTGGATATGGTGGTTTTATCCCGCTGTCCTGTTTTACGTTGGGATATCCGGTCCGGCATTGACGTTTATGGTCGTGATTGTCTATGAGGTATATCTTGATACCGGTTACAAGTGGGTGTGGTTGATCCCACTCTATTTTATTTCAAAGAACATGTTGCAGTTGGATTATCCTATCTACGGTGAGCGGGATCCATCGACGTTTTACCCGGCACACAATGTCGCCTTAGTCACCGGCTTCTTTTGGATTTTTATACAGCATTTAACAAGATCCTTTCAGTCAACAACGAAAGCAATTACAATCGATTAACGTTTTTTCTCTTAGTCTGAGGGGATGTTTGGGGATAATATGAAAAACATTAAAAAAATACCAATTAACAAGCTAGCGTTACTTCTTCGTCAAATACAGAGAGTAATGGTCGTAGCGTCGCTAA
>NVWG01000095.1 GCA_002746185.1 Candidatus Hydrogenedentota bacterium
TTACAATCCCGACAAACCTCATTTTGGTCTGCTGGCGGAATGGGGTGAAGCACTTGCCCTGCTGGGACAGACTCAGTCTGCCCGCGACCAGTGGCAGCTCCTCCAACAAAAAGTTCCCGATTCGCAACTCGCTTATTATCGGTTAGAGCGACTGGTAAGCATGAAAAAGCCGATGACCGATTCACATGCATCGGCCACCGGCGAATAAGATTATTTCGGCCTACTTCCCTTTCAGGTGCTTATCAAACCAAGGTATCTCCAGTGCCATCACTTCCTTGAGATTCTTACTGTACACGTCGTAATGTTTCATACCCTTGAATGCGTGATATACCACTGGCACGCGCCCCTGAAGTTTTTCATATACGCGACGACCGTGATCCTTGATATCGAAATAATGCTCTAACTCCGCATCAAGAATCATCACCGGAACGGTAATCTTGTCAGCGTGATCTACTGGAACAAAATCCATGAAACGGTCGTAGTACGGCGATCCCACCAACCCTTTTGGTTTATCATCCCCTAACGGCACCGGAGAAATCTCACCGCGAACCCGCTTGATTTTATCAGCCTGAACCTGAGCCAGCGTATTACCCCGCACCAGCCCCAGACGCTGGTCCATGGCGCCTACCTGAGCCACCACGCATTTCACGCGAGAGTCATGGGCTGCGCGCCAAATCACATGGCCTCCGCCAAAGCTGGAACCCCAGATGCCGATGCGATCCGCATCAACAATGCTTTCCCCTTCAATAAATGTGATGGCTGCATCGATATCTTCTTGCTGATCCAGCGGATCAACCAACTCCCGAACCGCTTGAACCGTCACGGTCATCTTGCCGTCTGCCCCCGGCTTGGGCATGGCATCCAGCATGATCAGTCGACTGTCGCTCTCTCCCCATCCCCGATAATCAAAGGTGAAAACTACATACCCTGCTTGGGCGAACATGGGCCCAATCTGCATATTCAAATGAGATTTCTTGCCGCCCCAACCGTGACACAACACGATACCCGGAAGCGTTTCGCCATCTTTCATTCCTTTGGGATACGTAATATCCCCGGCCAGCCGAGTACCATCGCTCCAAAATTCCACCGACCGCCGAACCAGATCCGGATACCCTGTTACGGCCTTTTCGCCCGAACTCACTTCCGCTGCGGTGGCRTACATGGGCAWGCCCCCCATCAGTAAAGCTAAAACCAGCAGAATACCTCTTTGTTTATGATTCATCATGGGTCGTACTCCTTGTATTTTYATTAACGTACTTTGTGAAAGCCCGATGCAAGGGCAAACGGCTCACCTTCTGTAGATTTAAACCATCAATCRCAATAATAAATTACACTATCCCAGTGTCCATCCACTTAGCAACTCTCCGTTGACTCCATACACCTCGTCTCGTTATGGTATGTGCCTAAAATCATTGCGCTGTATTGATGCAGGAGTTCCCCTCATGACCGACAATTCAGGACCTTTCAGCGACTATCCGCTGCCTTACCAATCCTACGACGACATGGCTGACGTGTTTCGCCAATACGTATCCCCCGGAAAACTGGACCTATGGGAAGGTTTCGGCTTTAAATTGGTATTGGGCAAACGGAACGGCATCACCTTCACTGATGCGTATTCGGGAAAAGAATATATCAACTGCCACGTCAACGGCGGGTGCTACAACCTGGGCCACAACAACCCGCGAGTCGTTCAAGCCGTGCAAGAGGCTCTGGGCAAACTGGATATTGCCAACCACCACTTCGGCTCCCCGTTGCGTGCCCAGCTTGGCGAACGCCTCTCCGCCACCACCGGCCATGCTTTAAGCCGAGTAGTTTATGGGGTAAGCGGCGGCGAAGCCATTGACGTTGCCATCAAAGCTGCTCGTGCCCACACGGGACGACAGAAAATCGTTTCTGCTCAAGGCGGGTATCATGGTCACACCGGGTTATCTCTCGCAGCGGGCGATCCAGAATACCGAGAACTCTACCACGCCACCCTACCTGACTTCGTTCAGGTACCTTGGGACGATCCTGAAGCCATGGCTCAAGCGGTAGACAGTAACACTGCGGCCGTACTGTTGGAAGGCATTCCCGCCACCATGGGCATGTGCCCACCATCGGAAGGATATTTCCAGGCCGTGCGTCAAGCCTGCGACGCTGTCGGTGCCGCCTTCATCGTAGACGAAGTTCAAAGCGGACTGGGTCGTACAGGAAAAATATGGAGTTACCAGCATGACGGGATCGTTCCCGATATCCTCGTTACCGGCAAGGGCCTGAGCGGCGGCATCTACCCCATCACCGCCACTCTCATGACTCCCGAAATACACGAAATACTAAGTCGTAACCCCACCTCACATATTTCCACTTTCGGCGGCGCGGAGCTTGGCTGTGTAGCTGCCTTGGCTGTGCTGGACATCATCGAGGAGCCGGGCTTCCTCAAAAGAGTTACCGAACTGGGCGAACGCTTCGAAGAAGAATTACATAATCTACCCTTTCGTCTGCGTCGTCGCGGCATGTTCATGGGTCTGGAGTTTGAAGAAGAAAGCCAGGCCTTCCTCACCCTCTTGCGCCTTTTCGAAGCTGGTGTTTTCCCCTTCCCTTCTGGAAACGACCGCCGAGTGCTGCAATTCTTACCACCACTCACTATCACCGACGATGAAGCAAGCGACCTTATTGGCCGTGTACAGCAGGTCTGCACCGAATGAGCCGTATACCCGACGAATCACTCCTCCAATTGGAGAACGAAGTGCTGCGCGCTCTGGTTACCCGGGACGAATCCCATCTCCACGTCATCGGCTACGGGGAAATTTCCACGGTACTCATGGTACAAACGCCGGAAGGGAACTTCGCCTGTAAACGCTTACCCGTTTTTCCCCGGCGCGAAGATGCCCAGGAAATCGTCGACGCTATCAATAGCTATATTACCGCGCTTGAAGCCGCGGGCATCACCTGCGTGGACAGCGATTCCCGTATCGTTGATTCGCCCAACGGAACCTATACCGTTTATTCTGTACAGCCCCGACTCCCGGCAGATCGGCTGGGCCCAGCTTATTTCCGTACACTATCCATCGAAGAAGCTATGGAAGCCACACGCACTGTATGGGATCGCATCGCCCAAGCTACCTCACCTATACTCGCACCAGACGGACAGCTGGCGAACTGGGCCTTTCTTGATGACGACGTGGTATATCTCGATGTAAGCACCCCCTTCATGCGTGACGACCAAGGCAAGGAGCTTCTGAACTGGCGGCACTACGCCAACACGGTCCCTTTTTACATCCGCTGGTACTTCATGCGGGAAGTACCCAAGGTGATGGATAAATACCATTCACTGCGCGGTCAACTCCTGGACTACATCGGCAACCTGATCAAAGAAGACCTGGAATTGCTGGTAGCACCGCTCATAGAAGAAGCCAACACCCACTACATCTCGGGCACCCCCATCACCCGAGCCGACGTACAAGCCTACTACAAAGAAGATGCCTCCGGCTACGAACTCCTACAAAAGGTCAAACGCTGGGATCGCACCTTCTATCGTACTATCCTCCGCAAACCCTACCCCTATATCCTGCCCCCGAAGATTGACAGGAACACCTGAAAGTTATCCCCAAACGTTATTGCGAACGAAACGAAGTTAAGTGCGCAATCTCAAATGAGTGTTTCGACATTTCTCATTGTTGGCTCGCCGCGACGGGGTCTCCTCATCCAGTCGCAACCCTGACCCGAAGGGGCTCCACCTCCTCTTACTGAATTTTTCGCTTCACCTTGCGCAGCACACCGGAAAAATTCAGGAGGATGGTATCGCCACAGAAAATTTGGCCTCGCACAAAAAGCATGCGACCTGTCTCGTGTACCAGCTCCCCTTTCGCTTCCAGGAGTTGACCTTCTTGAGCAGCGGCGATAAATTCCGTGTTGCACGTCACCGTTACCGCGCCCTGCTCCTGCAGTCGCTCATGCACAATGGCAAACAGCGCATAATCGGCAAACGTCATCATCATGCCGCCGTGGAGATTTCCCTGTCCGTTGATATGCTTTTGCTCCACCACCATGCGGCTCACAAAGCTGCCGTCCACTTCTTTCATGAACATGGGGCCCACATAATGTTCAAACGGGTCATACCCTTCCCAAACAAACCACCCGTCCCGCTTCCATTCCTCGTGAATTGAATCAATATCGCTCATGGATTTCCCTTCTTGGTCATGCTGAATCATAAAGGAGAGTAGTATAGGAAATTCATGAGCAGACTGGCAATTCAATCATGGCATACCAATCGCGTTGTGTTTAATCACCGTATATGCAAAAAAACAGGCACCAATGGAAATCGGTGCCTGCTTATAATCTTTTCTGATGAATAGTAAACTCTTAGGGACGACCTTTCTGACGCGGTCGCTCAGAGATGCGCGCTCCTTCTTCCGGATCAACAGCCCCGTCTCCGTTGCTGTCAAGGCGGTCGAAGTGAGCCAGCATACGTTCCGGTGCTTCGCTTTTTTGAAGTTTACCGTCTCCATTCGCATCAAAACGGCTTACGATCTCAGAGAAGGAAGGGCGCCCTTCGCCGCCAGGTCCACGCGAGCGACCTTCACCGCCGCCGCCACGACCTTCGCGCTGGTCACGATTAAATATAACTTGGTCAGAATCGTTATTCGCCCGTTTCCCTCTAAAGGGGCGTTCCCCACGGGGGGTAATGATGTTACCCACCAATTTTCCGTCGTTCAATTTCACTTCGTGCTTGAGCACTATTTTACGATTCTGCCGCTCCATCGTACGATCAAAACGCAGCATGTTGTTTTCCACTTTCACGTTTTGAAGTTTATCTTTGCCACGGGGAGAAATCCATAGTCCACTCAACGCTCCGTCTTTGTCCTTAATGACTAATTTTGCAGGCCGCTCCTGACCCCGCATCTTGAGCATAATATCCCATCCACCGTCAAACGGCGTTGCAGCCGATACCGAAACGGGGAATCCCATCAAAATCACCAACGCTATACTCCACATCATTTTGTCTTTCATATCACGACTCCTTTTTTCAGCCAAGGTCAGGCTTGATTTCTCTTACCGAATTTACCCCTGTAGTGCCAGACCCGTCAATGTCGGTTACAATCACAAAGGACAAATTCTCTTCGGTCACGAATAGTGTAAAAGATAATTCCGAATCTATATATGGGAAAAGAACCGTTGTTGGTAGATATATTTCTGTAAATGAACTGGATGATTTTCTACTCATCACCTGACATATCTCTTAAAGGATAACCTTGACGCGAGAGCATCCTTTATCTTGTCATGACGGTATAGATAACGTAAATCGAAATATTAGAAGAGTTGCAGGTCCATTTATCTATAAAATAATGCTCACATTTATGACATCTTTATCTAACATTTTGCCCCTCTTTGGAACTATTATACTTTGCATTTCCTGTATATGCCGTGTGGCGTAATTGTTTGATAAAAAATTATATTTGCCAGGCATAAAATGAGTACGCATAATGTTTAATATGGCTAGAGCGACCCATTGAGGAGGGAGTACCCTGCAATACCCCTTAATCAATAGCTCGAAACCACTCTCTTCTTTTTGGGTCCTCTATTTTTTAAAAATTATGCCGTCCCGGTATATGAACTATACCGGGACGGCTTTTTTTTAACGTGATCTATGGTTTGTTTGGCGAAACAGTGGATTCCAGATCGGTATCGCTTTCGGAGTTATCAGATGGATTCGGCACGCGGTCTCTTTTCAAGTTACCTCCGTCCTTTTTCATCTGCTGTCGTTTACGCTGCTGCACCCGATCTCTATTTACCCCGCTTCGGTCATGCTCCCAATGTCTATCCCTAAAACCCGGGAAGGATCGATTGCGCATATCCTGGAACTTCTTGTTCCATTTTTTCGCCTGCTTCGGTGTTAAGACCGCTTCTACTTGTTCGTGTACACCCGACAACTCCGATTCAACTTGCGCTCGAACCTGTCTACGCACACTTCGAAATCGCTCTTGATTCGCTTCGAATATAGCCTGTATTTCCTTTTGCTGATCGACCGTCAGTTCAAGATCCCTCGAAAGTTTCTGTATCATCTGCTTATTGAAATGGGGCGGCGGACCTTCCGAGCGCTGCTGCATATTTTTCTGGATGAAGAGCACCGTTACACCACTGCCCATCACGGCACCGGAAATCAGGAGTACAGCACCCATCAATAAGGTAAGCCATGTTCGCGGGGGCTTGGGCAAAGCGGTATGGTCGGTATCGGTGCTCATGAAAATCCCTTACAATAACGCCAATGGGGTGGTTTCAAATAAGGTGTTCAACGGGTCCATCATGGAAAGCATGGTGGGCATAGTCACGGCCAATACTACCAAGGCCATAGCCAGTGACCCCATGGCAAAAACCATGAGGGGGCGTTCGTTGATGATTGTTTTTTCAACACGGATTCGGCGCAGCACCGCCGTCGAAACATCGGTAGGTTGAGGGTGATCACCTCGAGCCACCTGGGCCATTCGCTCGATTTCGCTTAACATGTCACGCTTGGGTTGATTCATAACCCGCTTCCTCTAAAAATGCTTTCAGTTTTTTTCGGGCTCGAAATGCCCGTACTTTCACCAAGGACCGCGTCCATCCCATGTGCTCGGCAATTTCTGCGGTATCCCATTGTTCAAAATACAACAATGTCAGGATCATCCGCTCTTGCGGCGGTAATTTATCCAATAATAAATATACAAACTCACCCGCTTCTGAAGGGCTTTCCGGTTTTCCACGAGACAACCATTCTTCGCGATGAGCCGCCAATGTATCCCGACGATCTTTATCACGCGTCTTTATTTTCCAATATCGATAGCCAACACGAGTTGCAATACGCCGCAGCCAATGAAGAAAAGGTGCTTTACCTTTGTAATTCGCCAAACTGGTATAGGCTTCCACGAATACTTCCTGAACCAACTCCTCCAGTACGCCATGCTCCCGAGTAAACCGCCACATTTGAGCAGCAATTTTCGATTCATACCGCTCGATAATCCGGGCGTAGGCTTCTTCATCTCCGTTCAGACAACGGCGAATATCTTCCCGATCCGGCTCAGCGACCGCACTCCCCAACAGGATCCACTCCTTTTCATAGGCTGCGCTCATGGTCATCATGGWCATAWTACCATCATTTCCGGYGATTTCACATCACCWCCACTGACATCCGCCGTCCGRAYRRACAACCTATCATCTWRCGYATCAASAGGTTATCCRMATAAAGACAYCCTGAATGTCTACCAACACTTMWTATAACCTTKAAGTGGATGAAAMTGGTGWTYTGGTTACATTKGRRMKGRWAAAWRWWRYYWMKAYAKRKNNTGTATYACCYCRYSCAGGCGTTAATCCGGCCTCCCYTGGCTAYGCAGSGTAAACKGTTCCCCATCACCAACCGGGGCGGCATTGTACTGAAAGCGAATTTCACCATCACTGGCATTGGTAATACGCGGTCCGCCATTAAAATGGTTGGAAGTAAAAATAGCGGATTTCGTATGTTTACCAAGATGAATTTGCCGTTTACCCTCTGCCATGAACTGATTGGCTATGACCGTGAGTGTTTCGGCATCGGAATAGATACACACCTGCCCGGCATTGTTCATGTCCCAATCGGTAAAATGACAGCCGTTAAATAAAATGGGTCCCGAACCTGCCAGCGCCGCATGGTAATCTGTATCGGCGATGGGGTTGAACGTAGTGGTGGTGAATCGTATAGGGCCTCGGTTTTCTACATCCACTTCCACCCCTGCAGAGAGAATACTGTTTGATATGGATACACCGATTTCGAGGTTGGATTGCTCCACACGCAAGGCGGTAGGGGATTCTTCAATCACCACATTATCAGCCAGAACACCGGGAGCCCCGTTCCCAAAATCCTTTAACAGTATTCCGATATTGTATTGCCTGCTGGTAATATTCGAGAGCCGTTCACCACGGGTCTGCCCCAAGGAAAACGCGATTCCTTCGCTCTGCATGAATCGCAACATCTCTTCGTCGGTTCGCCATCCTGGAGTAAAAGTAATGTCCGCCAGGCTGCCATCGCCTTGAGTTCTATCAATATAAATACCGCGATATAAAGGTTGTCCCTGAACACGGCGCACGTAGTGTCCTTGTGAAGGCGTGGACCCCAGATCGATTCCCTGATAAGAATTGACCAATTGCACATCTATGATGGAGCATCCATCACCATCACTGGAGATGGTCCAGGGGTAGGGTGCAGGTTGACCAAATTTAGCTTGCTCCGGATAGAAAATAGATACGCCCCGTAAATTAGCCTGAGATTTTAAGGTGATGAATGCCTGACCGCTTTGGTGTCCCCGATCCGCCAAGGCTAACAAAGTCGTACCTTTGCCGGGTATACCRTTTACCGGACCACGCCACACCCCTTCGAGAGTAACGTATTCAGGCACGACTAACTGGGAGGATACTTTGAACTGTCCTGTAGGCAGGAGCACCATTCCGCCGCCATCTGCCCCGGCGGAATTTAATGCTGATTGAATAGAGACGGTGTCGTCGGTGACCCCATCGCCTTCAGCGCCGAAATCCGATACGGAATAGATCCCGCCGCCAGAACCAATGGATGCCTCGGTTATGACGGGTTTTTTAGGTATGGCTTCAGATAATCGAGGTTTGCCTATGCGTACCTGATGAACGGTACCGTCTTCCGAAACCATCACACACCCGGAAAGAAACATCCCCAATAATGCTATTACCCCATAACGATTCATCGTCGCCCCCATTCCATTGCGTCCTACGATTCAAGCATATACTCACAGGCTTGTCAATCTACAAGATGCAGCCAAAAAAAAGTGCGCAGAACCTAAGCTCTGCGCACATTATTTATAGGAATTGAAGATGTGCTATTCGGAATTTTGTACTCCACGACGGCGTAGACGTTTATCGGGGCGTACTATGCTCTTTTGTAATTTTTCCTGATTTTCAAGTTTTAGTTCTTCAGGCAGAAATTCAAAATACTTTGATGCGGTGTCCACACGGGCAATATCGTTACGCATGAGAGGACTATCTGAATAACCAACGATATGGGGGGTAATCATAACAATCAATTCCAGCTTACGATCCACCCAGGTATTGCGGCCAAACATAAGGCCAATAATAGGGATGTCGCCCAGTATAGGAACCTGTGAACGACTACGTTCTTTCCGTGCATCCAACAATCCACCGATAACAACAGTACCTCCATCCTCCACCAGCATGGTGGTACTCACGTCGGTGGTACGCTGCGACGGTACCCCATCCAATCCAATTTCTCCAGTAGACACCTCTGGGTGCACTTCCATTTTTATTAAACCGTTTGATGAGATATACGGTGTTACTTCCAGCACGGTACCCACGTCTAAAAATTCAACGCTCTCAAGACTGGAAGTTTGTGTAGTGGTGGTCTGGCGAAATCCCAGTCGATCCCCAACCTGGATACGGGCCTGCTCCCCATCGATAATGGTTACCTGTGGTGATGCCAACAATTCTACATCCCCTCGATCTTCCAGGGCCTGAATAAATAACTCTTCATTCCCACTGGATAACTGGGCAAAAAAACCGGACAATCCACCAGTAGTGGATGCCGTAAAATTGGGTACAAATCCCTGTGTGAATCCCGCATCGTTAATAGCACCAACGGAATCCAATACAACCCGGCTTATATCCACACCAAAGGAGGTTTCATCTCGTTGAGACACCGTGAGTATTTTTCCGGATATCATGACCTGCAAAGGAGGTACATCAATTTCAAGAATAAGCTGTTCTATGGAACGCAGATACTCCGTGCCGTCCTGTACAACAACCCGATCATTGGATGTCACAATTGCCTGCCCCGACTTAGATAGAAAAGGCGCTATCGCCACTAAAACTTCGTCAGCCGGTAGATGATCAATCACAAATACCTGAGAATCGTTAGGCGGTACATCCAGTTCACGCATCAGATTTTCGATGAGTTCAAGGTATTCCGGGCTGTCCTGCACAATGATATTGTTACCCTGGCTAACAGAGAGGCGTCCGGCAGGTGACAAAAAACTCTCTACTACCGAGGCCACATCTTGAGGATCGGCGTGGCGCATCTGGAATCCTTTCACCTTCATTCCATTCACACCCATAGGCAATTCATTACGGCGTGTTTCCGACGTTACGATGATAATATCGCCACGTTTGAAATGGGTATAGCCGCCTACACCCAAAATCGCATCCAATGCAGCTTCAAAGGGAACTTCAAACAGATTGACCGACACGGGACCTTGCACTTCCGAACCCGCTACAATATTCACCCGTCTCGCTTGGGAAAGTAATTTAAGCAGAGCAGATATTTCCACACCTTCCACAGAAAGCGTGATCGAATCACCTCGCATCTGATCCATAATTTCCGTATTGGACTGTTCCGGTATTTCCTGTTCCTGCGCCATAACACTCACAGACAGCATAGTGATTGTCAAGACAGCGATGGTAGTGCGCCACATGGTGGTCATAACAACGATTCCTCCGGCATACGAAGGGTTTCCAGACCGCGATCATCTTTCAGAGTAATCTCGCGTTCGCGTATGGAAACCACCTCAAAACCATTGTAGATATCCCCTTCCCGTACATATTTGCCGTCTACCAATGCAGCGGCAAAGCCTCCCATTTGCAGGGTGGCAA
This sequence comes from Candidatus Hydrogenedentota bacterium, assembly GCA_002746185.1. GTDB lineage: Bacteria > Hydrogenedentota > Hydrogenedentia > Hydrogenedentales. The sequence goes on from NVWG01000095.1 coordinate 10,618, forward strand.
GTAATTCCATTTTAATAAGTGTTTCGGCACGCTGCCCCGATCCCCCTCGGATTGATGCATTCGGACTTCTCATCGTCTCCGCAAAATCAGGCCGCTGAAATGGATTGCGTATCAATTCCGGCATAGGTCGTTCTTGGTGTTCCGCATCCGTAATCGAGCCGGAAGCATCCGAAATCAATATCATCATTTCATCCAGCGATACTTCTTCAAGCTGTATCTCGGCGGTATCCCCGAATGAAAACCATGCCCCCGGTTGGATATGCCCTGATTTATAGGCGAGCAGCACTATCAGCATAAGCGCCAATGCGATAGCAGCAGGCATCTGAGCCCGCACGGGTATAGTTATTTTTTTAATCGCCATGAATTTCACCTGCCCCTGGATTAGCATAAATAGAGACTACAAGATGGATGTTGCACACCGAGCCGTTATTATCTGGGGTGATTTTAAGACTCTCCAGCTTCACCAGCCGAGACATACCTTCTATCTCGTACAAAAAATCACATGCATCAATAAAGGTAGATGAAGCGGTAATGGCCACCGTCATTTCTGTGTATTTACCTTGGTCAATGCTCTCGCCGGGTTCAACCTGCATGAGTTTTACGTTACATTGACGGGCATATCCAGCTATATCGTTAAATAATTCTGGGAAATTCAATTCGGCTGGAAAATCGTATTTTGATGATTCGACATAAGCGATCAAGGAATCATTGGTTGTCGATCCGATATGCAGGACGGTCTCCAATTGATCCACATAGGCCGTTTTCATCTCAAGCTGGAGTCGTTGATCTTCCAGCGAACCATGGCGCTTTACACTGCTGCCGATAAACACAAATGCAAAGATCCCTATACCCGTTACGGTGAGGATCAAACCGACGATATCAACCACAAACGATTCTCTTTTTCCAAAAGTACGAAACATAATTTTCTATACCACCTTCAGTACGACTTCAAAGTACATGAGGCCGTCTTGCGCAGCGTCCATACGTGCTTCCTGCAATTTTACTTCACGGGTATAATCAGAATTTTTTAGTTCTTGGTAAAATGCCAGTATATCCTCATTGGATTCCGCGTGACCGGAAATAGTCACTTTGGATTCCTCCACTATAATATCGCTATCCTCAACATCTATTTTTGATTTCGTAATATCAATAGACAGAAGCCACATATCCTCTGCGGTTGATGTGGCGATGTCACCTAACAAGCCGCACCAAAACGGATCGGTCGAAAGGTTTTCCAWRGMGGTCTTYCTSTCYAAKGTRTTTCGCAGTTCWGAWGCCAGTAGTGCCATTTCCATTTCACGTTCTGTTCCACGTTCAATTTTTTCTTTGATGGGCAGCAATTCCACTTCCAACGCAGTCGACTTCATACGAATGGATGCCGACACACCCAGGATGATGATCACACTCCCTACCAATACGAACATCCACTTTCGCGCACGGCGACGAATGGCGTTTCCAATCATGTAACTGACGGGCAAGAGATCTATTTGTTTAATCATATCGCGCCTACCTCACATCCCGGAGTGCCAAGCCTGTGGCAACAGCATACCGATCACTATCTCGAAGTGTAGAGGAATGACCGATTCCCATTCGCGAAAATACATCTAATGAACTGACAGGAACAGACAATCGATCCCGCAGAAAATTCTCAATATTACAAGGCAATCGAGTCCCCAATATCATCGATTCCTCTACAGCCCCGTGACCTCGTTGACGCATGTAATAATCGATAGAGCGTTTTACTTCCATGGCAAAGGAATCAAATAATTTACTGCACACTTCATACACGGCACCTGCCAGCATGGCCTGATTCACTTCGCCGGGGCGTTGAATCAAGTTGGTATTATCTTCAAGCGAAGTAGCGCATCCGTAGGTTTGAAGTAAATACACCGCTTCCGATTCCGGCAGCGACAGGGCCTGCATAAGCTCCCCAATCATGGTACGCGTCCCCACGCGCAACGTACGGCTAAATAATAGGTTTCCGCTTTTCCCAATGGATACCTGTGTACTGTCATCATCCAAATTAATAAGACAATAAGTACGATCTTCGTTCTTCAATACGCGATTTAGCGCACAAGGTCCAATATCCAAATGTTCACAATGTAATCCGGTTGCTTTGAACAGGGACACATATCGATTCACTACTTCCATCCCCACAGCAACCAGCAACAGGGAAAATCGTTCTTCTTCGTCCATCATTTTCATACCGAAAGGAAGGTAATCAACAATTGCGTTCTCGGGATCAATATTCAGCGTGGTTTGCACCTCTTCCAGAAGAGCTGTACGAAAGCGATGCGGATCATCGGGCGTTATCCCGGCAGGCATCAACAGGGGGCGTGTATGAACTTCCTCGTTGCGAAGCGAACAGACAACAGACTTACCGCGAAACTGCCCCGTGCTTAACAAAGACGTGAGGGCTTCCAGTTCGCCTTGAGCCCCTTTTTCCGCATCCACAAATTCCGAAGCAGCAGCCACTAGGTGGCTTTTAGATCCTCGGGTACGAAACTGGGCAGCGTGGATTTCGGCATGCCGGATATCCAACCCAATGGGCGAGTAGGCAGATCTGCGGAATAATGGAATCATACGGTCATCCGCCCTGTTCTCACGATATTTCCCCCATTATGTATTAACATCATAGTTTTTGTCTGCCTATGAATCCCCCGATTCAGGCAGAGCCCCTCATGGTTAAATCCTACCACCAATTCGAGTTTTAAGCGAATTGGGTGCTTTTTTATATCCAGATGTAACCCATTACTAACAAATGAGTTACTCTTAAAATGCCATGTATATGGGGTCATTCATTCCCTTGGCAATCGTAACCGCATTTGAGCCGTCCAGATTGGCATAGTTTACCGTGGAATTGTCCTTATTACCCCAATATAGTTTTCCATTTGCCAGATCCAATTTTAAGAATGTCGGCTCGTTTACGCCCTTCACCAGCGTTTCTACTGACGATCCATCCAGGTTAGCCCGTTTAATAGTTTCATCGCCTTCATCTGCCCAGTACACCTTTCCAGCTGCCACATCCAGTTCCAACCCATTGTCGACCGGATCAGTGACGTTAAGCACGATGTCCTCTACACCCGCACCGCCAGAAGATGCATCAGAAGCATAAATACTAATTTGACGGGTAAGAAAACTGGAGGAAGACCCCCAGGAGGAATCGAATCCATCATGAGTGGCACGAGAATTATTATAGCGCGTGTTTCCCGATCCGGAACTATACGCATAATCCAAATCATCGTGGTCGAATGCCAGAGCCAACCAATAGGTACCCGTAGCGAGTGTCGTTTCTGGCACACCGATACTGAGCCAGCCATACCCATCCGTACCAAGCTCGGCATTGGCTGATTGAACGATAAGAGATCCGGGTTCACCCCCTGAATCCGTATAGAGGGCATAGCGAATATCTTTGTCTTTTTTACCACCCACATACGCCACAATACTACGCATGGTTATAGTTGAAGATACGGTAATCTCCGTGGCTACCTGTTGGTGCTTAGTACCTCCTTGCTGACTGCCGAATTGTGTCGTAAATCCTGCTGTCGCTGAACCGCCTCCCCCGCTGCCGCCATTTAAATTATAACGGCGAATGACTTCATCATCTTTCTCAGTCCAATAAAGGTACCCATTCACCGTATCCAAAGCCATCGATTTTGGATCGCCCTGATTTGTAGCCAAATCTTCTACATTCGAACCATCCAGGTCGGCACGGCGAATGGTTTCAGAATCTTTATCGCCCCAGTATATTTTTCCGCCGGCAATATCCAATACCATTACCTTGACATCTTCTTGGCCGCTGACCAATGTTTCTACGCCCGTTCCGTTCAGATTAGCACGATGAATCGCTTCCGTATCTTCATCGCTCCAATACATCTTTCCATTTACCGTATCCAATCGCAGCACCTTCGGATCACCCACTTTGCTGACCAAGTCTTCCGTTTTAGATCCGTCCAGATTCGCCCGCCGAATTTTCTTGTCCGATTTATCCAGCCAATATATCTTCCCGCCTACACGGTCGATTTCCAAGCCTTCGGGATCGTCCACTCCACTCACCACTTCAGCCTGATTGCTCCCGTCCAGATCCGACGAAAATATTTTTTTTGATGATTTATCCACCCAAAATACCGTTGATGAACTTGCGACAACCACGACGGGCAAAGAAATGGAATCTATATTCTCGGTGGTCGTGCCAAAAGCTGCCGCACCATTCCAGAACACCGAAGCGGTGCTCGAAGCCACATCAAAATAAACCACATCATGATTATTGACAGAAACACCATTTACCGATGTAGTCGAATTTGTAGTCAGGTAGAGGTTGCCGTCGCTCATTACATGAATACCATTGATACCCGCATCCCCGGGGATAAACGCCGCACCGTCAAAATACAACGTGGCAGTGTCCCCCACGGGATCGTATTCCACCACATCCGTTTTGGTAAAGGTAAGACCGCCCAGGGTTGCCGGGCCGTCGGTGGACAGCAATATATTGCCATTGCTCAGAAGGGAAACGGCGTCAACATTTTCATTGGAAGTAAACAGGCTGTTGCTGAAATATATGGTGGCGGTACCGGAAACGGGATCGTAGTCGACGATATCCCCTTTATCCACCTTGATCCCCCCGATAATCGCAGACGTATCTGTAGATAGCAGAATGTGCCCATTGTCCAGTACATGGGCGGCTGAAATATCCTCGGACCCGGTAAATGCTGTCCCGTTCATATATACACTGGCGGTGTCGGGAGCTATGTTGAATTGCATGAGATCCTGGCTTGTGAACCCCACTCCCCCGAGTGTAGCACTGCTGACCGTGGACAACAGGAAGCTGCCTGGAGGAACCGTACCCAAAGCCGCTATTTCTCCGGCATTCAATGGACGGCAGTACATCCGAATATCATCCATCATCCCGTCGAATTCATCGATCCACCAGAAGAGAAATCTGACTGCGCCGAATCGTATGTCACCAGGTATAGAATCGATATTAGCCGACGAGGTTCCCGATCCGTCGGCACTGCCGTCTATATACGTCGTGATATTTCCATTTGCGTCACGAACAACGGCCATGTGATGCCACTCATCCAATGTGAATGGCGAACCATTACTTACGACGGTGCCATTGATGCTGACGTTGAGCGTCTCGTCTGATTCTGTTGTAATCGTAAATGCATTGAATGGCAGGAATTGCTGTTTACTGACCAGCGTTCCCTTGCCGCCCCCAACTTTCTTGAACCACATGGCTATGGTAAATGCGCCCGTGCCAAAATCGAAGTCAGCTGAATCCGCCACTTCCACAAATTCGTTACTGCCATCGACTTCTATACCGCCTTGCCAGACCCCATCGATCCAATCAGTGTTAGGATCCATCGACTCCAGCGTTCCGTCGTTTCCATTACCGCTGGAATCCACCGCTATAGAACTGCCTGTACCGTCGTCCAGTTTCCAGTGGCCTTCCAGGCAGTCACAACCTAAATTCGCCAAATTACTAATCTCTGTTGAATTGATGGCCCGGCTGTATACCCTCAATTCATCCATTTGCCCGGCATACACATAGCTGTCCGTATAGGTTCGATCTGATCCGATATGCAGCTCCCCGCCGGCAGCACCATTGGGATTGCTTTTGAACGGCTCCGACTTCACCAGCACGCCGTCCAGATACGATTCCTGGGTCGTGCCTGACCGGGTAATGATGATGTTATGCCAAGCGTCAGCCATGTCAGCTAGATCAATACCGCTATCCCATTTCGTACCGCCGCCCGTGCCCTGATACATCACCACATTGCGCTGCGAAGCGTTATCGAACTGAAGCGTCCAATGGTTCTGCGAGCCCGACGTATTGGTTTTGGACAAGATACCAGCCCATTGCTTCTGCTTTGCCACAGGATTCAGCCAAACAGATATCGTGTAGTCCCCGCTCAATATCAAACTGCCGCCGTCCAGCGTTTCGGCTTTATCATCTACGCCATCAAACGAGGCTGCTCCACTTCGTAGGCCAGCACCCCACTCGTCGCCATCGCTGTTGGTAAATACAGCACCCTCTGCACTTGCAGAATGATCCGCGAACAATATCCCCGTTGCTTCATCAAATGGATAGTAGAGCAGCAGACCTGATTCGCATGAAGCCCCTGTTGCAGCGGGTGGAATATTCAATACATAACTCTGATAGACCACCGCATCGCCCACCGCGCCCACCGTCGCTACCGTCGCAAAAGTCGTAGACGTATGTCGCCGCACCTTATACCCATAGCGACCGCTACCCTCGGAATGCATATCGTATTTCGTCGGATCTACCGGAAAAGAAGTCTCGTTCAGCAGCCGCCACATGGCATGATTCGCCGCCGCTTCTGCCAGGTAGCTGGCCTCCAAATGATCCGTCCGTTTCGCTGTAGCCGAGGAATGCACTCCAACCTTYAAKGAGAAAGCGATTCCCAGCGAAGTCATCATCAGGATTAGAACCAGAATAGCTACATACGCRAAGCCTGCGCGCTCTCGGTTATAGTGACGGTAGGTATCGTGCATAAATCAATCCGCCTAACGGACTCGTTTTCCGGTTCGCTGCAGCGTATTTCTCGGAAATACATATTCATTGAAGGTAATCAAATCGCCGTTACCATCATTCAAAATCAATGTCACTAAATAACGTGGACCGTATACCCCTGGAGATGGGGCTTCATACGTAACTGAAAACGTAGTGACGTTATTGGCAATTACGCGATCCGTCNNGWKMCCRAKRRTSYMMGCTCCAGCAATTGTCCGCCGGAGATTTGGTACACCATAAAATTCATAGGATCTTCGTTGCTGGTGCCGTCCTCGTCGTCATCATCCAATGCACCTTCATCAATCAATCCGTCCCCGTCGTCGTCCATAGCCTCTATTCCCGATGAACCGTCGCCGTTCATATCGGCACCTAAATCCTCATCTATCTGACCGTCCCCGTCATCGTCGATGCCGTTCAATATTTCCTCGTCCGCCGTTCCATCCTCATCGTCATCAGAGACATTCCCGCCTTCATCCACCGATGTGTCTCCATCATCGTCCAATAATTGAATACCGGGAAAGTTATCCCCATTCCAGTCCGTATCCGGATCCTCATCAATACGGGGAAAAAGCGCATCGCCGAAATAGAAATCATTATCATCATTTACTGAACCGGAAAATGCCAACAAATTGCGGGTAGGTGTTTGCCCATTGGGGATAACCACCACCGTGCTCTGCTGCATCCCTTGGGCGATACGCTCCATGGCCATCAGCCCTTCCAGATGCGCTGCCGTCTTGACATTCGCGTAATTACTGGACTGAAAAAACAGGAGTAGTGAGCTGGACGCAATGACACCGATAACCGCCATAAATGTAATAGCCAACAGCAGTTCCACCAGTGAAAAGCCTGCAGCCCTTCTGCGATTCCCTATGTAACAGGTCTTGTGCATGCAAATTACAGCTTCTCCACCAGGCCGTTATGATCTACGGCCATCGTGGTCAACGAAGCATCCCCCAACGTAACAGTTATAGACTTAACTCCAACCTCATCAACGGTATCCCCATCCAGATCCACCCCGGCAACAACCCACGTCACGGCATAATTGACCCCATTCACTACTGCCGTATCCGCGCCGTCCACCAGCTGATCCATTTCCTGGGACAACAGTAATTCCATTTGACTGCGCAGCGCGCTATCCAGCATGGCGCGTTCACCCTGCACTTCCAGGGCATTCAATCCCGTAGAAAACAGTGCCGACATGGCCGCCACGCCTATCCCCAGAATCGCAAAAGCGATGATGGATTCCAGTAATGTAAATCCGGCATTTCGAGGGCCCCCTGTTGCTACCCCGCTCCGCACCGTATTTTTTTTACATTCCTGCATGACTCTTCCTTAATTCATCGTTACCATTCCCGAGACCGCTTCCACGGTCACCGAAATCTGATCGGTCCCATTCGCCAAGACAATAACCCCTCCTGTAGAGGGAATGCCTGAAGCGTCATACTCTACATATACCCCCGTATCCCAGATCACCGAAACGATCTGGGTATCGTGAAACCGTCTTTCAACACCCAGATCCAATCGATAATCATCGAAAGGACGCATAGGATGCATCATCGGATTTGTGCTTGGTATGCGAGCCAAGGCCGATCAAG
>NVWG01000096.1 GCA_002746185.1 Candidatus Hydrogenedentota bacterium
TGGGCGGCAACCCGGACGTCACCACGGCTTCCGAGGCCGGATGGCAAGCCGACCACGACTTGATCGTGCAAAAAGGTGGMYTGKYYRTTSTRGGYACMGARCGYCACGARTCMCGSCGCATCGACAATCAGCTCCGAGGCCGCTCCGGTCGTCAAGGCGATCCCGGAACCACGCGCTTCTACGTCAGCCTGGAAGACGAAGTAGCACGACTGTTCGGTGGAGACAAAGTAAAGCGCCTCATCGGTATGTTCGGTGGCGAGGCCATGGACGACGAACCGCTGGACCAGAAAATGGTGACCCGCTCCATAGAAAAAGCCCAGAAACGTGTGGAAGAGCACAACTTCGAAATCCGCAAACAACTGGTTAAATACGATGATGTTATGAACAAACAACGGCAGGTCATCTACGGGATGCGCCGTGATGTGCTGGAAGATCGCGACGTAAGCGAACAAATTCGCGACATGATGGATGAAGTAGTCTACGTGACCGTTGAAGAATTTGCCCCGAAAGATCTTTCCCCCGATGAGTGGGATATCGATGGTCTGAGTAAACGCCTGAAGATGATCTTCCACATCGAACCCGATATGTCCCGTCACATTTCCGGCAATCCGGAAGAGATGGCCAAGGTATTTGTTGAAGAAATTCAGGCAGAATATGATCGTCGCGAAGCCCTGCTTGCCGAAGAACTCAAAAAGAACTTTAAAGAGCAAGTGGGGGAGGACGACTCCCATATCGACTTCGTCACACTGGCACGTAAGCGGATGCATGACCAGGAGAAAATGTGCCTGCTGAAATCTGTAGACGATAAATGGATCGTCCATCTCTTCTCCATGGACTACCTGCGCGAATCGGTACGCATGCGTGCTTTGGGTCAACGCGATCCGCTCCTGGAATATAAGCAGGAAGCCTACGAAATGTTCAATGAGCTTCTGCACGTTATCTATGAAGGCGTGATGCAGAATCTATTCCGGCTAACCGACCCGGAATTGCAGAAGAAAAACAAGAGCACCGGAGCCAAGACATCAGCTAAACGCCAGGACCCTCTGGAGGACATGGGAGAATACAGCTACTTGGGCGGCGAAACCGATCAGAGCCAGGGCTTCGCCAATATGGAATCCACCACCAACGAAAATGGCAATAACCCTGCCAATGCTCAACAAAAACAACGCCCCAAATCCAACGTTAAAACCGTAAAGCGTGTAGGTGAAAAAATTAAACCCAATGCTCCTTGCTCATGCGGCAGTGGAAAGAAATACAAGAAGTGCTGTGGCTTAAACAACTAATTCCTCTGGGAATAACCGCGTTCTGGCTTGTCATGATGGCCATTTTAATCCAACGCGAAGTCCTTGTTCCCCGCGCCACTCCCGAACAAATCACAGTACCCCAAGACCCATCCGACGTTTGGATGGGTATTTATACCCTAACCTCCGATGGCTCAGAACAACGCATTGGATATCTCCATACCGTGTCCATGCCCTACCAGGTCAATGGCGATAACGGAACGCGATACAGTCTCACATTAAAACTCACCACTCCCGTATTAACCTATCCCGTCGAAATACTCCTGAAAGGCAGTTCGCGGGTACTGCAAGGAAAAGGCCTCCAGGATTTCGACTTCACACTTCAATCCTACGACGACCATGTTATACGTGCTGAAGGCAAGGCTGTGAAAGATAAATTACAGATCGCCATCCACACCGCCGGGGAAGTCTTTCCCATGGAGATCCCCCTGGGACCAGACTTGATGATCAGCGGCGGAATGGGGATCACCAACTTGAATATCCCGTCACTGGAAGTAGGTGACGAAGTTTACGTCAGCGCCTTCGATCCCCTAACCTTCACCTATGACCAAAATGTTCGTATTGCCTGTGTGGATACCGGTTCTTTCGAATACGACGSCGAACTTATACCCGTAAAGATACTCACTACCACCGCCAGCGGCATTACCAATACCATCTGGGTAACCATGAACAACGAAATCGTGCGTGTAGAGACCCCCGTAGGCTTTGTGCTACGTAAAATACCTCAAGCGGAAGCCCTGGCAGAATTGAATATCGACGAGATGGAGGAGCTGCTCGACACCGTGGCCGTGCGTCCCCAGGGCCTCACTCCATTTCGAGGTGCCAAGCGTATGCGATTCCGCTTGTCCGGCTTACCCGATAGCGCTATACCGCCATCCGATGATATTCAGCGATCCATAGGCAATCTGGAATACGAAATCTTCCCTCCTCATGGTCCCGACCCAAGCGGTCCGCCCCTGAATACCCCAGGCCCCTTCCTGCTCGGCGATGCGTTCGTACAGGTCGATCACCCACGTATCGCGGATCACGCAGAAATGATCACCACCGATCTACATGATGACTGGAAAAAAGCCCAGGCCATCTACCGTTGGGTATATGACAACATAGACAAAATTATCGTTATGAGTTTCCCTTCCGCGCTGGATGTCCTCCAATCCATGGAAGGCGACTGTAACGAGCATACTGTGCTGTACACCGCGCTGGCTCGCGCAGCAGGCATCCCTACGAAAATGGCTATTGGCCTGGTATGGAGCGACGACCTGAACGGGTTTTACTATCATGCCTGGCCCGAGGTATACATAGGGCGGTGGATTCCCATGGATCCCACCTTGGGCCAGCCCATCGCCGATGCAACCCACATCAAACTCCTTGAAGGAGGAATTGACAGTTGGCCCAAGCTAGCCGGATACTTAGGGCAAGTACAAGTGGAGATACTGGAAATCGAATGATAAAAACCAATGACCTGACAAAAAAATTTGGATCCAATATAGCCGTCAACAAGTTAAACCTGGATATCCCCGAAGGAGAGTTTTTCTGTTTTCTGGGGCCCAACGGAGCCGGCAAAACGACCACCATCAAAATGCTTACCGGGCTGATCCGCCCCACCAACGGTACCGCATCCATCGGCGGATTCGACATCGGAAAACATCCAGTTGAAACCAAAAAACTGCTGGGATATATACCTGATCATCCTTTTCTCTATCAGAAACTTACTGGTCGCGAATTCATGCACTTCGTTGCAGGTATCTACCAAATTTCTCAGAACGGACTTAAAAATACTATCGAAGAACTACTCGAAATTTTTGAATTGACTCATGTGGGCGACCAACTCATCGAAAACTTCAGTCACGGTATGCGGCAAAAATTATCCTTCGCGTCCTGTTTCCTCCACCAGCCTCGTGTTGTTATCGTAGACGAACCGTGGGTAGGTCTGGACCCCAAAAATATCCGCTCCGTCAAAGATTTCCTGAAACGAAAAACCATCGAAGATGGACTCACTGTACTTATGTCCACCCACACTCTCAGTATCGCCGAGGAAATAGCCGACCGCATCGGCATCATCAATCACGGTAAACTCCTCCACATCGGCACCGTCCCTGAAATCTTGTCCCTGGCCGAATCCCCCGAATCCCTGGAAGAGGTATTCCTGGAACTCACACAGGGAGCGGCGGAGTGACACAGTTCGGCACCATTCTATGGGCGAAGAACCGCATCAGTCTTCACCAGCTTGCCTCTGTACGCAGCGAATCCCGACTGAAAATCGCCGTAGTCGGCAGCGCAGCCATCCTCCTCTGGTACGGCATGCTGCGTGCCTTCAGTACGGCGTTCTGGTGGCTCCAAACGCAAGGGTTTGGCGAGGTAAGTTCCCAGGACGCCGTCAGTCTGGCAGATATACTCATGGTGCGCATGCTTTCCATTTTCGCCATGGCCTTATTTTTCATGCTCATTTTTTCCAACGTACTCATCGCATTCACCACCCTCTATAAATCCCTCGAAGTACAATACATGCTCATTGCGCCCCTATCTATCCGTACTTTTTACTACAGCCGAATCATAGAATGTATCGGACTCAGCTCCTGGGCCTCCGCCTACCTGGGTTCCCCGCTTATACTCGCCTACGGCCTAAGCACAGATGCCCATTGGGGATACTATCTCACCGCTATCGTATTCTATCTGCCCTTCGTCACCATTCCAGCCGCCCTGGGCAGCATGATCACCCTCATACTCGTGCGCATCTTTCCACGACTCCCTCGTATCACCCTGTTTATCCTGGCTGGCATCGTTATTGTATTCCTCTTCTTACATCTCCGCGATTCATTCAACGCAGAACGGCTTGCAGAAGACACGGCCCTTACCCTCCTGCTCCAGGCCACCACCCAAACCCAATCCAGTCTGCTCCCCAGCTATTGGGCTTCCCAGGGAGTTCTCGCTGCAGCATCATCAAAATACGATACCGTGTTGTTTATGTTTCTACTGCTTCTGTCCAACGCCCTCATGGCAATATGGTTGGCCGCCGAATTGGCCCAGCGAATATTCCGTGCCGGATTCAGCGATCTGCTGGGCAACGACAACACGTCCATCAAGCCCTTTGGAAAAGGCCTGCTAGGAAAAGTGGATATCCTCTTCCGGCCGTTGAAAAATCCCTATCGCGCTCTCGTCATCAAAGACATCAAACTATTTTGGCGCGACCCCACCCAGTGGACTCAGTTTGTCATTTTCTTCGGAATCATGGCCGTGTATGTGGCTAACCTGGGAGGCAACCGCAGCGCCTACCACTCGGAAGCCTATCGAAGCTGGGTGGCCAGCCTGAATTCCGGTGCATGTGCACTCGTCCTGGCATCCCTCACCAGTCGCTTCGTCTACCCCCTCGTGAGTCTGGAAGGATTCCGATTCTGGATACTCGGCCTGGCACCCATGACCAAAAAGCAGCTCATCTGGCAGAAATACTGGCTCAGTGTCATGACCACATCACCCTTCACCGTAGGACTCACCATCCTGTCCTGCTACTTCCTCAAAGTAACCCCGCTGCATTTCGCAGTGTCCCTATACAGCATTATCCTGGCGAATCTTGCATTGGCTGGATTGGCCGTGGGGCTGGGCAGCCTCTACCCCAATTTCCAGGAAGACAACCCCGCACGTATCGTTTCCGGCATGGGCGGCACCCTGAATTTTCTCCTCAGCGTGGCCTATATCACCCTCATCATCGGCAGCCAGATGGGCATTCTACTATGGTACGCTAGCCAAGAAAGGTTYGACCCTCAATACTTCTGGGGGGTATTCACCGGTGTATTGGTATTCAATACCATCCTCACCTTCCTCGCCACCATCATTCCCATGCGGCTTGGTCTCCGTAACCTGAACGCCACCGAATTCTAAATAGCTTTTCATAAACCTGAGACAGAAAGAACGGTTCTCGGGGTGAGGAGATTGCCGCACTGCGCTCCGCTTCGTTCGCAATGACATCGTTTCTGTGTCATTGCGAGATGGCCGGAGGCCGACGCGGCAATCTGGTCACCCCTGCGACCACGAATCAAGGAGCGTGATACCTCGTGCCGATGAGACACTATATGTGAAATTATTTTCAGCAAGAGACGGATAGGAAAAGGGTTGTCTTCGATTTATAAAAAGCTATTAATCTCTTTCCAGCAATACAAGGAGCGAACCATGGTAGAGTATCCGGTCCAGACCCACCACCACACGCAATTCGTAAACATCGACTCCATACTGCGCAACGCCATAAGCGATGCCGGATTGGTCAACGGCTCCATCCAAATTTTTGTACCCCATACCACCGCTGGGATTACGATTAACGAAAACGCGGACCCGGATGTAACCGCAGACATGGAAAAAATCCTGGATCGTGTCGTACCGTGGGAGGGAGGGTACGCTCATGACGAAGGAAATTCTGCAGCTCACGTAAAAGCCAGCATGATGGGATTCAGCGAGACGGTGTTTGTGGAAAATGGRCARCCCTGTTTCGGAACCTGGCAGTCACTCTACTTTTGCGAATTCGATGGTCCGCGTAATCGAAAAATCTGGGTGCGCGTCATCAAAGACTGACCCATCAGGCATACTGTTCCATGTGCCGGATAATGCATTCCTGCATATCATGTAATTCCGCATCAACATGCAGCACTTCAGAAATCCCTGCCCCTTCCAGCTTCCTATAAGGGGGGTACTCATGCACAAATAATACGATAGGCAAAGAAGGAGACACATCTGGATTCCCACGGAGCAGATCAGCAACCTCATATCCATTCAAAACAGGCATATTTTCCTGAAGAACAACCATACTAATATTCGAGTCCGCTTCGATAGCACGTTCAACGTCCACACTCTCCAGGATAATCTCTATGCTATAACCGAAGCCTTCCATAACTGCGCCAAGCCGTTCCAGGCTTGCCCAGTCATCTCCCACTAATAATATCTTGCTCATAACACTCCCTCAGAATATACGTAAAGCCTACCATATTTAGAGATTAGACGAGGCGGGCCGGGTTGACTTACACCGAATTGAATTCATAAACTATAGGTGTATAATGACATACATAAATATCGACATGAATCGGGACACATAATGAAATTTACCACACTTTCACGAAAATTGATAGCGGCGAGTTTAATTCTCCTTGCACCCGGTTACGCAGCCATAGCGCAGCAAGACTCTGAAACCTCTGCCAGTGATGCACTAGAGGAAACTAACGATGCCCTGGTCAAAGCACGCGCCAGAGGGGGGGACTTGGTTACCCTCACAACCGGTGCCATCATGTCGAATGTACAAGTTTTAAGAGACACACCTCATGGCTACGAAATACAGGTGCTCGAGGGCATGGCTCCAATACTCATTCCGCGTAAAATGGTCGTCTCCATCGAATACGACGACATCGACCCGCTACATGAGAAGCGCAAGAGCGAGATGTTTGGCAAAGGAGATGACACGTTGGCGTCTGGGCAGCAATTGGCCCCTGAACTAATGGAACGTCTACGTAAACCCGTTCCCGGAGATCCCATCGCCCTCGTAGACACCGACCTGATTAAGATCGTTAATCAAATTGCTACGCGATCTGAAGTTACCATCGCAATACACCCGTCCATTGAAAACATTGCACCTCAAGATCGTATCTGGTCCATTACAACCAACCCAGAACTTACCCTGATGCAGCTGCTGGAAAAACAACTGCTCACGAAATTTCCCACATTCACGATTAAATATGAACTCAATAAACTCACCCTGATCACAAAAGATGCCTTGGCAAAAGAAACACCGCCTGAAGAACCATTGGCTCCTTAGGCGGCGTACTAATTTCACAATCCAGTTAGAAAAAGTTACTTCTTTGCTTTGGCCTTAGCAGCCTTAGCCTTAACCTTAGGCTTTGCTTTGGCCTTTGCCTTTTTCTTTTTAGGTGGCGAATCATCCGAAGCACTCGGATCCTCTTTAGGGGTATCATCTGAAGTCGATGTCGAATCTTCCTTACTCTTAGTACTCGCCTTCTTTTTTCGCTTCAGCGAAGGCTTCTTTTTCTTAGCTTTAGCCTTGGCTTTCTTTTTCTTGGCTTTGGCTTTGGCAGCAAGACTGCTATCCAAGCCCAGCTGAATCAATTTTTCATCTTCACAATCCGGGCATTTAAACCCCAGTTTCTCGGCTCCCCAATCGATATATCTCTTTTCACATTTGGGACATTGATACTTTACCGCCATGAGAGCCCTTTCTTTTGTTCCGGAATTTTGTCTAGATATTTGTCACACAGACCGACAGAGTATACCAGATAGGCAAATCAAAATACAGATTAGGACTCTTGAAATTAGGGCGGTGGATTAAGCCAGATGTTTTCGATATGGCAGGGCTTCTCTATAGAAAAAGACAAGCCCCCCGGTTAAGATTGCCGCCCCCCCAATCAATACACCCAAAGGCCATCCCTGGCTCAAACTATACCAAGCGCTGTCCAAGTGNCCCCAAAATCCGGGAATGGAACGCTCCATGGCACTGAAAATACCCCCAAGCACCATGTACATGGACGTGCTCCCGAACAAAAGGGTAAACAATCCAAGTCCCGCCAACAGCCCATATCTAAATCGAAGCCGCTCCGAACGAATGGCTCCTGCTACGCGTAACGTATTCCCCACACTCCGCTGAAATCCCAACGGTACCGTACGCCACGACTCCGACCGCAATGCCGCGTCAATATAATCATCCATAGAATCAAATTCATCCGGTTTCATGAGCATCCCCCAATTCTTCTTCCACGATGATCCGCAACTCTTTACGCGCCCTGTACATCCACGTCTTCAACGTACCCAAAGGAATCTCAACAATCTCCGCAATCTCGTCGTACGACATTTCTTTCAAATAATATAACGTCACGATAGTGGCATACTTTTCAGGAAGCCGTGTCACGCAGCGACGCACCGTCTCAGCCATATCTTTTTTTTGCACATCGACTGCTTCAACCGATCCCCCATGATGGGGCAGCATTTCCGTTTCATTGCGACGCTTACGCCGGGCTATCTCCGTCAGACACACACTTCCTGTCACGCGATACATCCACGTCGAGAAACTGCAATCCCCGCGAAAGCCCTTCAGCAGACGAAACCCCTTCAGAAACGCTTCCTGTGCCATGTCCTCCGCCAAAGCCGTGTTGCGCATATAACGGTACGACAGGTTATACACCACCTGCTGATGTCGACGGACCAATTCGGAATACGCTTCCGTATCGCCCTTCTTGGCCATTCGCACCAGTTCTTTATCTGTTCGTTCGGGCAACGATACCTCTTTGATTCCAGGCCATGATCTTATTGCCAATGATTTCATATTCTACACCTTGCTGATTTCGATATTGCCATTGAGCGAATCCAAGTTCAACTTCATCACCCCATCCCCACTAATACCCTGGAGAAGATTACGGGTTCGCGTCCCCTGGAAAATATCGGACAGCACCTCAGAATCCACCTTCCCGAAATCAGAGAACGCATCCCAGGTAGCCGAAAACAGGGAGGGGATATGCAGCCGTACATCGCCATTCTTGCTGTTCAGCGTACACGAAATCACCGAATCCGCCTCTACAACCGTCTCAATAACGCCGTTCGTTGAAAACGCATTCAACGATCCACTAACCACATTCGCATAAATATTGCCATTAACCGTTTCCAGGGATGATTCACGTACACTATTCTTCACACGAATACGTCCGTTAATGCTGCTTGCCCATACATTACCGCCCGGTTTATCAATCTCAATATCCGCGTTTCCGCCCCGAACAGCAACCTCACCACATCCTTCTGATATCTTGATATTACCGTTCGACCCGCTCACTTCAATATTCGTACCCCTAGGCACCTCGATGATGTAATCCACATATGTCATAACCCCGTCAGGACGCTCCACAGGCTCCGTAATAATACGCGTAACAGCATTATCAGCATCAACCGCCACTATCGAATCCAGATACGCCAACACCACACCATCTTCAGAAAGGTGTTTGTCATACACCTTAATATCCGCCTGAATAGAAATTTGCTGTATCTGGGGGTCATTATGAGTGAGAATCAGCACAGATCCATCAATATTTTCAAGGATTAACCGGGGACTTGCTGATACCGTAACGTATTTATTTTCAACATGTTCTGGCGACCCAACAACAGGGGGGATGTACGGTGCCACATACGTAAACGAAGCCCAGACCATCGTTCCCGTCACCATCGTCGCCATCACCAGGCTGTACATTATTCTTGCCATCATATATATTCGACCTCGACACCCTTGTGCAGGTTTCACACTTTACCATCCAGTGAAACCACCTACAGACTCAAACAGTCAAAGAAACAAGCCTATGAACATCGTTATATTACCCATAATCATCCTTGGGTGCTGGTTAACATACAGCATCATCGCTGGACTGTGGCATGTCTGGATGGTTCACCGTCTAAAACTCTCCCTTCTACACGATTACCAGCGCGATCCTGACAGCTTCCCTTCCTGGGAAGTATTTCAAGAAGATATGCATCAAAAACTCGACCAGATGGGGGAGCGCACGCTGCCCGAGTTCCGTCTTATCGGCATGTTAATAATTGCCTTGGGTACCGCCGCCACCGCAACGGGACTCTTCCTCCAAATAGGCACCTGGGCAGTGGCACTCTACACTGGCGGATTTGCTGCCATCATTTTGGGAGTGCTTCTAACTGGGTTCGGCATGATGCTCCACGCTGCAAAAAGTACCCCGGCACAGCACCCATCCCAGCATCAATAATTGGATTGCCCGAATATCTCGTGCTACTATACCCCTTAAATCCCCACTACGCGCCCGTAGCTCAGTGGATAGAGCACTAGCCTCCGGAGCTAGGGGTCGGAGGTTCGAATCCTCTCGGGCGCGCCATTTATAACGTATGCTGAGTCCCTAACTTAGGGATTACCCGCAGTGATTGCGGAGCGGTTGTTACTTTAACGGCTAACGGATAATTATCCGATTGCCAACAAAGGAGCGCTCCATGCATTCAGTAAAGAAAATCCGAATTCCCTCTCTAAGACAGTGTAACGGACGTGGTTTCGTAGAACTGAACGGACGACGTATGTACCTTGGACCATGGGGAATGGGGGAGACCCAAGTAGCTTATGAACGAACCATTGCGGATTGGTTAGCCAACGGGCGACAATTTCTCATACCCAAAAGCGAAATGACCGTAATGGAATTAACGGTTCGGTACATGGAGCATTGCAAAGTCTATTATCGTAAACCGGATGGATCGGACACAGGCACCACTGAAATCATCAAGTATGCCCTAAAACCATTCCTGTTATTCCATTCAACTTCCCTAGTAAAAAACTTTGGGCCTCGTGCGTTAAAGTCACTGAGGGAGTATATGACACGGGAAAAGCCGGAAGGGCTAGGATGGTCACGCACCTATACGAACAGCCAAGTCCGCATGATACGCAGGATGTTTCGATGGGGCGTTGAGGAAGAGTTGGTAGCACCCGAAGTCTACCAAGCATTGTCCGCTGTTGAAGGGTTGAAAGCTGGACGCTCAGATGCACGAGAAACCGCTAAAGTGCTCCCTGTACCCATGCTAGACGTTGAAGCAGCCCTACCGTATCTATCCAGTCCTGTTCGTGCTCTGACGCAACTACAGCTTCTTACAGCATCACGCGGGGGGGAGTTACTTGGCCTTCGACTCGTGGATATAGACATGCGCGAAGATATATGGAAAGCCCACTTGAATGACCACAAAACGGCCCACAAAGGCCTGGAACGGGTCTTGCGTTTCGGACCCAAGGCTAAAGTCATATTGAGGCCGTTTATGGATAATAGAGCCTTAGACGCATACCTTTTCTCTCCCAAAGAAGCCGAAGACGAACGCCACAACATGGCCCAAACACACCGTAGACCTAACCAAGCAGTTGATACCCCAAAAACAAACCGTACACTTGGAGAACGATATACACCCCACTCTTATAGAAGGGCAATCGAGCGAGCCTGTGTAAAGGCTAAAGTACCTAACTGGACCCCGCATCGGCTCCGGCACACAGCGGCTACAACCATACGTGCTGAATTCGGCTTGGAAGCCGCTCAAGTTGTACTAGGCCATGCTACCGCTGACGTAACGCAGACTTACGCCGAACGAAATTCGGCGTTGGCAAATGATGTATTGACGAAAATAGGATAGGAGATGTAGAACTATGCCATACGAATTTCCAGAAGGTATGCCAAATCCATTTGAAGAGAACGCTTCTCCAATAACTCTATTTTCATTCATAGCAAAATTGAGATTCTTGATGCCATTTGTTGAACCGCCAGCCGAATTCAAGACAAACCCGATACGATACTCATATGCACAAGCAAATATGTTCATATCTGATATGCAAGAGTATCTCCCAAAATTGGCGAGTTTATGCCTATCTCTGGATCTAAGTTCCCCTTTAAAATTCCGACTTTCTGGACACCTCTGGACAATCATGAATACGATGGAAGTGCTTGAAGGAAAGATTAAGGCAGATCCAGAAAATCCACTTCTTTTAACCATTGGATTCGGTTTTGAATGGGAAGATCATATTCATTATATACGACATTCGTATTTCCCAATGCTTCAGGCTGATGCCGCGGAGCTTTACGAACTTTAYGTATTCGAACGAAACGAATCCTCCGAGAAAATAGAGCTTAACAATGTGGAAAAGGAAATATTAAAATGTATTGGTAGAGGTACAAAAACCGCCGAAATGATTACTATTGATTTAAATAAACCTGAAGGTTCCCTGAAGCAAATTCTTGGTTCAATGAGACGTCATTGTATCCTGCACAACCAAACGGGTCAGATTGGAAACCGAGGATATTACATTGCAGATAAATTCCTTTATTTACTTGATAAAACTAGTTAGAACTATGGTGTGCCCTACTAATTAAATTGAAAATGGTGCAAGATTCCCATCGTATAACAACGGAAAAGGAAACTTGCACATGCCTAAGAAACCCACCAACATTTACATGACATTGGCGGAAACCTGCCGCTACCTACCTCAGATATATGGAAAGACCCTAAGCCCCTCCACAATATGGCGTTGGTGCCGTAAAGGTGTACGTGGTGTGTACCTAGAGTACATCCGGCTGGGCAATAGCATTCTGGTTAGTCCTGATGCAATCCAGCGATTCACTGAAAATCTAGCCTCAAAAGATGCGTCTAACCCTCCCCCTACGCCAGTCATAAAAACGTCCACTCAAAAGCATAGACAGGCCGATATTGATCATGCCCGCAAGACCCTGAACCGTGAACGCCTCTTAGACAATGCGAAGTAGTGGAAGAAAAAGGAAACTAAACTTTTACGGCGATAAACCATTTTTTATGGTGTCCAAAGAGTTGAGAAAATCCAATGCCTACCGTGTCTTAACACCCCAAGGCAAAAATCTATTGATGGAGTGGTTGTCTCATTATGGTTCCCATAGCCATGGTGATACCAAACGACTTCCGGTAGGGATAATGTTTACGTGGTCAGCCTGCGAAATTGACATTCATGAGGATACATTTAGTCGTGTCCGAAAGCGGCTATTGGAGGTGGGATTTCTACACTATGACCCAATGGATCAAACAAGAAGACCTGCTGCACCTAATCATTATAAACCTTCTACTGAGTGGAGAAATTACAAACCAACAAAACTAGAACAAAAGCGTATGGATGAAGTTGATGCCAAGAAAAAAAGACGAATACTTAAAAAGAATCGCCGCAGGACAGACTTCCGTTCTGGCTTAGGAAAAGGATCAAAATGAGACCGTTTATATCCGGACGATACGACATGATCATATCCGGACGATACAGTTTCAGAAAAAGGTTGTCTACCCGACGAAATCCGGACGATACGAACATCTATTTGCTTGTATTTGCCTGATCATATCCTGCCGATCATATATATGCCATATACTGTTCAATACCGAATGCCTATTTCAGTATCCAAAATGATGGTATACACAAAAAAAAGTAAATTTAGTATTCATGAAACGGCGATTATGCTACCCAATTCCCCCCATCTCAACAACTTACAGCTCCATATAGTATCAGAGGTGGCATTCAGTAGATTTCTAGGCTAATTATTACCCACAACCGTACTTGTTGAGAATAGAAATACTGATGTCGGTTGGTTTCCGATTTTCAAGATTGTATGATTGACAGGCATCGCGAGGTCAACGTCCGTATTGCGCGGTTAGTTGAATATCTGCATGTAGATTATCGAGCCGGGCAGAATCAATAAAATCTCGAAGTTGCCGTTTCGGCCCGCCATTGTTTACGATGGCAACTTATAATAGTATGCTTACTATAATTGTCTACCAATCAATCCAATGCGGCACGGAGTCATACATGGCGAAGAAGAAAGAATCCAACGGAGCGAACCTGGGCTTCGAAGCGAAACTTTGGGAAATGGCAGACAAAATGCGGGGCCACATGGACTCCGCAGAGTATAAGCATGTTGTCCTAGGCCTCATCTTCCTCAAGTATATATCGGACGCGTTTCAGACTAAATACGATGACCTGGAGGCTCGGAAGGAAACGGACTTCACGGACCCGGAGGACAGAGACGAATATTCAGCGGAGAACATCTTCTGGGTACCTGCTGAAGCCCGTTGGAAAGTACTCCAGGACGGCGCGAAACAGCCCACCATCGGCAAGTTAATCGACGATGCCATGGTCGCCATTGAAAAAGAGAACGCATCGCTCAAGGGCGTTCTACCCAAGGACTATTCCCGTCCCGCGTTGGATAAGCAACGACTCGGTGAGATTATCGATGTGGTGGGAAATATCGGTCTGGGCGATGAAGTCTCTCAGTCCAAGGACATCCTGGGTAGGGTATATGAATATTTCCTGGGACGGTTCGCCGCACAGGAAGGCAAGGGCGGGGGAGAGTTCTACACGCCTCAATGTGTGGTGAAGATACTTGTAGCCATGCTGGAGCCATACGAAGGCCGGGTGTTTGACCCATGCTGTGGTTCAGGCGGCATGTTTGTGCAATCCGAACGATTCGTAGAAGAACACGGCGGACGGCTGGGCGACATCGCCATCTACGGTCAGGAATCCAATCCCACCACATGGAAACTCGCCAAGATGAATCTGGCTATACGTCAAATTGATGCCGACCTGGGTAAGCAACACGGAGACACCTTCAACAACGACCTGCATAAAGATTTGAAAGCAGATTTCATTCTGGCGAATCCTCCTTTCAATGATAGCGACTGGGGCGGGGACCGTCTGAAAGAAGACAAACGGTGGWAATTCGGCGTACCCCCAGCTAATAACGCCAACTACGCATGGATACAGCATTTCATTCATCATCTCGCGCCGGGCGGTACAGCCGGATTTGTGTTGGCTAACGGCTCCATGTCCACCAGCACTACCACCGAGGGCAGTATTCGCCAGGCTTTCGTCGACGCGGACATGGTGGACTGTATGATTGCCCTGCCGGGTCAGTTGTTCTATACCACCCAGATTCCCGTGTGCCTGTGGTTCGTCACGCGGTCGAAGAAGAAAGATAAAAAACTCAACCATCGTAACCGTGAAGGGGAGACCCTGTTCATCGACGCACGGAAGATGGGTACGCTCACCGACCGGGTACATCGAGAACTTACTACCGAGGACATCGAAGCCATCTCAGGCAGATATCACGCTTGGCGGAACATCGACGGCGACTACAAAGACCAGCCCGGCTTCTGCAAATCCGCCACACTGGAAGACATCCAGAAACACGACTACGTACTCACACCGGGACGATACGTAGGTGCAGAACCAGTCGAAGATGATGGTATCCCCTTTGAAGATAAAATGACCGACCTCACCACCACCCTCCGCGACCAGTTCGCTCAGTCCGCCGCACTGGAACAGGCGATCAGGAAAAATTTGAAGGTGCTCGGGTATGGGGAGAAATGATGCCATGACCGATTTCGCGAACATGCCGACGGTGCCGGGTGGCGAAATCATTCTCTACAATGACGGTACCCGGGAGCTTCAGGTTCGTCTCGAAGGCGAAACCGTTTGGCTCACCCAGTGGGGTCTTGTCGTGTTGTATCAAATCAGAGTACCCACGGTAAATCATCATATTTCAAGTATTTACGAAGATGGCGAACTGTCCCCCGAAGCAACTGTTAGACAATATCTAATAGTTCAAATGGAAACGTCTGATACTATGTTCCTAAACTAAANNGCCCAAATGAAGTATTGTATGAACACTGAACACATTGAGGTACTAGATTATGAGTGATGAAACACCACGTTGGAAATATCGTTTTGATAATTACAAGCGTGCCTTTACTCTGTTACGAGAAGCTATAGAATCTATAGACGAAAAAGAGTTAAGTCAATTAGAAAAAGAAGGCTTGATTCAACGATTCGAGTATACGATGGAATTGGCCTGGAAGGTGATGAAAGACTATTTACAATCCGAGAATGTAATCTTCGAACACATTACACCCCGAGTCACTANTCGCAAAGCTTTTGAAGCAAATATGATAAGTGACGGGCAAACCTGGATGAATGCATTGGATGCCCGAAATAAAATGTCACACACCTATAATTTTGTCGAATTCGAAAAAGTCATTGTGCAAATCCAATTACACTATTTAGCCGCCATGGATGAACTTTACATCTTTTTACTTGAAAAATCAGTGGAATTAGAATGAACCACGGTCTCACATCACACAACCTGGAAGTAATAGGGGGTATTCTGGGGACATTGGCTCCAAAAATTACACAAGTCGATCTGTTCGGATCGAGATCAACAGGAAACTATCGCCCAAATTCAGATGTAGATATTCTCCTCCACGGGAATTTGAATCAGGAGGAGATAGACCGTCTATGGACCCTGTTTCATGAAAGTAATCTTCCCCTAAGTGTAGATATAACCAGCTACGAATTAACGCACTATGCCCCTCTTAAAGCGCACATGGATAGAGTGCGTAAAACCTTGTTCACCCAGCAAGAACTCCTGGATTTTCAGGCAGAAACCAGTTCCGACAGCGATTTCGATACCTTCGTCAAGAAAACCGCCAAACGCGTGCAGGGAGAGGACAAATGACCGACCTCACAGCTACCCTGCGCGATCCCTTCGCTCAATCCGCCGATCCGGAGCAGGTCATCGAGAAGAATTTGGAGGCGCGCGGGTATGGGGAGGGAAAAATGCCATGACTGATTCTGCAAATATTCCAGCGGTTCCTGAGCCCAGCGACTTCCTTTTTTATAATACGGAGGATGGGAAAGCACAGGTTCGGCTGTTGATAGATGGTGATACATGCTGGATGACGCAGCTACAAATTGCCGATTTATTTGATACTAGTAAACAGAACGTAAGTCTACATGTTCAAAACATTTACGAAGAAAATGAGCTTGGGGAGGAGGCAACTGTCAAGGAATACTTGACAGTTCAGATGGAGGGTTCCAGAGAAGTCTCTCGCCCACTAAAATACTATAATCTCGAAATCATTCTAGCTATTGGCTATCGAGTGCGCTCCCCGAGAGGCTCCCAATTTAGACGCTGGGCCACCGAAACCCTGCACGAATTTCTTACCAAAGGTTTTGTGCTGGATGACGAACGCCTGAAATCAGCCAATACAGCTTTCGGCAGGGACTACTTCGATGAATTGCTCGAGCGCATTCGGGATATTCGTGCATCGGAGAGGCGGTTCTATCAGAAGATTACCGACATCTACGCCACGGCCAGCGATTACGATAATAAACTCCCCGATACACAGACCTTTTTCGGGACGGTACAGAATAAACTGGAGTGGGCCATCACGGGCATGACTGCCGCCGAAATAATCCATGTCCGGGCCGATGCTGATAAAGAAAATATGGGACTGGCCACCTGGAAAAATGCACCTGACGGTCCCATTCGTAAAGGCGACGTGACCGTAGCGAAAAACTATCTGAGCCAGGAGGAAATCGGCGACCTGAACCGCATCGTAACCATGTATCTGGACTACGCGGAAGACCAGGCAACGCGGCACCAGCCTATGACCATGAATGAATGGGCTAACAAGCTGGATGCATTTCTTCAATTCAACGACCGCGCTGTACTGCGAAACAGCGGCTCCGTGAAAAAGAACGTGGCAGATGCCCTGGCTAAACACCACTTCGAATCCTACACGGAAAAACGCCGCACCATAACCGACAACACCGACAGCGATTTCGATACCTTCGTCAAAAAAACCGCCAAACGCGTGCAGGGAGAGGACTAATGACCGACCTCACCGCCACCCTCCGCGCCCCCCTCGCCCAATCCACCGACCTGGAACAGGCCACCAAAAAAATAAGGAGGCGCTCGGGTATGGGGAGTGAGTTACACATAGACTTTCATGAACCTCTGAAGGACGGTGATAAGCCAGAACAAACCATCGGATGTAGGCACACCAATCCGGACATTTGCGGATTCAATTCTCTTGAGAACGTATGTGCTTTTGCCCGTGCCGATGGTCTTTGTGAACATCCCCCACGAAGTTGGAAACGGCAATATAAAGCTCTTCAAATGACAAAGCTGGAAGAACCCACTCGATGAGTAGCTGGAGTACCCATAAACTGGAGTCGGTAATGGATGCGATTATCGATTATCGCGGGAAGACTCCCAAGAAGACTGATTCGGGTGTACCACTGATCACCGCCAAGATTGTTAAAGGCGGGCGAATCCTACCTCCACAAGAATACATTGCCGAAGCAGATTATGACGCTTGGATGGTTCGTGGGTTACCCCAAATTGGTGATGTTGTTGTTACAACAGAGGCACCACTTGGCGAAGTTGCACAATTATCCTCCGCAAATGTTGCGCTTGCGCAGCGAATTATTACCTTGCGAGGCAATTCAGATTCGCTAGACAATACGTACCTTAAGTTTCTATTCCAATCTGCGCCAATTCAATCACAGTTGGAAGCTAGGGCTTCCGGTACCACTGTGTTGGGCATAAAACAGAAGGAACTTCGCCAAATAGAGCTTCCCTTGCCACCCATCACCGAACAACGCGCTATCGCGCATATTTTGGGGACACTGGACGACAAGATTGAGTTGAATCGGCGGATGAATGMGACKYTKGAGGGGATRGCSCAGGCKYTSTTCAARAGYTGGTTTGTGGAYTTTGAYCCRGTSATSGACAAYGCCMTCAAWGCSRGCAACCCSATCCCMGAKGAACTCGCYKMAMSMGCMSAANNNCGCCGCCAAGCCSTCSYCSAYSGCRCNNCCAACMSWMMSRCMGCCAAGCAGTTCCCCACCGCCTTCCAGCTCACTGAAGAAATGGGCTGGATTCCGATGGGCTGGGAAGTTGGCAAAATGAGCGACCATGCATTGATTAAAATGGGCCAATCACCAAAGGGAGACACATATAACAGTAGCGGCG
>NVWG01000097.1 GCA_002746185.1 Candidatus Hydrogenedentota bacterium
CAGCCTGTGGGTCGGGGCATTGGACCAGCACTGGAGGCGCGTGATGTATTGTCGGTACTGCGTAATGAGCCGGGAGCGCCTCGTGATCTGCGGGAACGATCGCTGGCATTAGCGGGACGAATTTTAGAAGTGGCAGGTGTTGCGCCTCGGGGAAGCGGCGAACGGCGGGCGGAGGAAACTTTACAGAATGGCACGGCGTGGAAAAAATTTCACGCGATATGCGAGGCTCAGGGCGGGTTCACGGAGCCGCCTGTGGCGCCGTTTACCCGTGAGATGACAGCGAATASGASCGGGGNTGGTRATGAGYATTGATAATCGRAGGCTWTCGCGYATCGCCAAGCTGGCTGGTGCGCCGCARGATCMTTCGGCAGGRCTGGAMATGCAGGTTATGCTTGGARCGGAAGTGGAAAAARAWCAGCCRTTGTTTACYATYCATKCMGAATCYCGTGGRGAACTGGATTACGCTACCGAGTTTGTTCTGTCGGGGCCAGACATTGTGACGGTGGAAGCAGAATGAAGAATCCTCTTGTTTTTGCGTTGCCGGGAAATGAAGACTTGGCTGTATCGCTTACTTCGGCTTTGGGGGGTGAAGTTGGGGAGACGAAAATTAGACGATTTCCCGATGGCGAATCGTATGTTCGCGTACTTTCGGATGTGCAGGGCCGCGAAGTGGTTTGTGTATGTACCTTGCATTACCCGGACGACAAACTGCTGCCGTTGTATTTTCTGGCACGGCTGTTAAAGGAATTGGGTGCGAGGCGAGTAGGTCTGGTCGCGCCGTATCTGGCATACATGCGGCAGGATCGGCGATTCAATCCGGGAGAAGCAGTCACGTCGAAACAGTTTGCCTCATTAATTTCGGATCAATTCGATTGGCTGGTGACGGTGGATCCTCATCTGCACCGCCTGGCGGATCTTGGCWCTATCTATTCTGTCCCAGCCGTTTCCATTCATGCCGCGCCGCTTATTTCAGATTGGATACAGGCATCCGTAGAGCTTCCGGTGCTTATCGGGCCGGACAGCGAGAGCGAGCAGTGGGTATCACAAGTGGCAGAGAGTGCCGAAGCTCCGTTTACGATTCTGGAAAAGGAGCGGCACGGTGATCGGAATGTGCAGGTATCCATACCGGAAATGGATCGTTATAAGAAACACACCCCCGTGTTGGTGGATGACATTATTTCCACGGCGCATACGATGATGGAGACGGTTAAGCATTTAAAAAATATGGGATTATCTAACCCAATTTGTATCGGTGTACACGCGGTGTTCGCCGGATCGGCATTTAAGGAACTGAGGGCTTCTGGGGCGGGGCAGGTGGTGACATGTAACACCATCCCCCACGAATCTAATGAGATAGACATCATCCCGATGGTAGCTAAAAGTGTCAGGTCGTTTATTGGCAACTAATTTAATGATTGAGGGCTATGATGCGAATTCGATGAGGGAAATGTTAAAAGCACCTGGATCTCCACTTAGCATCGGCGGATCGGCAATGGCTGATGGGGATCTAGTCRGCARGGTGYCARTGTGATTACTGTATWGGRGCCARYAACCGGGCGAGCCGTACCATGAAACGGAACCAGAGGGGTCTGGYGCCTAGTGCGTTGATGGGRATTTCTATACATTCCYKGAAATCKTCCARRAGCATGGYCTCGACTTCGTTGACGAAGGGGACGTCGAGAAACAGCAGGGTGACTTCAAAATTCAGGCGAAACGATCGGTTATCCAGATTGGCGGTACCTATCGCAGCGGCCTGCTCATCCACGAGCAAGACTTTCTGGTGCATGAAACCGGCTTGATAGCGATAGAACTTGACCCCAGCTTGCTCCACCTCATCGATAAAGTAAAATGAAGACAGATAAATCAAGTAGTGGTCCGGTTTCTCCGGGAGCATGATCCGCACGTCCACTCCACGCAGGGCCGTCAGCTTCAGAGCCGCAATGATCCGTTCGTCGGGTACAAAATAAGGACTGGCGATCCATATCCGCTTTTGTGCTGCGTTGATGCAATGAACGAAAAACAAACCGCATGTTTCCATGGGGTCTGACGGGCCGGATGATATAACCAGCGCGGTCTTGTTGCCTGTGGGGGATGGTTTCGGGGTCCAGGTCAATTCAGGATTGGAATGTGTAGCCCAGTACCAATCTTCCACAAACGACAGCTGCAGCGCCTGTACACAGGGYCCTGTTATTTTTACATGRGTATCCCGCCAMCGYCCGAACTTTGGGTCTTTACCCARRTATTCRTCTCCAATATTCAGGCCGCCTATGAAGCCCACGGTGCCATCGGTAATGAGTATCTTTCGGTGGTTTCGGAAATTAACTTGAAACTTGTTTCGAGGGCCGCGTGTTGTGCGGAATCCGGTAATATGTACATCGCCATGCCGCAAGGTGTTCACATACGTCTGCGGCAAACGGGAAGAGCCGATTTCGTCATAAAGAAAGTATACACGGACTCCTTCTCTAGCTTTACGAAGCAACATTTCCTGAACCCGCGTCCCCAATTCGTCATCGTGAACGATAAAGAATTGGATGAGAACATATTCTTGAGCTTCTTCTATTGCGTCAAACATGCTGGCGAAAGCCGCCTCGCCGTCGATGAGCAGTTCCGCGTCGTTTCCATCCATAATATGCATTTGCGCCAGTTTCTCCAGCACGGTGTAAGAGCACTGATCCGAGGAGAGGCATGCAGATGTGTCGGCGACTTGAAGATCGGGCACGAGGGCATGAATTTCCTCATCAACAATGCGGCGCGACTCCACATAGCCCTGAAACTTACGACGGCCCAGGATCCAATAGAGCGGCAACGCAATATAGGGGAAGGTGATGAGTGCCAAAATCCAAGCTATGGCACCCTGGGAGGTGCGGGTATACATAATGGCGTAGAACACGCTGAGGATGCCCAGCCCGTGGATGACCACGACCACGATGCTCATGGTYAAGAGRAGCAATTCCTGATTCATATTCCGGYTGCCCTCATGGTGCGGTCATCCTATTTTTTCTTTTGCGTTAACGTACCGGATTTGTGGATGGCACGAATGAGACGCAAACCAAGAGCAAGAGCGGTAATAGTACCCAAGGCACCGAAGACAGGAATACCGAATAAAATTGGAGGTACGTTCATGCTCCACAACAAGGCGGAACCCAGGTAGAGGGAAGCCACGAGGATGCCGTAGACCAGCCGATTTACCGGGGTGTCCAGACGGTGATGCTCAAGATGGATATCGATTTTGCCTTGCCGGATATTGTCCATRATATCGGTGGCACTGCGTGGGAAAGWCTCGATAAGYCGRTCCCATTCRTTGTATCKCCGRGACATGCGRGTGAACARSCGYTGSGGGGAGAATCGTCGTCGGATGGCCTTGTGATGATAGGGGCGCAGTAATTCCGCTAGTTTGAAGTCAGGGTTGAGAAGTTTCGACGTGCCTTCCAACATGATAAGAACCTTGAGCAGCATGGATATATTGGGCGGCAGGAGAATACGGAAGCGGCGAATCACATCGGTGATGCCGGTAAGTGCGCCACTCAGGTCGAATTCGCTGATGGATTGCTCAGTGTATTCACTCAAGAAATCCGTGAGCTCGGCCTGCAGGGCATTGCGATCCAGATCGCTGGGGACGGAACCGATGCGGATAACATATTCCGTAATGAGATCGTTATCTCCATTCACAGCGGCGATAAGTACCATCTCGAAATCTTCCCGGGTTAATTCATCGATGCGACCCACCATACCGCAGTCCAGCAGCCCAATGACCTGGCCTTCCATGAGCAGAATATTTCCCGGATGCGGGTCGGCATGATAGAAACCATCGCGAAAAATCATGTCCAGGTAAGTCGTGGCGCCAATTTCCGACAGCTCTTTCAGGTCGTATCCGCTAGCCTGCACCTCATCCACTTTGTTCAGCGGTACGCCTTCCATCTTTTCCATTGTGAGTATGCGCCGCGACGAATATTCGGGATAGGGCTTGGAGAAATGCACGTCAGGCTGCTTGCGGAAATTTTGGAGAAACTGTTCGATATTGCGCCGTTCTCGAATATAGTCCATTTCACGCAGCAGGTTCCGTCGAAATTCCTTTGCAATCTCCACGGGCTGAAACAGGCGMAGRGGGGAGTCCGGGGTTTCTGCCAGCTCRGACATGGCAATGAGGATTTCCARATCGTTGATRACCGTTTGTTCGATGTCGTGATGCTGAACCTTGATGACYACRCTYTCGCCRCTRGGRAGGTGCGCCTCGTGTACTTGACCAATGGAAGCAGAGGCCAWAGGAATGTAGTTGAACTTGTGAAAAAGYTTTTCCGGMGGYGCGCCCATCTCCGATTCGATCATCTCTTTKACTTTTTCCGGAGAATCGGCRGGCGTGCTRCTTTGCAGTTTGGTCAATTCTTTGGCCAACTCCGGACCTACCAGATCGGGGCGGGTGCTCAGCATCTGACCAAATTTGATGAAGGTGACACCTAAATCCGTGAGGGCAAGGCGAATACGTTCTTCGTGGCGCAAATCGGATATACGGGTACCGTCATCGGTTTTGAGCAGACCTTTGATAAAATCGGGATTGATACCGCTGAGTCGATCTGCAAGCCCGTATTTTCCCAATATGGTTACGATTTCCCGGAATCGTTTGGCGTTGCGAGTGAATTGCGGTAGCGCCGTTAAATCGATCACAGTGGGTGACCCTTATTGTTTTTTCGATCTACTTGTGTTTAGTAAAATACATTACCTATAGTGAAACACGCAAACGAACGAAAAGTTGGCTCGAATAAAGTGCATTGGTGTTTAACTATACAGAAGCCGTTAAGGAGGTGTGACATGTCAAACAAGAAACCAATAATTGAAGATTTGCTGTTTACCCTAAAGCAGCAGCGGGACGAGCTGCGTGTGCAGGCTAACCTGGCTGGCAAGGAAGTGAAAGACGAGCTGCAAGGCTTGGAACATAAATACGATAAGCTCACTTCTGAATACGACAACGTAAAACACGCGGTGACCGATTCTGCAGGAGAAGTGTTTAGTTCCCTGGAGTTGGTTGCGGAAGAACTAAAAAACAGTTTCACCCGAATCACAAAGCAGTTGCGGAAATAGCGGCCTTTATTTAGGGGAAATTACTATTCCGGCTCTACCATCAGGGCTCGGTAACCMCGACTACCAACCCTGATTATTTGCGCGGTGTGGCGATGTGATGATTACCACACTTCGCTTTGCTTTGTTCGCAATGCGTGTTCAGCTTGGGAATTGTCCGGTCACTTTTTCTCGGGAGACGGGGTAGCCTGCTTCGGGGGGGATGCAGAGGAAGGTGTCTTCGTCTTCCTGTTCAAACCAAGGCTCAACGGTGACGACGCTGCGGGTATTTGTGATGTCTCTCAAATTATCGTAGGAAGGGCTTTGGGTAAGCAGCATCACGTTAAGGCGTGTAGGGAAGATGACCGTCCATTTCCCTTCCTGTTCTTCGTCCAGTAATTGTTGCGGATGTATCCACACGGAGTCAACCGCTTCACTGCCGTCGTGCATACCCAGATGATCCTCCGGGGCGCTGGCGATGAAGAAGTGGGTGTCGAACCGTTTAGGCATCATAGCGGGGGTGATCCAGTGGGCAAAGTGGTGCAGGTGATCGCATGCCAAAGTCAGGTTTTCCTGCTCCAGAAATACCGCCCACTCCAACTTTCCGGCGTTCATTGCCACCCGGCTGGGTTCAAAAGTCGCCAGTCGATCCGCGCTCACCCATTGAGCCGAATCACCTTCCCGAGCGATGAGGATACCGCTTTCTTCGTAAGCCTCTCGGATAGCGGCGGCTTTGAAGGGCAGCAGATCAATGTTTTCAGAAGATGTGGTGCAGCACCGATCCAAAATTCGAGGTTCCCGGTCTGCGGCTTCCAGTTTTCCGCCGGGAAACACCGCAGCCCCAGATGCAAAATCGATCTGGTGATGGCGTACAACCATAAAGGTTTCCAGATTGGAGCCTGAATCACGACACAGTACAATCGTTGCTGCATCTCTTAATGGGGCGGCATCACTCATGTTAGGTATCCTGGGTTTGCTTGAAAAGGGAACGGCGCGACATGGCGGAGTGTGCCGAAACGCAGCAGTATTCCCTAAATCAGCGTAACTAAATTCCTGTTTATAATCCGTTAATTATGGGCTGTACAGGGGCCCATGTCAAAAGACGACGGTTGGTATTGATGAATAGGTACTACATATCAATGGCGGTGGTAACAGCTTCCATAATCTGTGACGGCCCAAAAGGCTTTTTTAGTGTGAGTGTCGCCCCCATTTTTTTAGCTAACGGCAAGTAGTCGATGGTTGCATGCAGCCCACCCCCGGATATGGCAATAATCGGTACACCGGGATGCTTCCGGGTGAATTCCATGATCGTCTCTAGGCCTTCTTTATTGGGCATAATAATATCTGTAATCAGTATATCGGGATAACACTGGTCTGCCAGTATGGTTGCTTGTACGCCGTCTTCGGCTTCCAGCACTTCATGGCCTTCTCTTTCCAAGGTTTGACGAAATAGCTTACGGATATTTTCCATATCATCTGCAATTAGAATTTTCATAGTTTGATTACTCCTCGTCCAAAACGTGGCGAATGGTCTGCAGTAAGAAATTTGTTGGTACAGGTTTGTTGAGGAATTGTTTAATACCCAGTTTTTGAGCTTCAATGGTGTCCATTGTATCGCTGTATCCACTACAGAGAATAATACGGGCATCCGGATTGATTGCTAAAATGGCAGTGGCTAACTCGTCGCCTCTCATTTTAGGCATGGTCTGATCTGTAATGACCAGATGGAAGCCGATGGGATCATTCCGATATAAATTTAACGCATTGGCTCCATCTTGAGAAACGACAACATCATAGCCTTTTGAAGAAAGAATTTTATTGTTTAGGCGCACCACCATGTCTTCATCATCTACCAAGAGAATCCGTTCATTGCCGGTAATGGATAGGGGAATCGATTTAATGTGGTCCGCAGTTTTTGCTGTGGATTTGGGAAGGAACACAGAAAATGTTGTTCCTTTTTCTACTTCGCTGTCGATTGTTACGACTCCCCCGTAGTTTTTTACAATGGAATGAACTACGGCTAAGCCCATCCCCGTACCCTCGCCGACTTCTTTTGTGGTGAAAAAAGGATCGAAAATACGCTCCATGTTCTCTAGTGGAATACCGCACCCCGTATCCGTCACATTCAGCTGGCAATASASWMSMRRMWKAAWAWTTAKSMRRDKGGTTTCATTAGGAARTATCGTKATTTCTTGCAATACCARGTTAATTAARCCGTTGGTATTTTTCATGGCTCCAGCTGCATTGGTACACAGATTCACTATAATCTGGTGTATTTTTGTAGGGTCCGCCATGACGTGCATTGTAGACTCTGGCAAAGAGCATTGTAAGGTTATCGTCGAGGGTAACGAGGGACGAAGAAGTTTTAATGTTTCGTTCAGCACTTTTTTGAAATCGACTACGTGCATTTCTTCTTCACTTTTTCGACTGAACGTGAGGATCTGCTGAACCAGCTCGGTTGCCCGATCCGATGCAATCAGCACTTCATCCAGGTTTTCATATTGCATTTTATTTTCACTCGCATCGGATTGTGCCAACTCAGTAAAGCCTTTAATAGCCGTAAGCAGGTTGTTGAAATCGTGGGCAATTCCTCCTGCAAGTGTTCCGATAGCTTCCATTTTTTGAGATTGGCGGAGCTGATCTTCCAGTCGTGAATTTTCTTCTTCTGCAAGTCGGCGTTTACTGATATCTCTGATGATTCCAGTAAAAAAAGTGTGATCTTGTCCAGGCACATCCACCCGACTCACGGTCAGTTCGCAGGGAAATTCGGTTCCGTCTTTGCGTATAACGGAAAATTCCCGTGTTAGGTAGAGAATATTGGTTTTGCCTGTTTCTCTGTAGTTTTTCAGATAGGTATCGTGGTTGGATCGGTGCGGTTCAGGAATGATACTCGAAATGTTTTGACCGACGATTTCATCTCGACTCCATCCGATTTCTTTTTCAAAGGAGTCGCTGACGGTAAGCACGATCCCGTTAAATTCGATGGTAGCCATGGGATCTACAGAAGCCTTCATGATAGCTTCTTGGCGTCCCATAATTTCCGAAAGCCTACCTTCTGCTTCCAGCCGTTCAGTAATCTCCTGTTCTAATTCAATATTCTTTTCGTGGAGAGATTCTGAAAATTGAACTGTTACCATAGATTGTTTGTGTAATTGAAAAAATAGAAAGGTTACTATCAGCAAACCCAATGAAATAACAATGAGCAGTTCAATGAGTGTGTTCTGCATAACTATTGCCGCTTTAGCAGTCATGCGCCCCATAGGAATATTTACTTCTAAAATTCCACGAACATCGCCTTCCTTCCAATTGTTTTTCGGCGTATCCAAATGKCTGTTGTGGCAGGAGACACAACTTTCCCGCATACGGTCTGCGGTGGCATAGCGCAACGTATTTTGGCCATTGATAGTTTCTACTCTATAGAAAAATTCGTCGGGATGTACCGTGAGAGTATTCCAGGCTTCTTTCGCAAATACGTCTTGCAGTCCTCCAGAGTCGGATCGCCATGGAAAGGGGTAGTCACTGTACAGTTTGTACTGGATATTGTTCGGATCATTTTCATCGCCATCATTGGCCATCTCTAGGGTGAAGGTGGCGGGTAATGGGATAGCGTTTTCTTTGCCTTCGTAATCGTGAGTAGCCACCATGCCGAATTTTGATGCCTTCTGGACTACTAATGATGAGTATGCCGTTCTGAACCGATTCAACATTTCCGATTGGGCTTGGGCACTTTCCAGCGCTATGGTCTCCAGTAGCTGCTGCTTATTTTGTTGAAAATGCCAATAGAGAGCAATGGAACTAATAATTAAAACGATTAAGAGCCCAATTATGGATATTTTTAGAAAGGAATTATGTATACGTGTATTGGAAGTATCAATGTTTACTGATTTAGCCATAAAGAACCCATAAAATTACAGAGAGTGATACGCAATTTCCCTATAACGTCATTTCTTAATATTTGTATCGAATTTTTATAAAAAACCATAATTTGTAGGCAAAAATTGTAATCTATATAGTTCTTTATTCTACGAATACAATGATATCAAATCAAGCAAAGATATTCTGCATGACCTGTATACGCATGGTATAAGTATTGATTTAATTCATTTTAGCACAAAATTTATATAATTGATATCGGATCGAGATTTTACTTGTTTGGTTTCAGTGATAATTGCGATTAGATTATTAAGTAATCTAAATTTACGGGGAGTGTTTAGACTTGTTTATTTGGTGATTTTTAGCTGCTCAAGACGTAATACTACATCCACACCAATCCATGGAGCGCGTAGAAGTACCTTGCCGCCGCTGCTGATTTCTCCACCCGGTGCTGTTCGACCATCATGAGCATTGAACCATTGGGCGCGATAGCTTCCGGAATAAGAGGTCAAATCAAGAATCAGACCTGCTGTTATTTCCGTGTCGGATTTTGCACCGTGTTTCGCTTCGGTGGCATTGGGGTGGTAAATAAGAAAGGACTTGTTTCCATGTGCAGCGATTTGAGGCCGATTGGCTTCACCACGGTAGTCTGCATCCTGGCCCAGACCGTCGGCATCACGGTAGAGCGCAATGTCGATGGCTCGGTCTTCGAAGAATGGGCGGATGAGTTTGACGGAGTGAAGTCCTCGGTAATTTGTTTGGGAGTAGGGGGTGAGGGGTTGGTTTATTGTTGCACCGTCTCGGTTGTGCCACCGTTGACCGTAGGTGGCGGAGCTACCTGAC
This sequence comes from Candidatus Hydrogenedentota bacterium, assembly GCA_002746185.1. GTDB lineage: Bacteria > Hydrogenedentota > Hydrogenedentia > Hydrogenedentales. The sequence continues at coordinate 9,769 of NVWG01000097.1, forward strand.
AGGAGCCAGGTCCACATAAGCCGACGATAATAATATTGCGGGTGGGCTGGGCCGCGGTATGCTTCGTAGCGGTCTTCGCCGTTGAACACGGGCATGGGCAGGTGGGCATAGTCGGCTACCTGATCTGCGGTGAGGGCGTTCAGCGTTTCTATATGAATGAAAGATACCCAGGGTTCGTGGGGAAAGGGGAAGGGAGCATCTCGATATGCACCGGTGGTGATGAGTGTACCCCAGGGGTCGTGTTTTTTCAGGTAGGTGCCTTTTTCTATTGCGGCTTTAGTATTGTTCCAGCCAGGGTCGTAGCGCAGGTCATTATGAATTTCCCACAGGATTTGTGGGAACGCAGCATATCGCGCTACATACTGACGCAGAACACGGTCCTTTTGTGCGGCAGTAAGCGATGCCCAAAAGGACTCGTCTTCTTTCCACTCCGCCTCGAACTGGAATAAAATGAACTCAACGTACATCCCTGGATAGGTATTAAGCATCCATGTAAGGCGAAGATCCGTGCGTTGAAACGCGGCCAGATTCAACTTGTCCAGGTCGGTGTCTCCTTCAAAAAGTTCGGGGGCGAATTTTCCCTGTGATAGCCCTCGAAGCATGCGGATACCCAGATCCCAGTCTTCCTGTATAAACTCGCGCCACGTATCCGCACCCGGGTCACCTGAAAAGAGGTAGTAGGCTGTGTTGGCTATATTTAAGAAGGTACGGCCTCGTTCATCGGCGAAGGCTTTTGGATTGTGGGGATGGATACGTAGTTTTCCGGGGAGGGCGGAGTCTACGGCGTTGAAGAACCCCGAACGATTATCGAGCTTCGAATCGTCCTGGCTATGGGTGCGCCAGGTCCAGCGGCCCGGTGTGGTTATGTAGGCTCTTCCCCGCCAAGTGTGATTGCCGTCATAGAACAGGGGGATTTGTACGGAAGGGTGGGGGGGTGGAGGATAAAAGGTTATTTCAGCGTGAGTATCAAAAGGGTTTGGTGTATCTGTCGTGCTTGAAAGGCGGATTTCGTGAACGCCATAGAGCTGGGCTGGTTCCATACCGTGGGTAAAATACTGAGGAAATGCCGGTTGAGATAACAGGAAGAGGGTGCCTGTAAAAGCGAGAAGAAGAAATTTCCCTTTAGACTGAATGAATGATAATTTGCTATATATCAATGGTTTTACCTTTCCTGGTATGGAGAGATAGGGTCATAGTAAAAAAAAGTGGACACCACTGCCCGATCATCCGTTAGAATGACTCTTTGTATTTTTAACACCCCTATTCTAAATATATGGTCAGGAGAAGTATATGCCAGCATTGGACGGAATTCGAATTTTAGATATGACCCAATACGAAGCGGGTACGTCGTGTACTCAGGTGCTGGCATGGCTGGGTGCGGATGTGGTGAAAGTGGAAATGCCCAAGACGGGCGATCCGGGCCGGGGTCTGGCTATGGGGCTGTGGGAGGATTCGGAATACTTCATCAATTGGAATTGCAACAAGCGCAGTGTGGCATTGGATCTTTCCAAGCCGGCGGGGCGCCAGATATTGTTGGACATGGTGCCGCACTACGATATGTTYGTGGARAACTACGGGCCGGGTGTTATCGAGAAACTRAAYCTSGATTACGATGTGATGAAGGCYATYCAYCCGGGRATTATTTATGGTCGCATYAAAGGCTTCGGYATGTCCGGTCCGTACAGCRGKTAYAAAAGTTTTGATACGGTGGCGCAGGCAGCATCGGGTGCTATGTCGATTACGGGTGAAGCGGATGGGCCTCCCATGCGGATTGGCCCCACGATTGGCGACTCCGGGGCAGGCATGCAGCTCGCCACGTCGTTGCTGGCGGCATACATTCAGAAGCTCCGCACCGGAGAGGGACAGCTCATTGAGATTTCCATGCAGGAAGCGTTGACGTATTACATGCGCACGTCTATCGCGTTGGGATCGAACTGGGGTGACCGCCCGGCTCCGCGACGGGGCAACGGGTCGAGTCCCATTATAAATCTGTATCCCTGCAAGCCATTTGGACAGAATGATCATGTGTATATTATGGCGGTGGCGCCGCGCATGTGGATTGCGGTGTGTACAGTGATCGGCCGGGAGGATCTGGTGGATGACCCCCGTTTTAAAGACCATAGTGGGCGCGTGGAGAATAAGGAAGCACTGTCGAAAGAGATTGGCAAGTGGACCAAGGAGCGCACAAAACATGAAGCCATGCACGCCTTATGCAAAGGCGGTGTCCCGGCCAGCGCCACGTATGATACCCAGGATTTATTCTCCGATCCGCATCTCATCGAGCGAGGATTTATAAAAAGTGTGCCTCACGATAAATTGGGGGAAGTACCGCTGCTTGGGTGTCCGCTGCGCCTTTCTGAAAGCGAAGTAGAGCTTGAAGCAGCACCGCTTTTGGGAGACAGCACAGCGGAGGTGCTAGCAGCGGATTTGGGATTGAGCGAAGAAGAGATCATTCAATTGAACGAGCAAGGAATAATTGAGCTGCCTGTATCAAAAGAAACCCCAGCTTCTTAACGAAAGGAAAATGACATGCGATTGCGTCAGATGGCTTTGGTAGCGAAGGATTTGGATTCNNNTGTWGKWSNGTTGTGCGATGTGTTGGGGCTGGAAGTATGTTTCAACGATCCGGGTGTGGAGGAGTTTGGACTGCACAATGCGCTCATGGCTATCGGCGATACGTTTCTGGAGGTCGTGGTGCCGAAGGCGGACGGTACAACGGCAGGTCGTCTGTTGGAGAAGCGGGGCGGCGATGGGGGCTACATGGTGCTGGTGCAGGTGGACGATGCGAATCAAGAACGTGCTCGGGTGGAAAGCTTGGGAGTGCGGGTCGTCTGGAGTGTGGAATACCCGGAGGCTCACGGGGTGCATTTCCATCCTCGCGATGTGGGTGCCGCAATTTTGTCATTCGATCAGATGACCCCGCCCGATTCATGGAAATGGGGAGGACCTGAGTGGAAAGACCACGTCAAAACCGATGTGATTACGGAAATTATTGGTGCGGAGCTGCAGTCYTCGGATGCGGGTTCGTTAGCGGATCAATGGGCGAAGGTATTTAATGTGCCTCGGGAAAATTTAGGCGACGGCGTTTATAAAATAACGGTTAATGGTGGGTATATACGTTTCGTGCCGGATACGGATGGCCGGGGCGACGGGGTAAGCGGGATCATAGTAAACGCGGTCAATACCAAGCATTGTTTTGAACGTGCTGAAGCATTGGGTCTGTCCACCAGGGAAAACGCCGTGGAAATCGGCGGATGCTGGTTTTATTTCGAGTCGTAATTCAGTACGTATCGGTCAGGAGTGGGTCGTTGATAGATCGCATCCAGTCGATCATATCGTTGTAAAGTGCTTCGACAATGTTCGTATGTTTCCCTGCCCGGAAAAGATTTCTTTTCTCATCTGGGTCTCTTTCCAAGTCGTATAGTTCGTGAGTCATATTCTCATGAAAGTGATGAATATACTTGTAGCGATCCGTGCGAATCATCCGCAAATATGCCAGGCCGTTGTTGTGCAGATCGTATTGACCAAACAGTGACTCGCGCTTCGGCAGGGATTTTCCGAACAAAGCAGGGGAGATGTCCATACCGCGTGCCGACGAATCAGATGGTACTTCAATGTCCAACAACCCCAAGACAGTGCGATAATAATCCAGATTCGAGAAGGGGTAATCGACTTGTGAGCCGGGTTTTATTTTTCCGGGCCACCGTATCAGCATAGGGATGGTGATGGACGTTTCCCACATATTGGGGCGCTTCGGTCCATTCACGCCGCCTGCGATCCATTGTCCGTTCCCTTTGGTGTTGATGCTGTGCCGTCCTTCGTTGTAACCGTGGTCCGACGTAAAAATGACAACAGTATTTTTCGTCAGACCCGTTTCAYCCAGATAGGCGAGCAGACGACCAATATTCCTATCGATGGAAGAAATAGATGCGTAATAACCAAGAGTACTCTTCCTGAGTTTTTCCGTGTCCCGTCCAGGAAAATCGGGCAGGGTGGGATCGGTGTTGGCATAGTGAGCAGTATCTTCAGGGGGAACAGGACCATAGGGAAGATGTGGCGCTCGAAAGTGTAAAGACACAGCAAAGGGTTTATCCCGGTTATCATCGATCCAGGCCATGGTGTGATCAACCAAAATATCGGGAAGAGGGCCATCGAGCTTTTCGTTTTCCCCGTCCACTTCCAAGGTAGGGTTGACGGGTTTGTTACCGCCCACCAGGAATCCCATGAAATGGTCGTAGCCTTTGGCGGTAGGATGGTGGTCCGGTTCGCTGCCCAAATGCCACTTGCCGAACAAAGCAGTCTTATATCCGTTTTGCTGGAGTACCTGAGTCCAGGTGGGGGCATCCAGTCCTGCACCTGCATCGCTTTGTGCGGGTGAAATCCAATCCGTGATACCTGCTTCGGTGGGATAGAGCCCCGATAGGAGCGTAGCGCGGGACGGTGAACAGACAGGCGATGCCACTATGGCGTTGGTGAATAGCGCGCCTTCTTTGGCGATGCGATCCATGTTGGGGGTGTGAATATCGCTGTTGCCGTAGCACCCCGTGGCCCAGCGGGCCTGGTCATCGGTCATAATGAACAGGAGATTTGGGGAATCGGTGGCCTGAGCGGCGATGGGATTGAGTGCACCTACAACGACGCAGGCGAATAACATGGGGCGAAACATAAACATTCTCCAGATAAATCATCGATAATGAAAATCAGATATACTATCTTACAAAGTGGTATCGAGTAGCAACAATGGAGAATAGAGCATGAAGGTGAGTATCGAATACTGCGGTATGTGAAACTACTACCCCAAGGCTGCCAGTTTGGCGGCTGTATTAAAAGAAGAAATAGGTATTGACGCAGAATATATCAAATCCGGCGGCGGAGTCTTCGAAATCGTAGTGGACGGCGATCTGATTTTTTCCAAAAAAGCGGAAAAACGATTTCCTGAGGATTCGGAGATTGTGGAGGCGTTACGCGCCCGGGTCTGATTTTATGGAGATACATTGAAAGCCCACCCACGAATCTTCGCGGGTGGGCTTTTTGATCGATATAAGTCTCGAGATTAAGATTCAAACAAGGGCGTGGAGAGATATCGCTCGCCCGAGTCGGGGAGAATGACGACGATAGTTTTACCGTCATAGTCGTCCTGTGCGGCCAGTCGTAGTGCTACGGCTACAGCAGCACCGCCGCTGATACCGCTGATGATACCTTCTTCTTTGGTCAGGCGCCGGGCATATTCAAATGCTTCATCGTTGGTGACCAGTTCCACTTTGTCGACAATGCTCATATCCAGTACATCGGGTATAAAACCCGCGCCGATGCCCTGAATTTTGTGTGGGCCAGGGTCGCCGCCAGACAGGACGGGAGAGTGGGATGGTTCCACCGCCACGCTCTYGATGGCTTTACCTTTTTCCTGTTTGATATAACGGGAAATGCCGGTGATGGTTCCGCCAGAGCCCACACCGGAGACGAGAGTATCAATGGAGCCGTCGGTATCGTTCCAGATTTCCGGCCCCGTTGTTTTAAAATGAATTTCCGGGTTGGCAGGATTCTTGAACTGTTGGGGGATGAAGTATTCCGGGTCTTCGGCAATTTTTTCCGCTTCGGCGATGGCGCCGGGCATTCCTTTTTCACCGGGGGTGAGGATGAGAGTGGCACCGAAAGCTTTGAGCATATTTCGACGCTCCATGCTCATGGTTTCCGGCATGGTGAGGGTCAGGTTATACCCTCGCGCAGCGCAAACAAAAGCCAACGCGATACCAGTATTGCCGGAAGTAGGCTCCACTATTTTGGTGTCGGGAGTCAGAACGCCACGCTTCTCTGCGTCCCATATCATGTTAGCACCGATGCGGCACTTCACGGAATAGGCGGGGTTGCGCCCTTCTATCTTGGCATATACCTTGCCCTTCAGGCCTTTAGTCAGTACTGGCAGATTAACCAGCGGTGTATTACCAATGCTTTTGGTGGCATCTTCGCATACGTTCATGATGATATCCTTCCCTTGCGTAATTAGATTTATTTGCCTAAACCTTAATTATAGTACGTGAATCCAAAGACTATCACTTGGGTTCTTTTGAGTCAATATACGAATTAAATTKCMKGATACGCWTAYTAMGTGTCCGARWRTGTGGCRAGCCAGAATACYCGGATRGTCTGGAGAARTGCGATGATGCCTTGCGTGACGGTGAGAATCAGCAATGCAGCAACGGCACTATTCAGAAAAAGGCAGACCGTAACAATCAGATACCATTGCGCTTCTTCAAATAGGAAAAAGCGCAGATTTCGTTGGTAAAAACCCTGTCCGCTGAATAGATTCCAAGGGCCGATTGAACATTCTTTGGACGCGATAAGTTTTAGGTAGGGTTGGTAACAAATTAAAAATACAGATGTGAAACCTAGGATGGTTGGGATTAAATAGGCTTGGTGATTGGAGGCTTGAAGGGAAAGCGTGAGAATGATGAAGGGAAATGCAACAAAATCGGAGCATTTGTCCAGTAGGGAACCGACTTTCGAAGACACGCCTCGGTAACGGGCGAGTTGCCCATCCATACAATCGATGATATAGGCGACCTGAAGTACCATCCCTGCACCGACAAGGCTTGCCGTGGTATCGGAGAGAATGAGGAGGCCGGAGACGATAGTTAATGCAAACGATATGATCGTAAGCCGATTTGGGGTAAGGAAACGCCAGTCTGCAACCACCAGCAAAAATAAGTGTGCCATCGGCGTGGCAAATACTCTGGACCACCATTCTTCACGAGCCTGAAAGGTCTCATGGAGTCGGTCTTTGCGTTTACCGTAACTCATAATGTATCCCGAATCATTTCTCCATAGGCTTTATAAGTTCGCTATGCTGATCGTTATATATCTGGCTTCCGCGCTGCCAGCTGCGCACCAGTCCATAGTAAAGCTGGCTAATAGCGAAGACCCAAAGAACTGGAATGATGACGTTGAACACAAGGGCCACGGAAAGCATGAATACAAAAACGGCTTCGTTGAATAAAAAGAATTTTCGCTGCTCGCCTAGAAACCAGATCAAGTTCTGCTTGAAGCTGTGCTTGATACCCCCAACTTTGTTACGTTGTCGGTTAATGGTAGCGGCCTCCAGTGATGACTTTTCAAGGTAGTTCACGTCATGTTCGACTTCAATGAAAATGGTTACATATTTGACATAAACCCGCAGTGAGTAAAAAGTGACTCCTGTAAAGGCCAGGAATACGGGGATGATGCTGCCCGTCTGTACGAAGGACGCATACGCAATGGCACAGAACCATAGAAATATGGTGAGCTGATCCGTAACTTTGTCGAAGTAACTGCCGAAGCGGGAAGACACTCCTCGGTACTTTGCCATTTGCCCATCCATACAGTCGAGGATATGGCTTAGATTGATGAGAACGGCTGCGACGATAAATGCCAACTGTGTTCCTGTCAGGATGAGCGCTGATGCCAATAGAGCAACAATAAAGGAAACAGTTGTAATCAGATTGGGCGTAATCCACTTGWTGTCTACGATAACATAATTGAGTAAAATCGCCAAAGGAGACGTTACGAAAGACGACCACCACTCATCGTTTTTGTTTTTCGTTTCCCATAATTTGAGAAATTTATCATTCATTACGGACTAAGACGCAGTTTTCAGCGTTGGTGATAATTTGGGTACCATCGAAATTATAACGGGTTGGAGAGGACGGGTTTTTTTATCCTGTGAGGTCCATGAAAGCAGTCTGTCGTAATCTGCAGGCGTATCAACTTCTGTCCAAAATGCGCCTGCAACATCTTTATGGAAAATGTCCATACCCGAGTCAATGAAGGCGTAGAGAACACCTTCCCACCAGTTGTTCATATCGCGATCGGACACCATCTTTTCGAGTTGAAGTTTGAATGTTGCGATGAAGCTTTTATCAATACGAACAATACCCACATATTCACAGTCCGTTTCAGCATTCGTGAGTTTGTTTCCGGTTTTGCGTATGCAATTTCCGTCAACGCCGAAGCGGAAATCGGCATCTTCGATTCGGGTCGAATCGGATATCATGACGGCGTGGTCTTTTTGATCCAATGCCATCCGGAGGATTTCTTTTTCAAAGTAAAGGTCGGCATTCATCAAGAGTAGATCGTCATCCAGCAGGTCCTTTGCTAGCCATAGCGATGCGATGCTATTGGTGACGCGATAAAATGGGTTGTCGAAATAGCGCACCTGAGAGCCCAGCTCTCTTCGGATGAGATGGCTCTTGTATCCGGTAATAACAGTGATRKCGTGAATGCCGTGTCTTCGAAGCATTTCCACATTTCTACGAATAAGCGACACTCCGTTTGCTTCGATCAGGCACTTGGGTTTGTTGTGAATCAATCCTTGAATTCTCGAACCTACTCCGGCGGCCATGATCACGACTCTCATTATATAATCCTTTCAACAGGTTTTGGCAATACGATCTCTGCAAGTGATGCAGCGATAAAATCTATGTCTGAACTATTCTGATCACCCATATGGCTGATTCGAATTAGCTTATGCTGTAGTGCTCCGCCACTGGGAGCGACTTCAATGGAATGACGCGTTCGCAAATCCCGTACGACTTGCTGTGCGTCCATGTCGTCACAGAGCAGGGCAGTCATCGCGTTGGATTGCCGATCAGGCAAGATGCTTAACGGGAGACCGATGATGGATCTCCGGAAATCCACGGCACGCTGGTGATGTTGTGAGATTACTTCTGAGAGGGAACTTTGCTCGATATCGAGTAAGCGCTGATGAAGCTGCAAGAGAAGCCCGATAGCGGGTGTGTAAGGCAA
>NVWG01000098.1 GCA_002746185.1 Candidatus Hydrogenedentota bacterium
GCACATCCTGTGCCAGTTGCACGAGCGCATCCACAGCCGGAAAACTGTCAACCGCATCCCGGATTTGCAGCAGCGCGCGCATTTCAGACCCAAGGTTGAACGCCTCGACCCCGCCTGCGATCTGGCACAAATACGCATAATGCAGAATAAACCGCCGATAGCTCCATTCCTGAGGTCCGGAATAAACCACAGCTCCGCCAGAAACTGAAAAATCGSYSASMWRRGCYKMCCCKWWSWMWMTWKYWMCCTCAGCCGCWGCAGCMGCCGCTTTTTGATGATTGGCCTGCGCTATCTGCTGAAACTCCWTGAACGACGCCTGCATATCGCTTTCYGWCATRGCCAGGTCMCGCCCTTCRATAACATCATTGATAGCCWGCAGCAAGGCATCCATGTCTACACTGTCTTTACTATCCTTCAAAAATTGGCCAAACTGAAAACCAATACTGTACCCCATTTTTTCCTCTTTCGAATCCAAACTACTACTCCCTTCCTGGGCCATCACAGGCCATGCCATACCAACTGCTATCATTCCTGCCAACAATACTTTCATAAATTTTCCTTTCAAGTTATTCGCTTTCTCAATTTATACACACAGACATATCTTACCTGCAAGGTAATACAAAATTAGTTTCACWCACTACGAATCTTATCCCTTTAAGTGCCGAATGATAGTACGAATACGTTCCGCATTCACCCCGAAGTCACCTTTACCATCCCGCGACTTCGACCGTATATCAACAACACATCCACCGCTATCCACACCGGTTATACGRAYMACAAAATCATCCAYAAATCGGAACARCCCCGAACTCGATGTCCCCTCAATTATGCTCTCCGAATCACCCACCTTGGAATAGGTAAGTTCCCAGCCATCTTGCGAGCGAATATAATCAGTCAAGCTGCCGAATACATCATCCACCGATTGATTCAACCCCAACGGTTCCAAATCCCCATACGCATCTTTGATGAGTTCCGCATTGCCTTTGGGAAAATCAAAATTACGATCAGCATTCTCGGATAACGTCTGCGCATGTGAAAAGAGAGGAGGCATGGCCGTATCTGTGGCAACATCATTTATCATCGGTTTCCCACGCGCACCCACCAGACTGTAGATAAGAAACAGAGCAGGAAGACCACCCAAAATCGCAATCACTCCTCCAGGCATAGGCCCAGAWCGMAWTAACATCACTACACCARTCAATCCTGTMAGCAACCCCAAAAGGCACCCAATGGCGAACAGACCGAATCCGGCCTGAGAAGGAAGAATTCGAAAATACGCTAACAATGGCCCTGCTAGAAAAAGAGCCATTGAGGTAATAGATAAAATCNAAACTATAGATGAGAACACGCTTTTCACAATTTTCCTTTAAAATAGTTCGCACAACACTACATCWTTGGGCATACGAGAAAAAAGTCCTATCTAATTTTCATTAACAATGTACAAGTGAATTATTCAGTAAATGGTCTATTCAGCTCTACATATCTATAATTTCGATTATTTCCCGCATATTGGTATCGTTATCTGAAAATATGCGATATAATGGAACCATGGATAAGAAACTTATAACAAATCAACTCAATATCATCAAGAATCTCCCTCCAGGACAATTCCATGATTTTACTTTGGAAGGGGCTGCAGCCCTAAAAGCCTTCGTGGCCTCACGAGAAAACATACCGAATATTTCTCCCGTCGAAAAAGCCCTGCACGAAAAAATCAGGATCGTTTTACGCACTTGGGAAAGTACCGAATCAACTCCGAAAGCCACCTCACAGGCCCCCGGACAACAAGCCCGAACCCAATTAGCACTACGAGAAGTTATCGATAAGGCACAGCAAGGACGTATAGATGAAATATCCAAGGACGAATTAAAATTACTACGCGGCGCCCACGAAGCATACTCCGAAAGAGTAGCAAACGGAGCGGCATCCGATACACGTCTCCGGGATCTCCTCGAAAGCATGCTGAAAAAAATCGCCGACTATAAGTTCAGCCACAATTGTTCCACTGACGATTCCGTTTTTTCCAGTTTTCAAGATAACGATGGAGATATAACTGAAGATGTGATTAAAAATGCCATTATCGCTTTAGAAGACTTCGGAGATATTCATCGCTCGCCATTATCCATTCTGGAAGAGGTTGGTGTTGATCTCAATGTCCGCGTGTTCGAATATACCGGGCATACCACTATCGAAGGAGATATCCCACAAGATGTGCTGGTCAGAGTGACAGATGGAAACATCACCGTAAACGGATTCGTTACCGGAGCCATTGTTGCCTCTGGAAATATCACCATAGAGGGAAATGTTCAACAGGGCATACTCATATCCAATGAAGGAGATATCGCAGTACAACAAGTCCTCATCGGCTCCTCCATCATCGCCAAAAAAGGAAATGCCGTCTGCCACCACCTGGAAGCACCCAGTATTGCATTTGCGTGGAATTCGTTTTCCGTCGAAGGACCCATGCTGGGCGGAAAATTGAGTGCTGGAACCATCGATATAAAAGAAAAAACCGTCGGCGCAGAGCTTCATTCCTGTGGAAAAATTGCCGCCGAGTCTATACAAACCGGGTCTAAAAACCCAACCGTCATCTGTCTTCGCAATTCGCTTACCTGCGTAGATTACGGAAGAATAATGGATGACATCAACACACAACGTCAAAAGGACGTAAAAGAATTTACAGAAAAAATTGTCATCGCTCAGGAAATGGATCGCCTTACCCACCATTTGATCCAAAATTGCTATCGCACATCCCTATTTTATCTATTAGGAGGACTGGAAAACACGTCAACCGCCATGAGCCTGCAAGGATTACAGCTCAAGTCGTTGAACCTGCGGCAAATCATTTCTCTTGCGGAATCCAGTATCAAATTTTTTCAGACCGCCTACGACGATCCCGATCAGATTTCCATGGAGAAGATCATGGAAGTCAATAAAGAAACGATAGACAATATTGGCATCATAAATCAGGATATCGAAACCCTTCCAGATGATTTTGGCTCAACCCACAAACGGTATTTACTGGACCGCTGCACCGAATTAATTTCGATGCTCAAACAATTACATAAACAGTACGAAGCCTCCAACCGTACCGATTTTCTTCAAAATACAGTTATTAAAACCATTAGTGAATGGCGAGGCATACTAGGCGATACGGACCGAGAAATCAGAGATATTATTTCCATGTTCGGCCTGGAAGACGCGGTTCTGAATCGCATCAACGATGAATCCGAATCTCTGGAAGATATGGTAAATGATACCGTTAAGAAAAAACTCGCCTCCCCAGATCAACGAGAAAAACAACGCGCTGAATCACCCATCATTCGACTGCTTTGCAAATCGGCTGAACGCTATGCACGGAATATAAAAGAAAACCACAACCGAGTGGTAGAAGCCCGTGAATCACTAAAAGAAATTCGCAAAGAGCTTACCGATAATGCCGTCATCCAATTTGGCGAATCCACCCCAGGCTCTTGCCTGGTAAAATCCGGCCATTACGATTCCCAAACGGTGATTACCACATCCCCAAAAGATCGAAACGGAAAAGATACCAATATGGCAAAAGTTATCGTGATCGATAATACCGTAGATGAATCAACCGAATTTTGGCTCCGGGAACAATTGATTCAAAAAGTCGTCTAATAGCAATCCACTACAGCCGACCAAGCCCTTCAAGAACCTTTTCATGAAGCAAACCGTTCGTAGCACACACCCCGCTATTCCGAGTCAGCATGGTTCCCTGAGAAAAATCCAGATCCCGACCTGCTAAATCCGTGATGCGTCCGCCCGCTTCCTCCAACACAACCGATCCAGCCGCCTGATCCCAAATCTTTTCTTTGTAATCCGGCTTGGATGCCGACAACAACCGTAGCAATATTTCGCCGCCCCCGGCAGCCAATACCCCGTACTTTGCCTGACTGTCCAGACACACTGGATCCGAGTCCAACGCGAGTATTTCCACCAACTGACCAATCTGCCCCGTGTTCGTATGCCCCGATTCCACCGACCGCATCATACGAGCTTGCTTAATATCATCACATTCGGATACCCGCATCGCGTCCAGCGTTGGAGATGACGCAAGAGGACCGCACCACGCTCCCTGGTCTCGTACAGCCAAGGCCAACACACCCTCCTGACTATCCAGACTGCACCCGCTGCCCAATTTCGGACACCCCAGCACACCCAGTTTAACTTTTCCATTTTCGATGAGCGCCAAAGCAATAGCATACTGCTCGCCCCGCAAATATCCCTTCGTGCCGTCAATCGGATCCAACGTCCAAAAACGATCCCCCGGCGCACCATTTCCATGATCGATCCAGTCACACACCGCCGTGCTATCGCATCCCGGTTCCACATCCCCCACATACCGTGTAACCGCATCCAATACCGCCGCCCCGCCACTTGCACGAAGGTCCGCCGCGTCCTCCTCCCCCACCAACACCGAGTTAGGATACGCCGCCATCAATCGTTTCGATATCACCGCCTGCGCCGCAAAATCTGCCACAGWRMSMKRWRRMAMMTSMTCSKYYKKRRTYRWCWCRGCRSSMRRMKSTTSCYSTRMRNGGCGTKYMWYCTKRSYWKMMYGSACCACCGCTTCTATCGCAAAAGACAACTCGGGATCAGAAATATTCACTGCATTGTTCCTTCGATGATTTGACTAAAAGAAATACTTACGAAAGGTCTCGCCGATAATCCGCGCACTCTGTAGTACAGGTGTCCGCGCAATCATGCGCCCACTACGTGTAGCGGCGCGATAATCGAATCCATGACAGGCCACACCAATCACCCCGGAGAAGGCCGCTTGACGTGCCGGCGCACACAACACTTCCACATTGGACGGCACACCCACCCGACAAGGAACCTGAAAAACCGTCTCCGCCAGTCGGGCATAATTTTTAATTTCCGCCGATCCGCCCGTCAACACCATACCTCGAATCAGATGCTTCGACAGACCGCGAGAATGTATATATTGACGAATCTTCACCAGCAGTTCGTGAGTCCGATCAAACATGATGCCATCCAAATCTTCTTTCGGCACAATAGACGGCACGCCATGCACAGCCGTCTTCAACTTGATTTCCGACTGATTATCCCGCATTCCGCCTCGTTGAACTCCTCCCGACTCTGCGTCGATGAGTCCCGTCGAAATACCGTATTCCAGAATGAGTTCATCCGCTTCTTCAAACGAAACATGCAATCCTGCCGCCACATCCCGCGTGATATGATATCCGCCCCACTCAAAACTATGGGTACCCAATATTCTACGATCCCGAAACACCGAAAGCCCCGTGTTCGTTCGCCCCATATCCAGCACAGCCACACCCAACTCCCGATCTTCCGGTGTCAGACATCCCAACGCCGAAGCCAAAGGCATGARAATTAAATCTTCCAGCTCTCTTCGCTGTGATTCGATGCACTGTACAATATTATCTTCGATTACCGCAGGGATTCGTGCGAAATGTACGCGGGTTTTCAACACCTGCCCGCATATCCCCTGGGGATCGATGACGCGCATATCATCCACATACCATTCCTGCGCCGACAGCGACGACACTACTCGTTTCCCCGCCTCCATAACATCTCGCGATGCCATGTCCAGCGCCTCATCCATGTGCTGCTGCTCCACCACTTCCCGTTCCAGCTTCACATTGCCTTCCCGGATAAACGTCTCCACATTTCGCCCGTTGATGCCGCAGAATAACGAGGTCACATGAATACGCGACTCCCGTTCCGCCTCGGACAACGCACCCTTCAGGGCTACCTGCGCCGCCGTTAAATCCTGAATCACCCCATGCGATACACAACCCCGGCCCGGCGACGTTCCCTGACCCAACRSMYSSATRRRYSMRWMCWCATCTTNTTCGNGSSMATMWYCRCSYRCMMWTSYYGMRSWSMRWMMTMCACSKCYMCSWSYMTKTMGSYTTGMTKWCGCACGNMAYRMMRSTSCYKRMWWYRAKWKRMYYWYSWMGTWKAMKACAACGCCCCAGTTTCCCTGCACCAGTCCCTAGAATAACAAACCGTCATCCTTTTCCGACGGCTCTTCTTTTGGCTCTCCTCCGACCAAATGCTGAATGGTCTGAGATATATCGGCCATGGAAACTTTCTCCCGAGTCAGCCGATCCCGCGCAGACTCCATATCCGTTTCAATATCCGAAATCTGTCTCTGTAAATCCTTCACAATCTGTCGATCTTCCTCCAGATTCTTACGCTCTGCATTTTCATCGCCACGCAGCGTCTGCAATTCCGCTTTGGCATCTTCTTCTTTACGCTGCACTGCCTGCTGCCGAGTTATAGTATCGTTTACCTTCTCCAGCTCAGCATCGCGCTCCGTCTGTAGTTCCTGAATTTGACGATTCAATTCAGCTACACCCGATTCGAACTGTTCCAATTCCTCCGCCACACTCGCAGATTCCTGTTTCGCATCCTTCAGGTAATCTTCTCCTACGGAAACCAAATCCGTGGCTGATTTAACAGATTCCTCTGCCGTACTTACTTTACCCCGAGCCGTGTCCACAGACTCCAAGCTGCTCTTCAACTTCAGCTCGGCCTGCTTCAGACTCTCTTCAGCCTGGGTAACTTCCTGCTTGGCGATACTCACCGCCGCCTGCAACGCAAATACCTTGGCTCCGGCGCCGTCACCCTTCAATGCTGCTGCCTGGGCAGATTCCAGCAGTTGATTCGAAACAGACCCGCTTCCGCCATCAGTAGATTCAGGAGCTGCCTCTGGTACCGCTTCAATTGGAGCAGCCGATTCTATATTTTCCTGCGTATAGGGCTGAAATTTGTCTTCCGTATTCTGTGTATCAACTGCCTTCGTTTCAGCAGCGGGTCCTTTATCAACTGGCTCAGACAACGTCGCTTCAATTTCCTGAGACTCCGTGCTATCCGCCACAACCTGCAGCGCATCTACCCACTCTACACATTCCTTTTTCCAGGCCTGCACATTCTCGCTCATGCCGTCATCCATGGCCTCCACATATACACCGCAGAACGCGAAACCCAATTCTGTAAAACTATCGTCCAATTCTTTTTCCCGACCATCCAGTGCCTTACACGCCGCCAGCATCGTATTACATAACACATCCAATTCTTCCTGATGCGCTCCGTGAGTACACTGCCGCAATGCCGTGATACCGCCCACAACCGTCTCCAAACCAACCGGACGTGCTGCGGCTGATAAACTTTCCAGATTGCCCAACTCGTCGCAAATACGATCCATGATATCCACCACGATACGCGATGGGCCATGATCGCCGCCGGATTCATTCTGCGCCTCACCTGTCTCAGTAAGAGGTGCCAAACCCTCATCAACAACATCTTCCTTTACGGGTTCATCGGCGAATGCCTTCAGTAACTCAATATCTTCTTCCGGCACACTCTCTGCTTCCACATCACTGGGAGCCCCCTCATCCAATGTCGTCTGAGCGACCATTCCCTTATTCATCGTCAATAAACTTTCCAACGGCGGCAGTTCGTCCAACGTGGGTAAACCATCATCACTCTGTATCGCCTCATTCGCTATTGGCATTTCAAACGGCATTTCATCCCCCTGTCCTTCGTCGTCAGCAGACTGCTCCGGCGCACCATCGACATCATCATCCACCAACGCGATCCCGTTCCCCTCCAACTTCACCAACCCGCTCTTGTATACCTCYCCCCATCGATCCCGCACCGTATCCCGTACATTATCAACAATCAAGTCGCCCACCATGAGACACAACACTTCATACGCCTCATCCAGRAAATCCAAAGCGAGATCCGCTTKACCCGCATCCTCATACGACTGYARAATTCGGCCCGTATCGCTTAGCGTGGTAACCAAATCCCCCCACCCCTCCGAYAAAGCCAATTCGGCCGAGTGAATTAGTTGATGCATRCATTCATCRGACCAGGGACCGAATCCCCCACCTGCCCGCGCACCCTTCAGCACACGTTGAAAACGGCCCAATGACGTTAATAACTGCTGCGTCGTATCATCGTCAGTATGATCTATCGTGTCTGCGGAAGAATTATCCAGATCGTCCACACCGTCTTCCGATGTAAAAACTTCGTCCAGCGTTTCCGATAGGGCATCCACAGCGGCTTGCGAAGGCTGTGCAGCGTTGACAGTAGCAGGTGCAATATCCGGCTCTTTTTTAGGGTGTCGTTTTCCCCGTCTGCCAAATCGAACCATGGGACTCTATCTGCTCCTCGTTCTACCGCACCAATCCGWATCYAWCCCCAGATGYCGTARTTCAGTATACGAAATYCATGTAATCAATAGCTAACATTGCGARCCGWRCCTCAATCCGCCTGAGCCACTTTCGATACCTGAKTCGTACCGTAATACACCTTCAACGCATCCACATACGCCCGTGCAAACTGCTGCCGCCACCACGGATCAGCCAAACGCTTCCGATCCGTCGCGTTCTGTAAATTAGCCGTCTCTATCAATATCTTGGTGGGAACCTTCGTGTTACGCAATACCGCAGGCACATACACCTTCGTCTTCGTCCGGCGAATCTGAGAACGAATCGGATCACCCGTATCATGACGCTTAATCCGCTTCTTACCCAGCTCCGTCAACACCACATTGGCAAAGTTCCGCGATGACGCCTCGTCCGTCCTGCGCTCCGAAGAGCTGGAGCTGAATCGGTTAAACTTTCGCCCTTCCTCATACTTGGAATACACCGCGTCCCGTCGCACTTCCTCRCCWCGACGATACTTYGCCCCAGGAATATAAATCATCGCGCCGCGATGGCTGCTGTTGAAAATGGAATCCGTATGAATACTCGTGAAAATAATTTTTCGCTTATCCACGCCGCGACGCAGTTCCTTGTCATAAATGGCATTCGCCAGCATCCACCGCAGATTGGCAGACACCGAAGCACTCACATTGTTTCTGTGATGGGGCTGCGTTAACAGTTCCTCATCCGTATCGTGAACAAATTTCCCTTTATCCGTTGTACTGAACCCTGAGCTCCTGTCTTCCAACGTCATATACACCCGCGCACCCGTTTCCTTCATCAGCAGCTCCCGGATACGACAGGCAATATCATAATTAATTTCATCTTCATACAACGCGCTCTTGGAATAATGCGCACCGAAATCCTTTCCCCCATGACCCGGATCCAGAATCACCACCACATCAGACAAGTCACGAGAACGAACCGGCTGCTTCGTTAGACGAACCGCCTCCTTCAACGTAGCCTCATACTCGACTCGTTCCGCACTGCCCGCAGGACGATATTTATCCGCCAATATCTCCACCGGAATAGATATCTTCTGACCCGCATCAATATCCCGCACATTTTTAATATTGCTTCGTGACGCGATCATCTTACTGGCACGAATAATATCGTCATTCACCGTATAATCCGTAAATCGGGTTACCACCGAAGAATACAGGGTCTCCCCCTTTTTCAAAACATAAATCGCATACGCCCCCTGCTTATCCGTCCCGTACTGCAGCATTGATCCCGGTTTGGAAATCGGCGTTGCGGCTGCAATCTTTACCCGGCGGATCGTCGATTTTTTCATCACCCCGCTCAGCAAGGCCGCCGGAATAAATACCTGTTGTCCACGTTCAAGCGTCGTCTGTAAATGCCGATTCCGCGATTCGCTCAGCACCTTGCTGTAGTTCGCGCCGCTCCCCGTAATCCACTCACACAACGACCACAGCGTTTCATTATTAAAGACCGCCGTATGCCACCACCCTTCACTGTCCACCGCGTCTTGCTCAAAAACTGCCAACAGCAGCTGCCGACGATAATCCGGTTTCAGTTTATTTACAGGTACAAAGAAATTTCGTTGATTCTTGTATAGTGTCCAGTCAGAACTTTTTACAAAATACTTCGATAGCGTTCCTTTGACAGCGCTCTTGCCAGATAGCCGCACTTCCAGACCCAGCGTACGCCCGTCCTTCGATATAGCCATTACTCCCGGCTCCAATTGACGCCGCACGACCTGTGCAGCATCCACGGTCAATGTTGACAGCGTAAGACAAATTAACACACTAAATAACATTGGACGGCTGGCACCCCGAAAATCGCTCAATCGCATACTTGGTTATCCCCGAGCCGAACCACTATATAGAGTAGTCAGCAGTTGTAAAGCATGGCTTACTATGATGAAACCACTACATCATAAGCAAGCAAAATTTCCATCACTACAATATATTGTATAACGAGAGATTTTTCAAGCCCTATTTTTGATGAGATTCCGTTATAAAGCCTTATTTATCAATATTTTGTATATAAACAGGGTTACAAAACGAAAATAGACCATATATATAGGTATATAAAGAAGAATCCGAATAGAAGAGGTGACGAGTGGACTAACTACGCCATTAGAAGAAAATACGCTAGCAACCCATCATTGAAGTGGCTTTTCTGAATATCCAGGTATACGCTGCCCCGAACTTCGTACACCCTCCCCACCATTTTGTCCCCGGTATAAATTCCCCCGCCCAGAATCTGTATATCCGGTGACGATTCATCGGCCATGATAACTTCCACTTTCTCCGGGCCGAAATTCATTTTCCGCCGTACATGCGCCACTACCGCATCAGCCTTACTCACCGTTATCCGACTGGGCGTTCCCCGGCTGACCGTGAACCCCGCTCCCCCGGATCGTGCGCTGAGACTCAGCACCTCCTGCCCATCCGCATCATTTACCCGCACAGCAGATCCACTTCGCCCTTCAGGAAGAATATATTGCGGACGTCCTTTTTTATCCACAACATTGATCTGCTTCCCACCCGATTGACGTGAGACGCTTAACAGAAGATGATCCGAAAACGGATCGGGAATGTCATCAAACTGGGAATCCGCATCCGGAATATTTTTTGCGGCATACAACGCCTTGTCTTCTGCCAACTGATTGGCAAAGGCAWGATACATAAACGTAATAATACCTAGAACAATAATGACACCTAACGCAACCGTTCCCCACATCGTGAAATCGCTGCGCTCCGTTCGTATGCCATAAGCCAAAATCACGAACGCCGTCAGCAAGAGAGCCGAATACACCGATACCACCCGTACCGTTATGGGCGACGTTACCCGAGGGATGGTGTAATAAAAAATCGCCCGCTCGTAGTCACTTAGATACTTTTGTTGTTTCTCATCGGCCATGTGCTCTCGCCTTACCTGCTACAAGTCCACTCGACTCGTTAAGGTTATCAAATCCTGCTCAATTTGCCCAGCAATCTGTTCCACACCACGAGAAAGCGCTTCTACCACCGCTTCCGGTGTCGCTTCATCTGCCGACAGCCGCACTTCATACTGGCGACGCGCCGTGGCCTTGCCCGGCAAATGCGTTCTACCCGCCTGTAATTCCACATCCAGTTTTATATACACATCCGCACCCGTGGGCGTATCTMSMTGMWCAAAAKSMWSTRKMSTGCMNGCSRMYKCKRCGKNTWTRWGSMSMKYCYWRAKTCNNTSTYCMAACTNNCCSMTWNAAYYTTNNCYCRSYCACCAACGCACCCARATCACCAGCCCACTTATGCAGCGCATAATATTCCAAACGTGTCGGAGACGGCTTGATAACAATTTCCGGGCGACCCACCGCATTGCTGGGACGCAGCCGAACATCCACATACGCACAATGCGCATCCGTCTGCCGAGAGGATTGCATATCCAGTGTGTATAACGACGACTCGGGCACAGAAGCACAACCGGTCAAGGCAACCACCGCAATGTACATCCCTAAAATTTTTCGCATCAAMGTTCCTCAGCTTTCYTATTGTCGACCCGTCGGYGTTCGACCCCGTATGAGYGACTGCGGCTGCTCCGMCAACACCCCGGTCAAYGTCTTCACATTTTGCARTGTATCKCGCAGATCCAGCAAWATCTCTTCCAATGCCGGYTCGCTGGAAGCCACCACATCGTTCATCATCACGATCATTTCCCGCAAATCTTTTACCAGCAGTTCCACTTCCTCTACCGCACCCTGGKCGCTCTCCAAAGAAWCACCGATCCGATCCTTATTCTCCGCCAGCACCCCATCCACATCCTGTACCAGATCCTCGGCCGCCTCACCTACATCCACCGCCTTCTCCAGCAGCTCCTCCGCTGTATCCAGCAATGTTTCCACGGAAGGCTTCGTCTCCTCCACCACATCCCGTAAATCCTGAATTAAATCGCCGCCGCCTTTTACCGCCGTATCCAGTTCGGCAAAAATCTGCGCTACCGTCTGCGGCTGTTCACCATCCGCAGCGACCACATTGCCTTCCGCATCCGTAACCCCCAGCAATACCTGCAAATCCGACATCAGATTTTCCATACCCACAAACAGCTCCGCAATAGTCTGCTGCTCCTCGCCGGACATGGTGGGCTCTCCTTGCACATCCGACACCCCAATCAGCACGGTGATATCTTCCAGGAGTGTCCCCACATTTTTCGCCAGCACCTCCACTTGCCCGAACAATCCACCTGCACCCGGCGGCAATACAGCTTCACTCTCCAAAAGTGCCGCCTCGTCCGATCCTGTACTGATCTCCAGATGATATTCTGACGTAAGCGATAATTGCGTTATATACGCCGTACTCTCTTCATTAACCGGAATATCAGGATCCATGGCCGCTGTAACCCGTATCATCGATTGCCGATCCGGTGCCGGTTCAATGGCCATCACCCACCCCGATTTCACGCCGCCAAAACGAACATCCCCCCCCAATCGCAATCCACTGGTATTGGAAAAATAAGCGTAATAGGTCTTAAAATCCGATTGAGGCCGCCAATTCAAAATAGCTGCAACGAACATAATGAACAGCGCAATACTGACCAGCACAAAAATGCCAGCCTTGATTTCCGTCACCGTAAAATCGTGTTTTTTAGCAGGCATAGGTACGCCTCCCCCTGAAGCCCATTATGCACGGTTTCCTTAAACGTATCAATGCTGTTCCTCCGTTAGCGACCGCAAGAATTCTTCCCGCTCGCCATCTTCATCATCCGGCTCACGAGCAAAAAATTGACGTATAAACGGGCTGTCCATCGCCTTCACTTCTTCCAGCGTTCCCAGCCCCACCACTTTCCCCTGATGCAGCATACACACCCGATCCGCTATCAGCTCCACACTCGGCAGCTCATGCGTCACCACCACACTCGTCAGATTGAAAGTGTGCTTCAATTTATTGATCAGTGCATCCAGACCCGCCGCCACAATTGGATCCAATCCAGCCGACGGTTCATCATAGAATATAATCTCCGGGTCCATCGCCATGGCTCGTGCCAGCCCTGCGCGTTTCTTCATCCCGCCGCTCAACTCCGCAGGCATGTAGTCTTCAAAGCCACCCAGCCCCACCAGGTCCAATTTAATTTTCACCATAATATCAATGGTGGACCGTTCCAGATCCGTATGCTCCAGCAACGGCAGTGCCACATTATCGCCCACACTCATAGAACCGAATAATGCCGACCCCTGAAAACACATGCCCGTTTTTTTTCGCGCTTCCACCTGCTCTTCCATCGTCGCCTGTGTAATATCTTTTCCATCCATACGTATGCACCCTGAATGGGGCTGCTTCAACCCTACCAGCGTTCGCAGCAACGTACTTTTTCCCGATCCACTGCCGCCCAAAATAACAATGGTCTCCCCACGGCGCACCTCGAAATCCACACCCGACAATACCGTCCGGTCGCCGTATTTCACCACCAGATCGTTTACTTCGATTACGTTTTCACTTGTCTCCGACAAACCCACCTATCCCCTACACCGAGAAAAACAGCCACGTAAACACCATGTCCACAAGAATAATCAAAAAGATGGACGTCACCACCGATGCCGTGGTTGCTTTACCCACCCCCTCCGCACCGCCTTCCACCTGAAACCCTCGATACACGCCTACCCAGCAAATCACCAAGGCAAAAAATACACTCTTGGTCAGCCCCGTAGACAGATCAATCATCTTAAATGCGTTCGCACTCTGCATAATATATTGGTACGCATCCATTTGAAGATACCCCACCGACAACACAAACCCGCCCAGGCACATGGTAAAAATCGCCACCACCGTCACCATAGGCACCGCTATCAGCATCCCGATAAATTTAGGTACCACCAAAAATTTCGTCGTGTTCAGCCCCATCACATTCAGCGCGTCGATTTCCTCGGACACCTTCATCGTTCCAATTTCCGCTGTAATAGCCGACCCACTTCGCCCTGTAATCAGAATTGCCGTCATCAGCGGTGCCAGYTCCCGCATGGCCGCCACTCCCACCAGATTCGCCACCAGATGCCCTGCGCCAAACCGGGTGAGCTGGTACGACGACTGCATCGCCAAAATGGCTCCCAGCAAAAAACAAATCAGCATCACGATGGGCAGCGAATGTACTCCATACTCCACGAATTGAATCAGCGACTGCCGCGCACGAAATCCCTTTCCCCGCATGGGCGCCACTACCAGCCAGCTTACCGTGTCCACCATCAACACGCACACCGCCAGCGATGCAGAAATTGAATTCAAAAATATCCGCCCCGTATGCCCGATTACCGCAGTCATCAACCCCTACGCCCCTTCTTCCGTATTTCGAATATCAAACAACGAATCCAGGCGGGCCAACTGCAATACCTTTAACACCGCCTGCGAAGGATTGATCAAACAGATAAACTGATCCGAATTCTTACTCGACTTCAATCCTTCCACTAACGTAGCCACCCCCGAACTGTCCATATACGCTGCCCCGCTCAAATCCACACCCACATTACTACCCTTGTCAAGAGCACCCAGGATAGCGGTGCGCAGCGTCGGCGACGTATTCAGATCCACTTCCCCGCTTACACGGATGACCTGCATACCATCACCTTCTGATTCTGTCACTTCAAGCCCCATACACGCCTCCTGTGTCACTCATCGCCCGGAATATCCTGACGCTTTAATCGCATAATTACACAATTTCCCTCATCCGTTTCCGGAAGATATTCCACTTCATCAAATACCGTGTGAATCAACCGCACACCTAACCCTCCCGGCGTTATGGCATCCAGGTCCGTTACCCCATCTCCCGTATCCTCATACATTTCTGCATTCGCGCAATCCCCATCGTCCTGCACCTGAACTTCCAGCCAGGACGCCGACTTACACAATAAGATTCGATATCGCCGATCCCGATCCCCGCAGTASGCATGRCGWATWACATTGGTACAYGCCTCATCCACCCCAAGCACAATCTCACTAATTTTATCCCCGTCGAATCCCGCATCAACAAGATACGAGCGTACCATGCCGCGCACCGCGCACAACAAACACGGATCCGCTGCCACCTCCAGCATCATGTCCCGTTGAATATCAGTCGAATGCTCGATATCCTGCATCCTCAAAAATCGGTTCAAGTTCCCACATACCGAAGCACCAGTAACGTACAATCGTCGTGAGGCAGCTCCGGCTCACAATACCGCAAGACATCCCGTAAAATTTCCTCCACCACAATCCGAGGCGACTCATCCACAAAATCTTTCAATAACTGCTCCAAAGAATCCTGACCATACTCTGTCCATTCCCCCGATTCGCTATCCGATACGCACCGTGCCTCCAAAATTCCGTCCGTGCTAAACAATAGAACATCATCCGGACGAAGCATCATTTCTTCCACCTCCCACGTACTATCCTCCAGTACCCCCAACGGAGGCCCCGTGGAATCACCCAGAATATTCACCCCACCGCGATTGCCGAGTAAAWAACCATTATGCCCAGCGTTCACACATTGAAACCGTCCCGTCTTTAAATCAAGCATACCGCAGCATACCGTACAAAACATGCCACGCTGACTACGCCGTTCCAGACTTTTATTTAACGCCGTGACAATACGGAGAGGATCATCAAATTGCGATGTAAGCACACGGAATTCAGCCAATATCTGCGCCATGGCCAACGAGGCCGGAACTCCTTTACCGCTCACATCCCCAATTAACACTACGACCCTATCCGGATCAGGCTGTACCATGTCATAAAAATCCCCCCCTACCGCCTTGGCAGGCCGTGCATCACCATACACCGAAAAACGAGTATCCTCCTCCGGCCACGTATGCACCAAAAAACCGTCCTGAATAATCCCCGCATACTCCAGTTCCTGTTCAATGCGCTGCTTTTGTAAAATTTCTCCATGCATCTRCACATTTTCCAGCGCAAGCCCTGCACTATTTCCCACAGCCGTGCTTAACAACATGTGCTCTTGCGAATACGCCTGCTCCGGTCGATCACTATCAATATATAGAATTCCCAACACACCATATTTACCCCGTACCGGCACACAGATAATCGAACGAAGTTTCAATGCCATAATACTGTCTGCCGTATTCAATTCTTCATCCAGACCTGTATCCTGAATCAACAGGCTCTCCCCCTCCTGAAGCACCCGCTGCACCACCGTCTCGCTGATGTGAATATCGTTTCGCTTGGTATGCACCAGTTTTCCATCTTGAATCGAATGAATATGATCACATACCGGACACGCCGACAGTTCAGTTGATTCTCCATCCGAAAAAAATATCGCCCCACGCTGTGCATCGATAGCCTTAATAGTCGTCTGCAATACCTTGTCCACCAGACTGCACCGCTCATAATTACTGGAAATATCATTCATCACCGAATGAAGTGCCTCAAATAACACCCGAGACTCATTGTTCCCCTCTGGAACCCCCGTAAATCCCGTAGGCCGCCATTCACTCACAATGGTTTCACTGCGCCGCTGCCCCGGATGAACGACACCAGATAAAGACCCCTCAGAAACATCCGGCGAATCCAATATAGAAAAAGTTAACTCCGTACTGCCGATACGAATACTATCTCCATCATACAACTGCCCCTCCAGCATGGGAGCATCATTCACTAAAATACCGTTCGTGCTATCCAAATCCCGCCAAAAATAGCCCCCGTCCCGATGCCGTATTTCCATGTGATGACGAGAAGCAGCGGCATCACCCAAAATAAAATCACAATCCCGAGTCCGCCCCAGCAAAAACTTAGCCCCAATAGGCASWYKRCGCGMKGMMWYAKNCGWSMYYMWMTYCWWSRRGMAARYSTYKMAWCWNANTSGKRMSMMSCMWWWGAWSMWSNAYAYGYKAKNNNCGTTACAGCCCAAAAATACAAGCAAGGAATGACCACTCACGTCCAATTTATCCCCCCGAACTCTCTCCATTATTGAATTATAACCGCTTCACCGCATATACTTCGCTCATAGTCCGGTATGCATACTCCGGCGTTTCCATAACACTCGCCAGGAATGGACAAGTCCCGTTCCCCACATCCCGGATTCCAGATTCCGACAGAAAGGATAGCAGCTGCCATGGTAATTGTAATGGCCTCCCGAAAGCAGGAGGATATAGACTATGTTGTAAGTAAAATAGAGGAAATGGGTTACAAAGCCCACCTCATTGAAGGTGTGGAACGCACCGTCATCGCCGCTGTAGGAGATGAGCGGGAAAAATACCGCCTCCAGGCCCTGGAATCACTGCCCCACGTCGAAAGCGTGGTTCCCATCCTCAAATCATATAAGCTGGCCGGGCGGGAAACCCACTCCGAAAATACTGTCATTAAAGTCGGCCCCGCCACCATCGGCGGTAATTCCTTCTGCGTTATGGCCGGCCCCTGTTCCGTGGAAGATCGGGACCAGATCCTTGAAACAGCCCATGCCGTCAAAGAAGCGGGGGCGCAAATCCTGCGCGGCGGAGCCTACAAACCACGCACCTCCCCCTACAGCTTCCAGGGTTTGGAAGAAGAAGGACTCAAACTCCTCAAAGAAGCCAGCGAAGCCACCGGACTCCCATTCATCACCGAAGTCATGACCCCCGATCAAGTCGATCTCGTTGCCGAATACTCCGATATTCTCCAAATCGGCGCCCGCAACATGCAGAATTACGGTCTCCTCAAAGCCGTCGGCAAAACCAAACGCCCCGTATTCCTGAAACGCGGCATGATGTCCACCATCAGCGAATGGCTCATGTCCGCCGAATACATCATGTCCGAAGGGAACCGCGAAGTCATCATGTGCGAACGCGGCATCCGCACCTTCGAAACCGAAACCCGMAACACYCTGGAYCTSAGYGTMATMCCCGTCCTCAACAAACTGACCCACCTGCCCGTCATCATCGACCCCAGCCACGGAACAGGACATTGGGATTACGTAGCACCTATGGCCTTGGCCGCCGCTGCCGCAGGAGCCGCCGGACTCATGATCGAAGTCCATCCCCGCCCCGCCGAAGCGTATTCCGACGGAGCGCAGTCTCTCAAACCCAAACATGTAACCGCACTGATAGACCATTGGCGCTCATCCGATATTGCCACTGGGACACTTAAAAATCGGTTAAGTCATTTACGTTGGTGGGCCAGAAAAATTGGCAAACATAATGTACTGGCCAAGCAAAATGA
>NVWG01000099.1 GCA_002746185.1 Candidatus Hydrogenedentota bacterium
CATCCGTCGTGACTTGGGGGTCGCGATCAGATGAGGAATCTGTTGTGCCGTTTGTATTGAGCAGGGCAGGTGCCGACCAGGTGCTACCGTTATCTGTCGATGTTGCAACGAAGATGTCCTGGTCCGTGCCAGCCGTCCCGCCCAGGTTTTCGTAGGACCACCACACAGCGACCCAATTTCCCAACCCGTCCGTAGTGACTTGGGGATCAGAGTCCGGCCCAGTATCCGTGGTGCCGTTTGTATTGAGCAGAGTCGTCGGGGGAGTGAGTGTGACTTGTGCCTGAGTCGCTGTGGCCATAAACATAAGAGTTAAAACAATAGAGATAATATAATGAGTACTTGGAATTTTCATTTTATCCTTATGAAATTCTTGCTGAGAATTAGAAAAATCTGAATCACCAAATCAATTCTGAAGTGTCTAGTAAATATAAGATTACTGCAAACTCCACCACATTGCAATATGCCAGTTTTGACATACAGCAAGGGGAATCAACCTCAATTTTATACTGAGCAATACCTTTGGACCACGTTTAACAAAGAACTGCAAGATATTCCTGAGATTGACCTGCATGCCTAAGAGAATTATTAWACGTTTATCATTTATTTTTCACTGGATTGTATTCAAAATGGAATAACTCGAGCAGGGAGTGTAGCGATGCATAAGGTAATGATGGCTTGTAGTGTTATTGGAATGGCTCTACCGTGTTGGGCARMWGAAWTRACCCATGAAACGGCTCCGGGATTGTCCGATGCTGAGTTGGGGCATTTCCAGAACATGGTTTCTCTGGCGCAGCAGGAGTTGGATGATTGGACGGGCTTCGAGGGGCGAGATCAAAAAGGGATGGAGGCGTATCGGTATCAGATCGCTTTTACGACCTACGCCCTGGCGTTGCAGCAGTATCATTCTGTGCCGGCGTATCGCGATTTATATCAGGACACCATTGACAGGCTTATCACCCGCATGCTGGAGAAACCGGTGTGGGATTTCTGGGAAAAGGTGAGTCAGTCTTCCAAATCGTTTGATCCTAATTATGATGGGCCGTTGCCTTCGAAGCGGGACCCGGTGGGCGAAAAAAATATTATGTACAGCGGGCATGTAGTCCACATGATTGCTCTTTATGAAATGCTGTATCGGGATATGGATTGGTCCGCAGAAAATGCGTTGTCGTTCCGGTGGAGCAGTGACGAATCGTATGACTATAGCTATGCCGATTTGGTGGATATTATTTACAATGAAATGATGGCTCCCAGGATGGAACACGGCAGGGATGCGGGAGCCATGGAGTGCGAACCGAATCTGGTATTCCCGGAATGCAATCAGCATCCCACCTTGGCATTCATGTTGTTTGATCGATTGCGTGAAACGGATTATGGGGTGCGGACGAAGAAGGCATTGAAGGGTTTTTTTGACGATACGGCAATGCACAATCCGGAGACGACCCACACGGCGGCGTATTATATGGTCAAGCAGGATAAGACGCTTCGCATCCCTATGGTGAATAGCGCTGCGGCGGATGGATGGACGGGGGCGTTTATGCATGCCTGGGACCCGGAGTACATCGAATCAATTTATGAGGCGCAGCGGGATGGGTATATTTTTACTGATGCTAAAACGGGAAAAATAAAGTTGGCTCCGGGACCTTCCAAGGCGCTGGGTTTGGCTTTTTTTGCGAATATGGCGATGGAAGTGGGGGATACAGATACGGCTGATACGTTGTTTGGGTACGCGACGGAACACTATGGTTCTGAATCGGATGCGCGGGGCTTCCGGTATGTGCCCAGTACGGAAAAAACCCAGCCTGTTAACAATACGACGGATAAACTGATGGCTATGGCACGCTCCAATCGTCCCAATGGGTTGTGGAAGATGCATAATGAACCCTTTGGAGGGGAGGCATTTAATCATCCGCTGCTGTCTCATGTAGATTTCCCCAATGTGCTGGTGAAGCAGGCGGTTTGGGATGATGAATCGGAGTCGTTGTTGTTTACGCTGGTACCTATGAACGACACGATGGGTACGACCTTCCGTATTGAAAATATACATACGAATTATCTTGCCACGTTGTTTCAGGAAGGCAGTTGGATTGCCGCAGTGGATGAGCATGGTCAGGTTGCGGGAAAAAATACACGTAACTTGGATCCGGGTGAGATAGAAATTCGGGTAACGCTTGATGGCCCCACCCGGTTCATCTTGAGGCCTATTGATTAAGCTGATAGATTTTAACGGTTATATTTTGATTCGTTTCACAGCCATACTTCCGCACAGGAGCACCAGTCCAATCAACAGTACGCTGTAACGGTAGTCTAATCCAGGCAAGGCGGCACTGACTATCAATGTAACCTCGTATTGAGCTGGTGCCCGGGTGCCGTCATCGTATAGAAGGACATATTCGCCTATGTCCGACAGTTGGGCACTGGCGAAACATAGATCCGCGCTTGTGCTAATAACGGTGCCTAAATCCGGGCGTTTAAACCATTGATAGGTGGTTGACCCTGACACAGGGAAACCTGCCGGGAGCGACAGGCAAACGGCATCGTCTTCGGCTACGACTACGTAAAAGTCGCTTGCGTCGTTTATCCATTGTGTGATCAGGCTGACAGCTTCGGGATGTACTCTGCTGGAACCTATCGGGGGCATGCGATGGATGCCCAGATTCAGAATGCGCTGGAGCACAATGGAGCGGCCGGGATCACCGGGAGCAATGACCTTGGCATTTGGAATGCCAAGGTTGCCTGCAAAGGGGTTCGCGTTGATGAGTGTTCGTTGACTCAATGGAATGCCCCACCGTAAGTCCACATTGGTTGGAGCAGTCCCGCCGGGTTGGTGGCACATGGCGCAATTTGCTTTCAGGTAGGATAGCGAACGGTCTTGTACTGATGCGCTGCCTGCGGCGAAAGCATCGGGACTGCGGGGTAGATTGGCAGGGATATCCGGCAATGGCGCGGTGAATAGATTTATATTATCCAGCGTTTCCATCTGGTTATCGGTAATACCGGACGCGGGGTAGAGAAAATCGTTGTTCATTTGGGCGGTATTCAACCCCAATACGCGATTGGCTGCSACGGTGTGGCATTGGAAACATTCGTTTCGACTTGGATAGTTCCAGGTGTAATTGAACGGGACTCCATTTTCGTCGATGAGGTTGAAGGCGCGATCCTTTCCGCTTGCAAGCAAGGTCGCATCGGTTTCGGCGTCGTTCCACTCGTAGGAGAAACCGTGCCAGTTCCCGCCGTTGCGAACGAGTAATCGTGTTTCGATTCGCTTGCCGGTAGCGATTGGGTTACGGAAATCCAGGGGCAAGACGAAGTTTTTAATCAGGACGGTATCGGCGGGGAAATTCCAACCTCCGGTGTTGGTGTATCCCACTTGATCCAGACCGGGTATAGCCATGAATCGTTCTTTGAATGCGCCGTCGGACCATAGCTGGGAACTGGGAAAGTAGGGGATGATGCCGTTGGCTGTTTGGTCTGTTCCGGAGCCTGCGGCGAGGAGCGCGGGGATGTCGCTTAGTAAGGTGGGGAAGGTTGATGGTCCGCTTGGTACTACTGGTCGAAGGACTAACAGCTCATTGGTGGAATTGTTGCACAGATACACTTCCCCGGACGCGTCCTGGCCAAGGGAGAACAGGGTGAGACCGGGGACGTTAGCTAAAAGGCGTTGATCGGTAACAGATGTGCCGTTGTACAGAAGTCCCCAGATATTGCCAGTGACAAAATCGGCATAGATGTAGTATCCGAAGAGTTCGGGCACCTCCGAGCCGTAGTAGGTATATCCCCCCAATACGGCAATGGATTCGCTGCTGCCATATATTCGTTCATCGATGGGAAGTATGAGGCCTGTTTGATCACAGGAAGGCAGGGGGACTCCCTCGTTCGTTGCGTTGAAACARATCGACCCTTCCATGATGGGCCAACCGTAGTTGCCGCCAGATACGACCACATTGATTTCTTCCCGCAAAACTTCGCCTACATCGCCCAGATACATGGTGCCATTTTGAATGTCAAAACTGAATCGGTAGGGGTTTCGAAAACCGTAGGCGTAAATCTCTTCTCGTGTAGAGGGGCTGGGGCCTGTTCCGCCGAAGAAAGGATTGTCGGAGGGAATAACATAATTCTGAACACCTGGATTTGATGGGGTGCTGTCCACGTCGATACGAAGGACACTTCCAAGCAAGTTTGTTGTGTCCTGGCCGTTCGCCCGGCTTGCGTCAGAGCCGCCGCCGTCACCGAATGCGATATATAACATGCCGTCTGGTCCGAAGGCGATGGTACCGCCGTTGTGGTTATTGGCGGGCTGGGGGAGTTCAAGAATGATATCTTCTGTAGCACTGCTCAGGGTGTTGTCCGCTGGATTGTCGTTGGTAAATCGGGCGATGACGGATATGGGACCGCTTCGGGTGTAGTGTAGATACACTTCGCCGTTGCTTGCATAATTTGGATGGAACGCCATGCCGAGCAAACCAGATTCGAAGTTCTCGATGACGGAGCCTGATATGTCCATGAACGTGGTGAGGTTGCCCAAGGTTGCAGCGGCTTTCGGGAAGGTGCGGATTACTCCGGATCGGAGCATGACAAACAGACGACCCGATCCGTCTGGAGCTTCCATTACGCCCATAAGGGATGGGAATTGTCCAGATAAGGCTGGGAAGGCTGATTGCACTTGCATGGAACCCGCTGTGCTGGGGGGTACTTCGTCAATGAGCAGGGTAGTGTTTGATGACCGCGTGTTAATTCCGAATTGTCCATACGAAATGGAAGGCAACAATAATGCCCCCATACAAAATAAAAATGTAACAACTTTCATGCTCGCCCCCGAATCGTGATTATAGGTATTAAAAAGTTATTCGTTTTCTTAAGTAAGTGTATCAGAGCATCAAATTATGGTCAATGATAGTCATTAGATGTTGTGTTGTAACAGGTTGTGACTTGTAAATTTTAGTGTGAATGATTGTTTCTGTATATGCGAAACTGCGAAAGGAAGGTTATACCATAAAATGGTATATGAGATTGGTGCTGAACTGGTCATAAATAGCATGCTTATTTCGTGATACTATCAGAGGAATTGACGGTACAATTTTAATGGGGAGTATTTAATGCGATTTGTTTTATTTTTAGTATCGGCAGCGATTCTTACAGCACCGGCATCTGCACAATTGAAACGTCTTTCGTACAATAATCCGGGCTTGGTGGTGGATTTGGGAGTGGGGCTGTGGGCGCAGCCGCTTCCTATGGATTACGATAACGACGGGGATATGGATTTACTGGTGGCTACTGCGGGTGTGCCTTCCAACGGTGTGTACTTCTTCGAAAATCCCGGTGGAGACATCGACGATCCTGTATTCAAACCTGGTGTGCGTGTGTCCGATGCGAAACATAATCTCACCATTTCGTATACGGAAGCGGGTCCTGTAGTGATGCTGGAAAATAATCGTCTCCCGGATTTTCGTGACTCGGGTTTGAAGAATCCCGTGCCGCTGGAATGTGCTGTTCCAAAACCGGGTGAACGGATGCGGGCCAAGCAGTGGAAGCTGGTGGACTACGATGGAGACGGTGATTTGGATGTGCTCATCGGAATCGGCGTGTGGGATGATTATGGTTGGGATGATGCATGGGATAAGCGAGGTAAATGGACCAACGGTCCGTTACATGGCTATGTCTATGTGTCGCTGAATACCGGATCGGATGATACGCCCAAGTATGGCGAACCGTTTCAGCTTCARGCCGGGGATACGTCCGTGGATGTATACGGTGCGCCGTCACCGAATCTGGCTGATTTCGATAATGACGGTGATCTGGATTTGATATGCGGTGAATTTCTGGATCTTATTAAATATTTTGAAAATACCGGAACCCGCTCTGAACCGATATATGCTCCGGGTCGATTTTTGATACAGAACGGTCAAAGGCTAAGCATGGAATTGCAGATGCTGCAGGTGGTGGCTGTGGACTGGAACGGCGATGGCTGGACGGATATTATCGTGGGGGAGGAAGACGGGCGCGTGGCGTATTTGAAGCATACCGGGAAGGTGAAGGACGGGTATCCACAGTTTGCTGCTCCCCATTATTTTCGTCAGGAAGCGGACGTAGTGAAAGTGGGGGCGTTGTGTACACCGTATGGGGTTGACTGGGATAACGACGGGGACGACGATCTGATTGTTGGCGATACAGCAGGCTATTTGAGTTTTGTGGAGAATTTGGATGGGGGGAATCCGCCTAAGTGGGCGGCTCAAGTGCATCTTCAGGCGAATGGAAAAGTGATTCGAATTCAGGCTGGTCCCAAGGGTTCGATACAGGGTCCGGCGGAGGCCAAGTGGGGGTATACCGTACCGAATGTGGCGGATCTGAATGGCGATGGGCTGCTGGACATTGTTATCAATTCCATTCTGGGGGAAATTGTTTGGTATGAAAACAGGGGAACACCGGAGAAAGCGAAACTGTGGAAGGCTGAGAATGTTCAAGTACGCTGGAATGACCGCACACCCAAGCCGGAGTGGGTGTGGTGGCGGGCACAAGAAGGGCAGCTTATCACGCAATGGCGCACTACGCCTGTGGCTTTTGATTGGAACAGTGACGGGTTGATGGATTTGATTATGCTGGATCGAGAAGGCTATCTGGCATGGTTCCGAAAGCAGAAGTGGGGTACCTCATCGGAGCTTACACCAGGGAAACGTGTTTTTGTGGATGCTAAAGGCGAACCGTTGCGGCTTAATGAGCGCGGGGCGGGGAAGAGTGGTCGGCGGAAATTGGCAATAGCGGACTGGGACGGCGACGGGTTCCCGGATCTGCTGGTGAACAGTAAGAATATCGATTGGTACCGCAAYCTGGGCGAGGCGGAAGGGCTGTGGACGTTTGAGGCCATGGGCGCGTTGGCCGAGGAAAAACTGGCGGGGCATACCACTTCTCCAACAGTAGTGGATTGGGATAAGAACGGGTTAGTGGATTTGGTTGTGGGCGGGGAAGATGGATTTTTATACTACATGACAAATCCGCGAGCCGCTTCGGATGCTCCGTCGGACTGATTACTTCCCGGCAAATTGCTGGAGTGCTTCACCCATTTTCTGGTGCAGGAGATTGACTGCTTTCAGAGGACGAATCATGACTTTAAAGTCGACGATTTTGCCTTCATCGTTCACGCGGATCATGTCCACACCGTTGATGATGATCCCGTCGATTTCAGCAGTGAATTCCAGTACAGCATTATCGCCGCTCATGACTTCTCGCACGTAGGTGAAATCATGTTGTCCCAACACCTGATTCGCACCCATGAGATACATGGTGGTGATGGCTTTGCCTTCCTGAGGTGTATGAACGACCGGAGAATGAAAAACCACATCCTCCGCCAGCAGCTCGTCCAATCCACTCGTATCATTTGAATCTACATAGGCATGCCATTTAGCGATAGCGTCTTTTATCATGAGTAGTCCCTTTAGACTGACGATTTAAGTTGAAGTATAACAACGAATTTCGGATTTCCATAATACTTCATAATTATTCAGGAGTCTTTCTACACGCCCAGGGATGGCAGTCCATATCCTGACTTGTATTGGAATATTTAGTCTGTCGTGCGGGCTTTGAGGCCGTTCTCCAGAATTTCGCCGTGTTGGGTGTTGTGGCAGTACACGCTGGCGAACCCCGCGCCAGCGTGCTRTGTWCRCCCTTGCAAWGGGCTATGAGAGGAAGGTTTTTGGTGTACGGATTTTTTTATTACTTATTGAAGTCCAGGTTTACACCAATTGTATTTCCATTTTCGGTGATGGTGATATGTTCCCAAGCGATTTTGAAGTCTTTGAAAAAGGCTTTAAGACCCATTTCACGAATGCAATTCAAACTTGAAGTGCAAGGCCACGACGCTGCTACTACCGTATATTTTCCAGGCGCGATACCCCCGGAAAATACTCCATACCCTTGACCATTTCCCTGGTTTGAAATATAAGCTATCTGCTGGAGCATCTRTTCGGCTTTGCCCATACGAGCTAATTTTTCCCCATCGGAGAGTTCTTCCCAGGGGGGCAGCCAGCCTTTGTAAAGGGTGCCATAAAGATCGACCGTTGTTTCAGGGATGTTTTTCACGGAGAGGCTTATTTTAGAATCAAATATCAAAATTTCTCTATAGGAAGTTTCACCCTCTATCAAGGTTACGTCGCGGCGCTGTGAACCTCCCTCTATCCTTTCTATTGGGCTGCAAGCAATAAATACTTCGCCAGCAAGAAGATTTTCGAAGATGAAATATCCCATTTCATCCGTTTGTGCAGAAATGCTCTCACGATTGGGCAGCCCTTCCGAATCAGAGGCAATCTGGTACGTTAAACTGATGCGGGATGGTACGGGTTTACGATCTGCTCCCATCAATACATAGCCTTCAACGGCGGCAGTTCCTCCTGCAAAATCGAAATTTACTTCGGTGGTGAAGCCGGGTGTTATTTCAACGACTTCCAATAAAGAACTCTGGCTGCCTCCATTCGGTAATTCACGTCGTGCGCTTATGGAACCGGAAAACTCAGGAATACCACTTAGACGGTATCGGCCCGTATCGTCTGTAATAAAATTTCGCTTTCCCCACACATAAGCATAAGCTTTCTGGTTAGGCGCAGGTTGGCCCCCTATAAGCAGCGTGCCTTCGAGGATGGCACCTACTTCCGCATTGATGGTAACATTTTTTGTGATGAGCTCTGTGGTGAGCTCAAAACTCTCATTTTGCTCAACTGTTACATAATCAGTTTCTCTCAACTTCACACCATATAATCCAAACGGAACATTGTCGAGCTGCCATTCTCCCGTTGGGCCTGTAGTGACTGTCAATTCTGGTAACTTGATCGATGGTGGGATAAAGCCCTGGTTTTTGCCATTAAAATATAAGGTATCAAATGTTAACGAGGAGTATGGTTTTAATCTTCCATTAGATTTATAATATGATAAAACATCAGATGATTGATGGATTGAGGTCAGGATAATTTTTGCATTTGGTATAGACTGATTTGTTTCGATATCACGTACTTTGCCGCGAATTGATCCTCCTGGGATAAATTTTATATCGGCGATTTCCGATCCCGTTGGTATGAACCTTGTAATGTAATCGTTGTATCCAGGTGCAGTCAGTTGAAAACTGATATCGAAATTGAAAAGTTCTGCCATGTCATTAGGAAAAACTTGTTTAAAAATGTAGGCTCCATCGTCATTTGTGATAATGGGGCCAATCGGATTCTCATTACTATCAGATATCACAGTGCCGTAGAAATAGTTTCTAAATTTTGAATTTTCTGGTTTGAAAATTATTCGAACGCTTGAATTTTCCAGTCTTTCTATATCTGCTGGAATACGAAGATACATAGGCGTAACCGTAACACCTGCTATCGGCAGACCAGCAGCATTTAGTATCTTCCCGGATGCCAGTGTCAGCAGGGTTGTTTCGCTATTTTCGTCTTCTATTATTGGTTCATTGGTATTAGTTTCGGATGATTCACCATTTGGTTTGGTTTCTGTTTCTATTGATGAAGAAGAAGAATTTATTGGTTCGGCACTAGAGGATATTGCTGAATCCGAAGTTGTATATTCAGCTACTGCCATTGGCTGGGTTATGATCTGATCCAGTGTGTTTGTCTGTTCATCTTCCGTTGAGGTCATCACCAACGCCATACCAGCCACGGCGGTCAGTACCAGCGCAACCGCGCCGCCTTTGAGCCAAAGTCCAGTTCCAGCGACTAAGGTGGACGCACCCACTGTGCTCTGGGTTAACCATGGGGCGGACGCGAGGGGGATAGCAGTCATGACGCGTTTACGGATGGTGCGGGTATTCTGTTCGCGGATGTGTTCGATGCCATCTTCCCGCCAGATGTTTTCGCCGATGAGTTTTCTGCCGTATTGAAGTCGTTTTTTGATGGCTCCTTCACGGGTACCCACCAACACGGCAATATCACCTATGCTGTAGCCTTCTACATACGAGAGCATCATGGCCTCCCGGGTTTTGGGAGGGAGTGCGGCGATCTGATTTCGCACCCAGGTGTATAACTCTTCCCGAGCGGTAACGATGGACGGATCGGATTCTTCGGTGGTGGATTGAGGCTCATTTTTTATACGTTCGATACGGTATTCGGATCGTTTTGAGCTGCGAATATAGGAGTTGCTGGTGTTCCGGGCAATGGACGCGATCCACGGTCCGAATTTCGTCGGGTTTTTAAGTCGATTCAGTTTGGTGAAGGAAATGAGGAAACTTTCCTGCACCAGATCGTCCACGGTATCGCGATTGTATACCCGGCTGGCGCAGACTCCCCGAACTAATGGTAGATACCGTTCCACCAACCCTTCAAATTGATGGGTATCCCCTGAAAGAACATTTTTAATGACCTGGGTATCGGACATAGTGCTTATTGTCTCCCTAAAGTAGTGATCGATTCCTTATGTCACTATAGGAGTGGTCGCCAGTGCCAAATTGGGGAGAAAATAATATGGCATATTTCAGTACGAAAACCGTTCATCGAATATAAATGGGGTTGCTGTATATCCAGGGGCGTTCTTCGCCGTCGGTGGCGACCCAGGCTTCCAGACGGTAGACTCCCGGCTCTTTAACTTTAAATGAGAAGTCGGCTGTGTTGGTGTCTTTCACTACTTCACCATTTCGCAGGAGTCGAATATGTGTGTTAAGAGGAATTTGGGCTTTCAACACTAGCTTTTTCTGGAAGGATATTTCATCCCCCATGATACCCACTGATTGCTTGTTTTCCTCTACCCAAAAGAAGAAGCCCTCGGGGTCGCAGAGCCAGTCGTGACTCACGTAGACATGCCCTGCAGCCACAGCCTTGCGCACGGCGGGTTCGGTGAGTTCTTTGGCGAAGATATGGGTGCTCATGTTGTTGATAGCCACAGGATAGGGATCCATGTCCAGGGCTACCAGAATTTCGCCATCGGGTTTGCCTTCCATCATGGAAAGGAGCCCGGGATTATTGGCGGCATTGATGGTTCGCATTTCATTGTCATCGTCAATATTTGTACCCAATAATGCTGTCGTGCTGTCCTTCTTCTTGAGAATGAGTATGTTGTTGTGATGGCAATCATTGGCGCCAATGCCTACCACACGGCGCGTTAGGGTTTCGGCATCCCAGCGGTCCAGATAGAATTTAGGGTAGTCCTGCTGTACACCAAAAAATTCGTCGGGATACTTCGCCACTAATTCCAGAAGCGCACGGGCTTTTTCCGGTTGGGTTATTTGCTGCGCGATGCTGAATAGAATAGACATATCATCCTTGGCATCGAAATGACGATTGTAGATTTCCATACCCGTGGCATGCTCGAGAGTTTCACTTACGTTGTCCTCTGCGTGGGAGAGAAAGAGCATGCCAGTGCCTGTTGCGACGCGGGACTTCATCGTATCTGTACCGCTGCGCATCCATTCGACCACGGATGAGTCGGGGTGGAGCAAGAACCCGCTGGATTCGGAGCCGGGGATAAAGAGTACGCCATCACGCAGTCCGCGCCAGCTATCCATGAAGTCCCTGGGCGGACGATAGTGATCGCTGAGGAAGGCAATATCCAGCCCGACAGACTTGGCGGCTTCCAGGAATTCCTCGGGCGTTCCTCCGGTATGCGAGGAATCACCGGCGTGGGTATGAAATGTGGCGCGGAAAWCCTGCAAGCCCAGGTCGGTATACGTGGGGCTTAGGGTGTCGAGATCTGTGCGGGATGACCAAAGGCGCTGTACGTCCTGTCGAGTAGCTTCTAAGCGCTCTACTTTGAGGCGGGTAAGAGAGGAATGTTCACGGCCCAGTGAGTTGTCGGCAAGTGATGGGGAAGTAGAAACAAAAGCGATTATAAAAATGGAAAATAGAGCAGTCTGCTTCATGAAGAATTCCTTAGTAATGTCGTTAAAAACATAGTAGTCATATACTATTGTGCGCTATTTCGGGTAAGCTGGGCAAGGGTATGGTTGAAGTGATGCGATGATTATCATTATTCTAGTTTTCGTAGCAAATTGAGGATGAGTAAAACTACAGATGGATGCTGAAAAACTTAAAGAATCATTGGTCGCTCTTGTGGGTGAGGAATCCGTTTCCCAAACGTCCGGTGATATTCAGGAACACAGTCAGGACGAATCTGCTCACGCGGCACATCTGCCGGATGTGGTGGTGTGGCCTCGGAATCGGGAAGATGTGCAGGCGGTACTGCGTTGGGCGAATGAGCATGGTGTACCCGTGACGGCATGGGGGGCAGGTACCAGCGTGGAGGGGAATCCCATTCCGGTGCATGGCGGGATCGTGCTGGATTTTCGTGAGATGAATCAGATTATCGCCATCCATGAGACTGATTTTCAGGTGACTGTGGAGCCGGGTGTGTTGTACAAGGATATGAATCATAAACTGGGTAAGGTGGGGCTTTTTTTTGCGCCGGACCCGGGAGCCAATGCCAGCATCGGCGGCATGGTGGCCAATAATGCGGCAGGGGTGCGCACGGTTAAATACGGAGCTACGAAGGATAATGTGCTGGCGCTGGAAGTGGTGCTGGCCAGTGGAGAAGTGGTTCGCACCGGATCGCGGTCGACCAAGCAATCGTCGGGCTACGACTTGACGCATTTATTCGTGGGTTCCGAGGGAACGCTGGGGATCATCACCCAGGCCACATTGCAGTTGGCTCCCTTGCCGGAGCATTACAGCGCKGCGGTGGCGGCATTTCCCGAAGTGGCCCAGGCGGCAGAGGCTATCTATCGAATTATGGCGTGTGGACTGGAGCCGTCGGCTATGGAAATCCTGGATACCTATTGCGTGCATTTGTTGAACAGGGAGGAGGATCTGGGCTTCGAGGAAACGCCCACCGTGATTATGGAGTTTTGTGATGCCAGCGTATCGGGTCTGGAGGAGCGTCTGTCTATGGTGGAGGAAATCTGTCAGGACGTGGGGTGTTTGACATTTGATGGCGGAGTGGGGCGGACGGAACGGGAGCGACTATGGGAAGCACGGCATCGTCTGTTCGAGATTCTCGTGCGGAGTCATCCCGGGCAGACGTGGATACTGTCAGATATGGGTGTACCGATTTCCGCGTTTCCCCAGATGGTGCATCGTGCGCGGGAGCTGTCTGAGTCTGCGGGGCTGAAGGGGGTTATCAACGGTCATGCCGGGGATGGGAACATTCATGCCACCTATTTCTTTGATGCAGAGGACTCGGCGACGCGAAAAAAAGTGGAGCGAGTGGTGGAAGAGYTAACCGAGACSGCSCTGAGYYTGGGCGGYACRTCCACMGGAGAACACGGCGTRGGRCTGGGCAARCAGAAATATATGSWGCGGGAACACGGGGCRGAAGGYGTGGCRCTKATGMAGTCCYTGAAAAATACRCTRGACCCGAATAATATTCTGAATCCGGGGAAGATTTTTTAGTGTTAACGCTAATTATTGATATGTTCTAATCTGTATTTTTACAGGATTACTAATGTTGCATATTTGACATTATCAAGTACAACGAGATATCTGGATTCTCTTCGCCGTGCTTTAGCAACAACACATATTTCCCCTTTCATCCTTCAATTTTCACATGCCAGTACATTCTATCTTCGCGTTCTGTGATCCATAAACGAGAAC
Source organism: Candidatus Hydrogenedentota bacterium (assembly GCA_002746185.1). Lineage (GTDB taxonomy): Bacteria > Hydrogenedentota > Hydrogenedentia > Hydrogenedentales. The sequence goes on from NVWG01000099.1 coordinate 13,560, forward strand.
TACGAAAGAACGTCCCGGTTCGTACCCCTACCAAATTCAACCCTTCCAGGGTTGCTCTCCATTTCCATATCTGACCCCGGATTCCATCCGGGGCTATTCATGTTCAGCCCCTTCGGGGCTGGTTATATCAAAAACAAGACTATGGCGTGTGTTGGTATTTAGGTCGAGTTCGTAGATTTTATAGCGGTCATTGGATTTGAAGAAGATGGTGTTTTGTTCTTCATTCAATTTTGGCCATACAAGGGTTATTGAAGTGGGAAACTCTGAAATCAATCTTACATCATCGGAAATAAAATCATAAAGGTAGATTTCAGTAACTGAACCATTATCAGTTAAGCGAACGACAACATAAAAAGCCTTCTGTAGGCTTGAGTCGGGCACTATGTGAACGGTATCTATACGAGTCATCGCACTCATCTTTTTACCAAATTTTTCCCTCAGATTTTCCATTTGATCGAGGTCGGCCATGGGGGCCATGTAATTTTTTTCCAGCATAAGCGCATCACTGTCAGTAATTCTTGAATATGACATTCTTCTATTTCTATTCTCATTTCTCAGGCGAGTAGCTAAATTGTCCGTAAGATCTAGCATATAAAAATCATAGTCTATCCAATATGACTTGTCGTAGGGTTGCATATTTCTAAATGTATGTGCGCGGTAAAACATGAGGTGTCGCCCATCACTCAGTGGCATTGGAGCAAAATCCATGTATTTCCCATTAGTTATTTGAGTTCTTTTCAGGTTGGGTAAATCGTATCGATATAAATGCCAAAATTTGCGATTTTTTTCTGAGTATACAAACGATTTATTACCAATAAGATAAGCAGGGTTTGCTACTATTTTCTTTGTGTCAACCAACAGAGATTTAGCGCCTGAATCTAAGTTGATTTCGTAAATCTTTGTCACCTTTTTTTTAGGTCCTCTCGCTTGTACAAATATTATTTTAGTGCCATCTGAACTTACTTGAGGAGAAAAATTGAAACTATCCCCTTCGGTTATAGGAATTTTGGTTTGGGATTCGAAATTCGCTTTATAGAAATGCTGATTCAGACCCTCACGGTAAATAATCAAGTAGTCTTTTGAATGGGGTATTTGTTGTATTTTTATGATACCGTTAGCTTCTTCACTTTCTTCGTCATCGAATAGAAGCTGAAATGGTAGAAAAGGAAGGTTCAGGATGATAAGGGGAGACCATATAGCTAACTCTGTTGCGAGTTGAAGGGTATTTTTTGCAGTCTGGCAGGAGGATAAAGAGATAAGCAACATCATACACAATGGTTTTACAAGTGTATGATGAGTCCTTTGTTTTATAGTTGAAAACACTCGCATAATTACCCCTGAATCAACTTTTCATGTCCTTCCCATTCCTTATCTCGCAGGACGAATTTCTGGATTTTTCCTGTGGAGGTTTTTGGCAGGGCACAGAATTCTATGGATGATGGGCATTTGAACCGGGCGATGTTTTCTTTACAGAATTCCATAAGTTCTGCTTCGGTGGCTTCCACGCCTTCTTTCAGCGTCACGAATGCCTTGGGAGATTCACCCCATTTTTCGTGGGGCACACCGATGACGGCGCATTCGAGGACAGCATCGTGACGATACAAGACTTGTTCTACTTCGATGGATGAGATGYWTTCGCCGCCGGADWTGATSAYRTCYTTGGAKCGGTCKYKSAGYTYGATGTAGCCGTCGGGATGCCAAACCGCCACGTCGCCGGAGTGGAAATATCCGCCTCGAAATGCGGTAGCAGTTGCTTCCGGGTCGTTGTAATAGCCTTTCATCACCATGTTACCCGTCATGACCACTTCGCCCAGCGTTTCGCCGTCCCGAGGCACGTCGTTCATGTCATCATCCACCACGCGGATGGGGTCAGACATGACATACGCCACGCCTTGCCGGGATAGAAGTTTACTTTGTTCGTCCAGCGGTTTGTTTTTCCAGTCCGGCTGATACGCGCAGATGGTGGTGGGACCGTACGTCTCCGTTAACCCGTATACATGAATGATTTTCGCACCCATGGCGGTTACATTTTCGATGAGCGTGGGGGACGGGGGAGCACCTGCCGTGGTAATAACCAAAGGGCGATCCAGCTTTTCCGGACGGCTGGGGTCATTCAGGAGCGCGATAAGGACTACAGGTGCGCCGTTAAAATGCGTCACCCCTTCTTTTTCCACCAGAGGCCATACGTCGGCAGGTTCGAATTTTCGCAGGCAAACATGCGTGCCCCCCAACGCCGTCACGCCCCACGTAAAGCACCAGCCGTTGCAATGGAACATGGGGAGCGTCCACAGGTAGACCGTGTCGGGGGTCATGTGAGTTTCAATAGTTTCGTTGATGGCATTCAGGTACGCGCCGCGATGAGAAAAGACCACGCCTTTGGGTCGCCCCGTCGTGCCGGAAGTGTAATTGATAGTAATGGACTCGTCTTCATCTTTCATGAGCCACGGTTGCTCCTCTGGACTGCCCTCCAGCAGAAACGCTTCATACTCCGTACCGCCCAGCGTGTCGTATTCCTCCAGATCGAGAACCTCCACAAAATGTTCCACTGTCTCCAGCTTGTCTTTGACGGGCGCAATGGTGGAAGTGAATTCCGTATCGCTGATAAGGAGTTTCGCGCCGGAATGATTCAGGATGTACTCCACTTCCGCCGGAGCGAGTCGAATGTTGATAGGCACTATCATGGCACCAGCCAGCAGCACCGCGAAGTGCGCGTCCAGCATGGGGGGTGTGTTGGGTAGCATGACAGCCACTTTGTCGCCGGGTTGTATACCTCGACCCTTGAGCGCCGAAGCCAGACGATTCACCCGTTCATTGAAGTCTTTGTATGTATAGCTCGTTTCGCCATAAACGATAGCCGCTTTATTGGGATAAACCAACGCGCTGCGCCGTATGAAACTCAACGGGGTAAGCACACTTTTATATACTTCATCAAACGAATCCATGGCGATATCTCCTTAGAAAACAGTGTTAAAAACTGCAAATGGACGCAGCATTCCTATACACTACCGTACAACCCACCCGTATTCAACGAAGAGATAAAATGCCGCAACATATACTCATAACCGGGGCAACAGGCCGTCTGGGCAGTGCATTGGTACGCGCTCTGGGCCAGGATGCCATTGTGCATCAGCTAAGCCTGGATCCTCCGGGACCAAACGCACCACCCGCATCCGGCCCTATCATTCAAGGTTCTGTGACGGATGAAGCGTCGGTGGCACAGGCCATGGAACGCGTGGATGTTGTGATCCACTGCGCGTCGTACCCCGGAGCTATCGAGCCCTACCAGGAGTTGATGAATACGAATGTAATGGGGACATTCACCGTGCTGGAGGCGGCAGGACGCAGCGAGTCGGTAAAGCGGGTACTCCATATTTCCTCACTCCACTGGTACGGGTTGTATGAATCTCAAGGCACACGCCGCCCTCCCCATTATCTGCCGTTGGATGAGCGTCATCCGTCCCTGGCCATGGGCTACTACGATACCTCCAAAGTACTGGCGGAGCGGCTCGTGGAGTCGTTCGCGGGACGCTTCGGGAAGTCCGCCGTGGCATTACGTCCGGCATGGATAATTACGCCCGAACTGGAACCATCCTTCAAAGCGTTGCCTCCTGTCAATGCGCCGCACCTGAATGACTATGTGGGGATGAGCGATGTGGTGAATGCGATACAGCGGTGTTTGACGTATGAGCCGGCAGCGGGATATGAGGTCTTCGCCCTTCACGCTGACGATCAACGCAGCACCATGCCCACAAAAGAACTGGTTGAAAAACATTTCCCCCAAGGTACCTGTGATACGGATAAGCTAGAACAATACGGTCTCTTTACATCGCTAGTAGATTGTACAAAGGCCCGAGAATGCCTGGGTTGGAAACCGAAATATCGGTGTGCACGATAGAGCAACAAAAATAATTGAAACCTTCACGCTGATATCCTATTCTAAAGATGATGATGGTTGCTCTGATGCTGCTCTGAAGTAAACGGCCCACTAATCAGTCCTTATTTTTACGCCACCACGCCAGGCCCAGTCCCAACGGAAGAAACACGATAAACACACTGAACGGCGTGAATGCCGTAAGAAAATAGCTGAGAATTAGTGTTGCGGCAGCTACGAGTCCCCAGAAATGTCGTTTATAAAAAGGCTGGTGGTGTGGCATGGCGGTCATCCTGTTTCCGGTTGTTCCCCCTATACTACACGGTCACGGGTGTTGCACGCACCGGATGGTAGTGGCTGCGCCACGTTTTATTGACTCACAGCCGAGGGCGGCTATGCCACAATCGGCAATAATTATTCACATCCGGGGGCGGATGTACCACAACAAAACACCCCCCTTGATCCCCCCTTGATGGGGAATGGTTTTGCAACTATTTGGTAATCGGACTCTATACCTATATGGGGTCATGGGCGTCTCGCCCATGTTGAGATTGATCACAGGCAGGATGCCTGTGTCCCGAATAACAGGTTCATCCCTTCTTCGCTGTGGTTGGGTTTTTACATCGAACCTTGCTAATTCCTTTTGTGTGTACCTCCATTCCCGAAGGGAATGAATATGAATAGCCACGGGTAAAACCCGTGGTACCGATTCGTACCAAAAGCGGTTCAACCCCTTGTATGTTACTCCGCAGTAGAAATGCGTAGCGAATCCGTTATCGTAGCTGTTTTCTTTTTGCTACTTTTTCTTTTAACGGAGCGTGTGG
>NVWG01000100.1 GCA_002746185.1 Candidatus Hydrogenedentota bacterium
AAACACAATCACTATCAGGGTTAAGAATCGAAATCTCGCATTCCATCCAGATCCATCTATAACGTGTATTCTCGTTAMRYRCSKTKWWSAMRMWRMRWSATGCKATNRWRAAYGNMWCCKYRCWRGGTNNWRRTWYACNMTRYWGAGCANNNRCTTNTCWCTKRRKTWWCMRMWMKWMGTNANKCRGWRAWAWTWAWRMWKSARCTMGAANCYTTTNGRRARCGAACCYGAATACCGYATMGGCATCTGGCGTGTACTGGCGCGTGCGGCGATTTCGCCGGAAGAGAAAGAGTCGTGGATCGCCAATATAAAGGAGGCTTTTCTGGACGAAAACGGATCCGATCGGCTACACGCATCGGAGACACTCGCGAAACTGGATGTGGTAATCGATGCAGAGAATCGCCCTGCGTACTTCGATGCGGCCGAGAAAGGCGACGGCCCTTTCGAAGCATTTACCCGTTGCCTGCTAATTCATTCTGGTGAATCTGACCAGGAGAGTGTCCTGGCCGATCTGCTGGGCGCACCGGATGAACGAACGCGGCAATGTGCGGCTTACGCGCTACGTCATGTGGACACTGTCTCGCCGGATACGCTCGAACGTTTGGCAGCAACATGGGAATCCGAATCAGGAGATTCACTGGCGAAAGTGTACCTGCTGGGATCGTTGTATCAACATACATCGGATGGAATTGAAGCGGCGGAATTGAAGGTAAAACTCCTACGCTATGCGCAGACGGGCAACAAGGGGCAGAAGTATGAAGCCATTGCCGTTTTGGGAGAGAAGGGAGATGAAAGCGATCTACCCACGCTAATCGCGCTGTTGGATGACCCTGAGGCGGATGTTCGTGTGGGGGCTGCACACGCCATTCTTAGAATCGAGCGACGGGTGGCACATTCTCTGGATCCACTGGATTGGCTCGCGATTATCGGTTACGCATCCATGATGCTGGGCGTGGGGTGGTACTATTCGCGACGCATAAAAACCACTGAAGAATACACGCTCGGCGGACGAAATATGCGTCCCTTTATCGTCGGACTCTCCATGTTTGCAACTCTACTCAGTACGCTTACCTATCTGGCCATACCGGGCGAGATGATCAAGCACGGCCCAATGATTCTATCGCAATACGCGATTTACCCGGCGAGTTTTCTCGTCATTGGATTCGTGCTAATTCCGGCCATCATGGAAATGCGCGTAACGAGCGCCTACGAAATTCTTGAAATAAAACTCGGACTAAGCGTGCGCATATTAGGTTCACTATTCTTCCTTTCAATGCGTTTTCTCTGGATGGCACTCATCATTTACGCAACCAGCAGCAAAATACTCGTGCCGTTGATGCACTGGGACCAATCAATGGTTCCCGTAGTGTGTATCGTGATGGGAATTATCACCGTCGCCTACACCTCGATGGGCGGCATACGCGCCGTCGTGATCACCGATGCAATCCAGACAGGCATCCTGTTTTTCGGAGCAGCACTGACACTGTCGATCATCACGTTCAAAATGGGCGGCGTATCCGAGTGGTTCCCGCTATCATGGGACGAGACATGGGATCCCCTGAAAATCGTGTATGACCCCTCAGTACGTCTTACCGTAATGGNCGCGATGACCAGCTCGTTCGTATGGTACATCTGCACCGCAGGGGCCGACCAGGTCGCAATTCAGCGATACCTGTCGACACGTGACGCGAAGGCCGCACGCAAGGTTATGCTGACGTCGCTGTGTACGGATGTGTTGACGGGAACATTTCTGGGGATGCTCGGTCTGGCGTTGTGGTCATACTTTCAGGCGAACCCACAGTTCCTCCCCGACGCCTACCAAACCATGCAAAGCGCCGATACCCTGTTCCCCCGATTTATCGCGCAGGGCTTGCCCGCCGGTATCAGTGGCNTCATCGTAGCGGGTCTGCTGGCAGCGGCAATGTCTAGCTTGTCCTCCGGCGTGAACTCCTCTTCGTCCGTGATCGCCATTGATTTTATTGGTCGATTTCGACGAAGTGATCAACCGAAAAGCGAGAAGAGCGCGTTGCGCGAGATGAAAGTGGTTTCGGTGTTCGTAGGTGTCGCCGTCATCTTGCTGAGCGTGATGGTGGGTACGGTCGGCGGGAATCTGTTGGAGATGATGTTCAAGCTCGTGAATCTGCTGGTCGCACCTCTGTTCGTTCTTTTTGTAATGGCACTCTTCGTACCCTGGGCGACCACGACCGGCGCAATCGCAGGGGGACTGTGCAGCGTCGCGATGGCCATCGGTATCGCCTATTTTAATTTATTCGGTTTGCAGTTCATCTGGATCATGCCGATGGCACTGTTAACAGGAGTCGTGGTCGGACCGACGGTCAGTTTGTTGCCTATAGGGCGGAAAACGGAATGATGTTCAGGAACAACGATGCGCAGACTTGTCTTTGCAGAATCCATCTGATTAAATGGTAATATCGTTTTCGGCCATGCCGATGTTTTAGAAAGGATTTTTCATGACAACCATAACCGCTCTTCTACTCTCCACCGCACTGTCCGCTATGTCGCTGCCGCCAGTTTCGGACAAAGCTCCGGTCACGTATGATCATTTCCCGACTCTGGTTCATGCTTTCGTGTGGCGCAACTGGCAACTGGTTCCTCTCAATCGAATGGCAGAGACGATCGACGCAGACGAAACCGAAATCCTGCGTATGGGAAGGGCGATGGGTCTTGGAACACCGCCGGACATCTCCCCCGAAATTCGGAAACGCGCGTATATCACCATCATTCGTCGCAACTGGCATTTACTGCCCTACGAACAGATGATGACCCTGCTCCAAATGACAGAGGAGGAACTCGCGTTCACCCTGCGCGAAGACGATTTTCTCTACATCAAACTCGGCAGCATGAAACCTAAGTGTCCCCCACTCTCCTACGCCACGCCGGATGATGCGACGCTGAACGCGGAGAAACTGATCGCGGCCTCGGTCAATCGCGCATTTCCAAACGGCCCCGCGAATATGTCCGAACCGTTATTTCAATTCGTGACCGATCTGTCCGAACAAGTGGTCAACGACACCGCACGCCCGGAGTCCAGACTCTCACCCCGGTTCTGCTCGTCTTACTTCGCCCTCTTCGGTGACCCACTACTGGAAGACGATATAGATCCCTATCCCGATGGATATCTCGCGCGTCTGGCGGCGTCCGGCGTAGACAGCATCTGGATGCACGTGGTTCTTTATCAGTTGGCGGAGTTCCCGTGGGACACATCCATGAGCAATCAATACGAAAAGCGCCTTGTCCGTCTGAATAGCCTCGTCGAACGTGCGCTCGATCAAGGCATCGGAATCTATCTGTACATGAACGAGCCGCGTGCCATGCCGAATGAATTCTTTGCAGACCATGAGAATCTGAAAGGCATCACTATCGGCGATCATTCAACCCTCTGCACGAATGTACCGGAAGTGCGTGAATACATCACCTCGAGCGTGGAAACTATTTGCCGGGCCATACCGAATCTCAAGGGCTTCTTCACGATCACCGCTTCGGAGAATCCGACCAATTGCTGGAGCCACGGCCGGGGTGCGGAATGTCCGCGCTGTAGCATCATCGGTCCCGCGAAATCCATTGCGGGAGTCAACGTTGCAATTCTGGACGGCATCCTGCGCACCGACAACGAGACTGAACTGATCGCGTGGGATTGGGGATGGCGAGACGGCTGGGCACTGGAAGCCATCGCAGAATTGCCCAAAGAAGTCTCGTTGATGAGCGTCAGCGAGTGGAGCATCCCCATTGAACGCGGCGGGGTAAAGACTACAATCGGCGAATACTCCATTTCCACCATCGGCCCGGGACCACGCGCGACAAAGCATTGGAAAGCCGCCAGAGATCGAGGCCTGAAAACCATCGCGAAAAYTCAGGCCGGCAACACGTGGGAAATCGCGGCCGTGCCTTACATCCCCGCAGTGGCAAATGTTGCGCAACACGCGGCCAATCTGCGCGACGCACAATTGGACGGCATCATGCTCGGCTGGAGTCTCGGCGGCTACCCCTCTCCCAACTTGCAAGTCGTCGCGGAGATGTCGTCCATCCAAGATGATGGTCAGTTCCTCTCCCCGGATGAGGCGATGCGTCGGGTCGCGCAAGAACGCTACGGGATGGAGCACGCGGGGGCCGTCGTAGACGCGTGGAAATCGTGCAGCGTGGCCCTGAGCGAGTTTCCGTTCCACGGCTGGGTTGTATATCGCGCACCGCTCCAGGTAGGTCCGGCGAATCTACTCTGGGATACCGCGACAGGCTACGCATCCACCATGGTTGGAATTCCCTACGACGACCTGAAAGGCTGGCGCGGCATTTATCCGGAAGACGTCTTCATCGGGCAATTCAAGAAAATGGTCAAGGGGTTTAACGAGGCGCATCGGGTGTTGCGCGATGCCATCGGCGACGAAATTTCTCCCGCACTTCAAGGCGAACTCGATGTCATCGAAACCGTAGCAATACATTATCAGAGTATTGCACAACAGTCTCGATTCGTGCAGCTTCGAGAACAACTCAAACAAAGTGAAAATATCAGTCAAGCACAATCATTAGTAGGCGAACTGAAATATTTGATACAGACTGAGCGCGACCTGGCATTGCGCCTTCATGCCATCCAGACCCGGGATTCCCGAATTGGATACGAATCGTCAAACCATTATTTTTATGTCCCGATGGATTTAGCCGAAAAAGCAATCAATTGCGACGCTCTTCTTCGAGATTGGATACCAAATGCAGCCAGGGTGCGGAAATGAATCGCTACTACGATTATGATAATCGTATTGCAATCTAAACAAATTGAAGAATTGAAATATTGCTTCGTAACGAACCAAATAGAACGAAATTCATGAAGCAGGTTCAGGCTCAAAGTTTACTTTCTTTCATGAAGCAAACTGGTGAACTACCAAACTGTCAGATTGATGAGGTGGGACTACGCGACTTCTTTGTCTCGGTACCATTCGGTGATGAGTCCGCCCAACTTCTGTTCGCACTTAATTTCTCCGCGCTTCTGGGGAGCGAAGTTCACGTCGAGAACGTTGTTGTCGATTCCCTTTCCCCTATGTGGCCTTCGAGTGTTGTAATGCGAAACCCACAGACCAACAACGTAATTAATCTGGTCACGACTAAAACCGACAATATGATTCAAGGTCTCCTTTTTTATGGAGCCTACCCAGCTATCGATGAACGAGTTCGCCATCGGGGCGCGCACCGGAGTTTTAATTCTTCGCGCCGTCCCCTTCCAGAAACCAATGGACTTTTCTCCAGAGAACTTTTTGTCGCGATCATGGATCAGATACTTCACGGTAATCTCGTGTTCCTCGGCCCACATCATGGCATTTCTCGATTGTTGAGTTACCCACTCGTCATCAGGGTTGTAGGTACCGAGGCTACAGTAGACGCGTCGACTTCCAATATGAATGAAGGCGAGAAAGTAGAGTTGTCGCTTGCCCCAGATCGTCCAAACGTTCTTACTAAAGAAGTCCGTAGAAAGCATCGACTCCTTGTTTGCCTCAATGAACCTGCGCCATGGCACGTTCCCCTTGCTCCTACCTTTAGTTGGTTCAGGAAACAAACCCATTGCCTTGAGCAGGTCACGCACAGTGGTCGCTCCAATGCGAATCCCCAACTTCCTGAGTTCACCCACGATACGCCGGTGGCCCCAGCGTGGATTCGACTCAGTCATGATACACAACAATCGTCGAATAACTTCAGGGGTTCCCTTACGACAAGGCATCACCCAGTTCTTGCCTCGCCGTTTATCACGTACCCWCTTCTTATAAGTAGAAGGGCAAACGACAAACATGATACCGTTGATATCATGATCAAGTAGCTCCCCCAGTCTCATCAACTCCGCGCGCTCTTTAGGAGTCGGCACGATCTTCAACGCATTGATACGATCTCGCAGCATACGAATCTGGATAATCAGAAACTGCATCTTCGCACTGAATCGCGGCTCGAAATACTGACTCATCAATCCCAAAACGGTATAGAAAGCCGGATTAACACCTATTTACAAGACTCCTCATATTTCATCAAAATGCCCGTCGATACAAGCCGGAACACGGCAGATTCATTTCCGCACCTCCCCAAGTATACCGAGGCGGCCGCGTAATGGTAAAAACGCTCCGAATTGAGATCTGCGACCCGAAAACTTTCTCGGAGGCATCGAATTCGACTCTTTTCAAATCGAATTTTTGATCACAAATTGTTACTCAAAATTTGATAAACATGGTTAACATGGGAAGGTGTGGCGAAAGTAGCAAACTCGTTACGTCATCGTAAGTTACGACATTTCAACGGTTTAGGTAATTGGGCAATATTCAGCTCATAACCCAAAGGTCGCAGGTTCGAATCCTGCCCTCGCTAGAATGGAGCGAAGCCGCATGAATTGTACACGATCTATTAAATGCGAGGCACAATCGACGCGTCCGCCGCGAACGCCGAACCGCCCAACGCTACAATGCCCGCAAGAATCGCCGTGAATTGTCGTTTTAAATTTCCGAATCCTTTGCCGTTCTATTTCGATTGTCCAAGCTTCTTGATGCGAATGTTTCGAAACTGCACTTCAAACGGAACTCCCGCGTGTACCTGAAAGGCGATGATGCCGTCGCGTGGGATAGTATCGTCCGCTTCGGTATAGCTCACCGTGGTGAATTCATTGATCGACAACGTGATCCGATCGCCCTCGGCGCGAATGGTGTAGTGGTTCCAGGCTCGTCGGTCGAACGACTCGAAGAAGGCCGCGGCATCGGGGCTGGGCTCCCTGTCGAGAATCCGTCTGTAGAGGTTGGAATCATGTTTCACGGATTCCGGATCCGGGGACTTGAGAATACGCCATCGGCGGTTTTCGTCCCAGAGATGGCCCGAGAACGTCATGCCGTAATCGGCCTGGTAGCCCGTGACATCGGTGGRATCGGATACCCGTTCGGAACGGAACTGGACGCCCGTATTGCCCCGTCCATTGACCAGCCGAATCTCTAAGCGCAGCTCGAAGTCGCCGAAGCGTTCGGTGGTGCTGAGGAAATCGTTGTAGTCGATCTGTTCTTTGGCGCCGCCGACGATCATGCCGTCCCGCACCCGCCAAATCGTTTCATCGCCTTCCCACCCGTTCAATGTTTCGCCGTCGAACAAGGAGACGAAGCCGGGCTCGTCTTCGGCCCACGCGCCAATACAGACGACGCTGACAACAATAAGGCTGCTCAAGATAGTCGTTCTCATAGGGTCCATCCTCCGCGATCTGTGTAGTGGAGATACTCGTCTGCCTCGGGCGTGCCGGGAATGTGAGGTTCTCCGAATGTGATATTGACGATCCTGCGCACCAGTTTTCCATCGTATGTTAACGCCAGTCTAAGAATCAAGCGTGTGGCAGCGGCCCAAGCCCAACGAACGCCTCGCCCTTTACAAACAAAGCAACTTCGCCATCATCAAAACCGACCCGGAAGCTGGCGAAGTCACATTCCAACTCTACGGCGACCCGGAATCCAAAGAATCCGTCAACGAAATCGACTCCGACTACGAACGCAAGCTCCAAGCCGAGAACTTCGACCTCACCCGCTCCCACTCCATGGCGCGAATCCCACTGCGGTTTTAGGGAGGGGTGTAGTATATGGTGAAGGTGTTACACTATTTTCAGAAATCGAGTAAATGTTCTGAGGTAGATATCGTTGGGAAATTATAAGAGCTCATTCTCAGCGGCCCAGAGTAAATGCTCGGAGATACTATTGAATCCGGGTTTTAATGTGATCTCCGTCACACCTTCTCGCGCTAGCTTTTCCAATAATTCTTGACGATATTTTTCGGGCAAATATATTGTCCTGATACTATCGCCATATTGATCTCGATATCTATTGCTGAGACATTCATGGATATCAGGCCAGGCGTAGTAGTATTCGATTCCATCACAGGGGGGCGAATTGATGTAAGTAAACAAACCATCCTGTGCATGTAAGAAAGGGAACTGATCCCTAGTGACAGAAAATTGTTTTATATTCCCCAAGGCTTCGGAAGACTCAATACTATAATTTGTGTCGGTATATAGTGCATGGACACAAATAGAATCAGAATCTAAAGACGGAGGTTTTTCGCAAGCAAAATAAGCAGCAATTTTTGGGTTTCGTGTCCAATCCAATATTCGGGTTGGAAGGCCATGATGCTGAGCAAGTGCCGTTGCATAGTTCGGAAAATGTACTCCATTTAGATCAAAAGCACAAGAGATATTGTTGACGTCCAATGTTTTTTCGATATCTTTTATGAAATACCCATTCTCATTTGCCAGCTTTGCGAATTCTTGAATCATCAGTATCTCTGCCATGGTAGCTCGAATCTGTTTTTCGTATTCTTCAAATGTTACTTGATTCTGAATCATCCCATGATTCTCATAGTTCCTGTTTAGTGATTCATCAAGCCTAAGTTGCATAGCCATGTCGAGAAAAGGTTTCAATACAGGAATCGATTCCTCACGCCAACTRCTTGGCAATAGAGACCAAGAGGAGTCGTAGTGCCCTCGAAAAATCCATTTGGTAGAAATTTTGTTATATCCCCACAATGCGTTGTTAGGGTTCAGAGCTGCAAGAAATTCATCTGTATTTTCGCAGAAAATCTTTTCCGGGGGATCAGCAAGGCCACATTCCTCTATAGACCGTACAATATCTTTGAAATACCACTGATAGGGATCTTTTGGATCGGGCTGAATCATGAAAATGTCGTATCCCTTGGAATCCTATTTGTAGCGACTCCTGTTTTACTTCTTCCGCAGCTTCCTGTATAAATGCGTGCTGGAGCCATGTACCAGTTCGGCGGCTTCCATGATGGATTCATTGAGGGTGGGGTGGGGGTGGATGGTGAGTGCGATGTCGGYGGCGTTGGCGCCCATCTCGATGGCCAGCGCGCCTTCGGCGATGAGTTCGCCTGCTCCGGCTCCCACGATGCCCATGCCCAGAATCAGGTCGGTTTCCGCGTCGGCGATGATTTTTGTCAGCCCATCGGTGCGTCCCAGCGTGGTGGCGCGACCGGAGGCCGCCCAGGGAAATGCCCCAACTTTTACGTCAATACCTTGCGCTTTGGCTTCAGTTTCGGTGATGCCTACCCACGCTACTTCCGGGTCGGTGAATACCACGGCGGGGATGCATTTTGCGTCGAAGGCGGATTTTTCCCCGGCGATGACTTCCGCTGCCACGCGACCTTCTGCGGTGCCTTTGTGCGCCAACATAGGCTGTCCGATAAGGTCGCCAATGGCAAAGATTTTCGAGTCCGCCGTACGCATCTGATGATCCGCCTGCACGAAGCCCTGGTCATTCACCACCACCTGCGTGTTTTCCAGACCCAGCCCGTCCGACTTGGGACGACGTCCCACGCTCACCAGTATCTTATCGAATTCCTGCACCGGATTCTCGATGCCCGGCCCTTCCAGCGTGGCTTTGATAACCGAGCCCGTGTCTTCGATGCTCAGCACTTTCGTATTCAGATGGATAACTTCGCACAGCTCCTCCATGCGTTTCGCCAGCGGCTTGATCAGGTCCGGGTCGGCGCCCATGAGAATCCCCGGCGCAAAATCCACCACGGTACACTTGGACCCCAACGCCGCATATACCGTTGTCAGTTCCAGCCCGATATACCCACCGCCGATAATCAGCAGTCGCTCCGGCACACTCTCCAATGCCAGCGCGCCCGTGGAATCCATCACGCGATCCGAACCGATATCCAGGTGCGGCAACGTAGACGGCACGGACCCGGTGGCAAGAATACAATAGTCGTATGAAAGAATTTCCGCGCCGCCGCTGGTGAGTTCCACGCGCACTTTGTCGGACGATTGGAACTTGGCACGACCCTGCACCAGCGTGATTTTTCGCGCTTTGGACAGTTGTCCCAACCCGCCCGTCATCTTACTCACCACGTCCTGTGTGGATTGGCGCACCTTATCGATATCAATGCGCGGCGGGTCAAAAAACAGGCCCACATGCTCGGCTTCCCGTGCTTCGTGGATGACTTTCGCTACGTGGAGCAGGGCTTTAGAAGGAATACACCCCCGGTACAGACATGTACCGCCGGGATTTTTGTCCAAATCCACCAGCGTCACTTCCAGACCCAGATCCGCCGCACGAAATGCCGCGCCGTATCCCGCCGGACCGCCGCCTATGACTAATACGCGACTCTTGTTTTTCGCCATGGTTCCCTCCATATTCATTTTCACAAAATTGCAACCACTATGACGAACGAATTTGTAATCCTATGAAACTTTAAGCGTGTTAATTTAGTTTCCAGTGATTTCAGATTCATGAAAGTTTTCACTTGTTTCGGAATCTACAATGCCGACCTCTACAGACTCTGTCTCAACGGATTCAGGAGCACTAAGCAATTTTGGAATGAAATAAGTAGCCCCAGATCCTATTAGAACCGCTACAATTCCGACAAGCCAAGTATGTTGTCGGCTTTGTGCTGTATCTCGTTTACCAGTTGTGTGGGCATCTTCTAGACTAGGGAATTTTTGACTTAATACATTGAGCTCAATTTGTAATTCTTTGATATCACCTTTATTTACCAAGTCTTCTAATTTTGGGCGAATTTCCGAATAATAATCTGGAAAAACTAATAGTATAGTATCTCTTGAATATTTACCGCTTAAGCTAGCTGTTGAATCAGCAAACATTTCTTTTGCTTTTGATAAGTTTTCTAGCTGTTCAAAAGCAGCTGCAGAATCTTTATCGATTTGGATCCAACGCTCTAATAAATCACGAGCCTTTTCATAATAATGATCGAATTCATCCTTTCCTGCCAAATCATCTTTGAATTCTTCAATGTCTTTTTCGGCACGAAGCTCAGCTACTTGAATTCCATATTTGTTTAGTTGGGGACGAAATTCTTCATGGTATTTAGGTAAGACTCGCTGAATTGTTTCGCGGTCATACTTGCCTAAACCATGTTGTATATCTTCGCGTATAATAATTCCGATTAAATCAGCAGTATCGTAAAAAGCTCTCTTTTCATGCCCTACAGCTGCTTTTACATTCGATAGAATATACCGTAAAGATTCTTCAGTACTCTGCTCTTTCAGTTCTTCATTCAAAAATCGAATTGAATGTTCATGTGCATCTCGATGTTCTTTTATTACCTGGAAATCATTTTTACATTCTGGGCCTAATTCTTCCGATATAAGAAGTAATTGTTTAGTGTATTGATGTATTTTGACCAATCGCCCTTTTTGTTTAAGTATTTCGGCTTTTAGCTTTTCGATATGTGTTGGGCTATCCATTATTCAATTCCTATACTAGCTCTCTAATAGGTAATGCAAAAAAAAAAGGGCTAAAAGCCCTTTTTTCAAAACATGTATATTTTTGTTACGGTAAAGGTTTTTCAAGTACTTCTTTACGGTATGTTGACAACTCTTCTTCGGTCCAAATTAATCCACGACCTAARCGGACAGTCCCTCTTATTCGATGCGGGTACTTCATATTTCTTTTTACGAATTCCTTGGTAATAGGCCCAATTTCTGGCATATCTTTATCAACCAGTGCTTCCCAATCCAAGCTTTTTCTATTTTGAGATTTCACCATCTCGATCCCTTTCATCTGCATTGGTAAAATGAAGCTTCACACGACTCTCGCAAACACAGACCTTCTAATAGTGATTATTAGTTGCGCGACCATTGAATCCAATACATCTACAAAACAATCGTAGAGTATACGTACTACCCGTACACTCTTTCAAGAATACGACCCAAAGTATTCTTCATACAACTTTTAACATACTGGTAATAGAATGTCAAGATGTAAGTGGCACTATATATGGTATTTGGTAAAGATTTGTACAACAAAATGTAGACTTCTGGTTATATCTGGAAATTAGCTGATTTTAACGGTCCTTTTGTCTGGTTGTGTACTTTTCTAAGGAAAAGTCGACTTACAAGAACAGATTTAATGGTTGTTCGAGGACTTGGCATATCCATCTGGCAAACCTCGCCGCGTCGGCACCGTCAATGATTCGATGATCGTAGGACAGGGATATGGGCATCATGAGTCGCGGCTGAAATTCGTCGTCGATATACACCGGCTCCATCTTAGCTCGACACACACCGAGGATAGCCACCTCCGGCGCATTCACGATGGGCGTGAAACTCGTCCCGCCGATGCCGCCGATATTCGTGATGGTCATGCTGGTGCCCTGCAATTCGTCCAGCTTCGTTTTTCGTTCCCGGGCACGCTCCGACATCCCTGCCATCTCTACTGAAATATCCACCAGGCTTTTCTGATCCGCATCTTTAATGTTGGGTACGATCAGTCCTGCTGGCGTATCCACCGCAATGCCGATATTGTAGTACCCCTTATAAATAATTTCGTGATTTTCCGGATCGATGCTCGCGTTGAATTGAGGAAACTTCCGCAACGCCTCTGCCAACACTTTCACCAGTATCGCCGTAGCCGTCAGCTTGCCTCCCGCAGCCAGGACCGATTTGCCCCGCTCTTTGCGGAATTTCTCCATCTCGGTAATATCCGCCTTGTCATGCTGGGTCACATGAGGAATTGTCGTCCACGACCGGGTCATGCTTGCCATGGTCAATTTGCGAACCTGGCTCATTTCTTCCCGTTGAATAGGGCCGTACTTCTCAAAATTCGGCAGCTTCACAGCGGCAATAGTCGTAGTCCCTCTTACAGCACTTGCTGCCGGCGACGAAGTAAGCAGGTTCTTCGCATGCTGTTTCACATCCTCGTGGGTAATACGGTTCCCAGCCGAGTCAGGCTCTACCTCATTGATATCTACCCCAATTTCCCGAGCCAATTTTCGCACCGACGGCGCGGCACGAGCATTCAGTTTAGGCTGAGAAGGGGAGTCCATCTTCGGTGCAGGTGTCGGTTCAGGAATAGCGACAGGCTCCGGTGCAGGTTCAGCAGTGGGTTCAGATACAACGGCCTCTAATTCAGGCGCTTTCGATTCAGGAGAAGATTCCTTTTCCTGCGCAGCAACAGAAGTGGCTGTGCCACCGCCGCCGTTTAGGACGATCATTACGTCGCCCACGGTGAGTGTGTCGCCTTCCTTCGTGCGGATCTCCGCGATGACTCCCGCATCCGGACACGGCACTTCCACTACCGCTTTATCCGTTTCCAATTCTAAAATGGGTTGATCGGCAGTCACCGAATCGCCTACCGCCACCAGGATAGCAGTCACCTTGCCCGAATCAATATTTTCTCCCAGTTCCGGGAGTGCAATGTCATGTGCCATAATTCAATACCGTTCCGGTTCCGGTTTATCCGCGTCAATATTCAACTCAGCGATTGCCCGGGTGACAACGCTCCGGTCGATCTCCCCATTTCGCGCCAATTCAGACAGCGTAGCCAGCACAATGAATCGGGCATCCACTTCAAAGTGATCCCGCAGTTCCGCCCGTGCCTCACTCAACCCGAATCCGTCCGTACCCAGCATGGCAACCCGTCGGGGAAACCATTGCGAAATGGATGCGGGAAGTGCTTTTACGTAGTCGGAAGCAGCAACAAACACGCCCTCCTCCGAGCGTAGACAATCCGTGATATACGAAGTCTGGGGTGTGGCATCCGGGTGAAGCAGGTTCCATCGCTCCACTTCCTTAGCATCCCTGAACAATTCCTTATAACTCGTAACACTCCATACATCCGCCGCCACGTCGTATTTTTCCGCCAGAATATCCGCCGCCTTCAGCACCTCATTCAGGATGGCGCCGCTGCCGAAAAGCTGTGCCCGGAGTTTTCCCGACGCATCGGCACTGCGGAATTTATACATACCCTTCAGGATGCCCCGCTCCACACCTTCCGGCATAGGCGGCTGCTTGTAATTGTCGTTTTCCACCGTCAGGTAATAGAAAATATGTTCCCCAGCCACATACATGCGCTGGATACCGTCCCGGACGATTACCGCCAATTCGTATGCAAACGCCGCATCATACGCCATGATGTTGGGCTGGGTATACGCGAGAAGATGGCTGTTACCGTCCTGATGCTGGAGACCTTCCCCGGCCAGCGTCGTGCGGCCCGCCGTGGCGCCTACCATGAAGCCCTTGCACTGCATGTCCCCGGCAGCCCAGGCCAAATCGCCGATACGCTGGAATCCAAACATGGAATAGTAAATGAAAAACGGGATCGTGTTGATGCCGTGGGTGGACCACGCTGTACCCGCCGCGATGAACGACGCCATGGCACCCGCTTCCGTGATGCCTTCCTCCAGGATTTGCCCGTCCGTGGCTTCCTTATAATAGAGTAAGTTGTCCTTGTCCACCGGATCATACAACTGGCCCACATGAGAATAGATGCCCACTTTGCGGAACAGTGCCTCCATGCCGAAAGTCCGCGCTTCATCCGGCACGATAGGCACCATGAATTTCCCCACGTTCGGATCATCCAGCAGCTTCGTAAGGATACGTACCACCGCCATGGTAGTAGACACCTTGTTATCGCCCGTACCCTTGGAAAACTCATCCCACAATTCCGCTTCCGGAGGCGTAGTGGGTTTAAAATCTGTACTACGAGCAGGCAGGAATCCACCCAGCTTTTCCCGCCGTGCCTTTAGATATTGGATCTCCTCACTGTCCTCATCCGGCTTATAAAATGGTGCCGAAGCCACATCATCATCCGAAAGGGGAATGCCGAAGCGTGTACGAAAAGCCTTCACCTCTTCCTCATTCAGCTTCTTTTGCTGATGCGTGATGTTCTTGCCTTCACCACTTTCGCCCATGCCATAGCCTTTAATGGTCTTGGCGAGAATCACCGTAGGCGATCCCTTATGATTCACCGCTTGATGATAAGCGGTATATAATTTTGTTGTGTCATGACCGCCGCGCCGAAGCCGTTGCAGCTGATCGTCTGTCAGATGTTTGAGCAAATCCAGGATGCGTTCATCCCCATCAGCGAAATGTTCTCGAATATACTCCCCATCCGACACGGAGTACTTCTGATATTCCCCGTCTACGATTTCGCCCACTCGCTGCAGTAGCGCACCATCCTCATCTTTATCGAAAATGGGATCCCAATCGCGACCCCATATAACTTTGATGACATTCCAGCCTGCGCCACGGAACGCCGCCTCCAGCTCCTGAATGATTTTCCCGTTACCGCGTACCGGACCGTCCAGCCGCTGTAAATTACAGTTCACTACGAATATCAGATTATCCAGCTTTTCCCGTGCAGGCAGTGTAATAGCGCCCAGTGATTCCGGTTCATCCGTTTCTCCATCACCCAAAAACGCCCACACTTTTTGATCCGTCGGTTCTTTCAATCCACGATCTTCCAGATAGCGATTGAACCGCGCCAGGTAAATGGCCATGATGGGACCCAGCCCCATGGACACCGTGGGGAACTGCCAGAAATTCGGCATGAGACGCGGATGGGGATACGAAGACAACCCGCCGCCTTCCGCTTTTTCCCGACGAAAATCCTTGAGCTTATCCTCCGTCAACCGACCCTCTACAAAAGCACGGGCATAAATTCCTGGAGCGCAATGACCCTGAATAAAAACCATGTCGCCGCCGGAAGGATSTTTSGGRCCSCGRAAGAAATGATGRAARCCYACGTCATAYAAATTCGCCGACGAGGCATACGAAGAGATGTGTCCGCCAATGCCGTCTGATTCCCGATTCGCCCGCACCACCATCGCCATGGCATTCCAACGGATGATACTGCGGATGCGTTTCTCCACCTCGATGTCGCCGGGGTACGAAGGCTGTTCCTCTACAGGGATAGTATTGATATACGGCGTGTTGGCCGAAAAAGGAATACGGATACCCGCCGAATGCGCACGAGTCTGAAGTTGGCGCAGCAGATATCGCACCCGCTCCGGCGTTTCCCGGGCAATCACATCATCCAGAGATGCAAGCCAATCCTGGCTCTCCGCATTCTGTTCCTCAGTATAGCGATAGTCGTCTTTCACCTGATCGGTTTCCTTCCGCGTTAACCAACAGACGAGTAAGCATAGGTACCAATATGGTTCCTCAACCATCAACCACGGGTCAGGTGATCAATTGCCTGGTACCAGCTCAGCCTCTATATTAGTATTTTCACTATGGTTTTGTAAAGATTTATCTCTCGGCTTGGCTCACATTGGGTAGAAAAGGTTGCACGGTCGGCCATCTATTGGGTGTAGCGCAACATGTAACCTGTGCTGTATCCTTCACATTTCGGCGACTGAAGTTTGGGTGTCCATTGCGGACAACACAGGATGTATCTGTCTAGAACTAAATGGCAATGCGTTGAGTTTGTATATTCTCCCCTTGAGGGGAGTTAGAGGGGTGTTTGGCATCCGGCTTCCCATCACCTAACACCCCCCTTGATCCCCCCTCGATGGGGGAATGGTTTTGGGTACGAACCGGGTACATAAGTAACACAATATGAATAGCCATCCAGTCCCATCGCCTGAGGCATGCGATATCTAAGTTCTCCGCTACGGTTTCGGCAATGCATAGGCACGGGACAACGAATTGTTACCATCCAATTCCACAAGCCGTCCTGTAATGGGTCCATCCGCTGTGATGAGGACGCTGCCCGACGAAGAACCACCCGACTTGTTGGGTACCGCCTGTCCAGCACCCTCGGAGGGATCGTCTGCGATGGGGCGCCAGCTRAGCGACTGATTCGGCCCTAGAACAACGGTGTTATTGACGGGTGTAAAATCCTCTCCCGTGTCCGAAGTGTAGACAATCGTAAGGGTAATACTTTTGGCACTCATGTTCTTAATGCCAACRAAGGCGGCKACMCCGCTGGTAGGCATRCYGCCGCTCAGATTCGTTCCATTATCCARAAAAAAYGGTACRGCCAATTGRAACTCCGTAATATCGAAGATTAAGGCTTCYGRTRNCRCWKNGAYYRACTACATACAATTTRTYCCCTTTTACCGCAACYCCACGKSYCSCAGGTGCCACCGAAATYGATTGACGAACAACCGTAAAATCCAGATTGTAGAGTWYCGCTCTAMMGGTWGNTASMNTCKRTAAYCCAATACCCRTTCCGCTGCGCATCGTACTCCATGGTGAAAGGAGTCGCACCGACGACTAGCGGGAAATTAGTAACCAATACACCAGCCGTGGTACGTTCATCCACGGTCCCGCCAAAGACATCCGGGATGTACAAATTCCCTGTATTGGGATTGTACGTAATCCCTGCGAGTGTAAAAGGCATGGCGAACGAGCTTTGAAAAACGCCATCCATATCATATATGTCCACCTCTTGCGAGTTAGAATCAATGATGTAAAGAAATGTCCCATCGGACGTAATGTCGACCGCCGATCCCGTGTTCGCTGTTACCGAAAATGAACTAACCACATTCCCGTTGGTATTGATCAAATACACGGTTCCACTAAAACCTACTTCAGTATGCCAAAACAGATTGGATCCGGCATCCGTCAAGCCAAGCCCAGCAGTCGCCGATGATGGTAACGGAAGCGTTCCTACAGGGTCACCCAAGTTGCTAGGCACCCCGCTGCGCTCGTTCACGATTTGAGGAAATTCGTCGCCCTGAGCCATCACTGCATGAGATGTAAATACTGCAGCACCCAACAACACCAATCCAAGTCCCACACGAAATCCATTTATCATAATAAATCCTCTCTCCAACTCTCATCGTCGTTCGTTTAACGTGCCTCTCCGCAGCCTATTGCACGGAAAGGGAAACACACATAAATATATATTACAGCAACTAATCGCGTGAAGATATATCGAAAAAATGAATACTTCGGATTCATATACTAAGTGCAAAATATTTTGTATAGGGGTGAGTCTAATCCCTTTTTTTGACGATTCCCGAGTGGTTTTTGGGGAATATATTGAGGAAGGCATCGTGGAAATCTTGCATGTTGAGGTTGCTAGCCAATACCAGCCATTCGAGATAACACTCAGTATTGCTTATACCTGTTCAGATACACCACCCCATCGAGTCCTGAGCTATTTCCCTCCATCGTGAAAACCCCTCCGTCTCCCCATGCATACAAAGTGCATCTGACAGCGAATTTAGGTTATGGTACATTCTTCAAAAATGGAGACTACCCATGACCCGGTTATTCAAACGTATTATCCCAGTAATTTCAGCCATCTTGTTACTCAGCGTCTTGTCTGGCTGCGCCACCTACCGATCCGGCGATGCAGCGGTGTATTCCCCCGTTACTTTGGCTGTGGCGGAACCCACACTGGGAACGCATTTTGCTGTAATGCCGATAAGTCGTATCACCCCCAATAAAACCGGGGAATGGTGGGAAAAGCGGCACAACCTGCTGAACGAACGCGCTGCCGAAGGCGATCACGACCTGATA
>NVWG01000101.1 GCA_002746185.1 Candidatus Hydrogenedentota bacterium
GTTAGACTTGACTGAATATATATTCAGTCAAGTCTAACACGTTTACTAAACCAACTATTGACAAGCATTCTTTATTTAACCATGATAAACTTAATACAAAGGACTGGTGACAATGGATAGAAGACAAATAGCAACAAAGCTTACGCTCGATTTAGCAGAGATTGAGTTAAACCTCGAAAATTTTCAAAAACGACTAATTCTTCAAAAATCCATTTACCTCTTACAAAAGGCTGGGGTAAAGCTTGGGTACAGCTATAGCTGGTATCTAAGAGGCCCTTATTCACGAGGATTAACAAGCGATGCCTTCGATATGAAAGATGAAATAAACACAAAATATGATGATTCAGTGGGCTGGAATCTCGATGATAATTCATGTTCAGTAATCAAAAATATTCAGCCTCTACTCACGTCTGCTCCTGATGGTTTTCCCAGCGAATCAACAACGTCAGAAGATCAGGATTTTGAATTAGCAAATTGGTTAGAGCTGTTAGCTTCCGCTCATTTTCTAATTGATACATCTCAAGTCGGTAAAGACAATATTGAAGATATAAGGATTAAGCTCGAATCCTTCGACAAAGAGTACAATGACGTTCAAATTTGCACAGCTCTAAGTAGCCTTAAATCCTATTCCCTCCTCTCATAATTGATGCTGCCAACGTCCAAGATAATCACTGATTCGATTCATGGAGACATCCATCTCTCTGAACTAGAACATAAGGTTATTGATACAGCATCGTTTCAACGCCTAAGGCGCATAAAGCAACTTTCTATGGGTCAGTTGACCTATCCGAACGCGACACATTCTCGATTTGCTCATAGTTTAGGCGTTCTAAAAATAATGACTAAAGTCATCGATGCCACCAAAAATAACGGTGCATTGAACTTGTCCGATATCCAGGAACAAGACCTGAGGTTAGCAGCTCTACTCCATGACATCGGTCATTACCCGTATTCCCACCTTATGGAAAAAGTCGACCATGTAAAGCTAACCGAAGACATAATTGAAATTAAGGAAAAACGAACAGTAGATGCCAGCCACACCAAATATCCGAATCATGAAGATTTCGGAAAAATTATAGTGAATAAACAGCCAGATATTCTAGAACTGCAGGAGTGCCATATGGTGAAGTCGACATGAATTACTTACTAAACAATTTGCAAGTCAACGACAAAGGAACTCTAGGTCTAAAATCACGTGCATTACCGGCTGCTGAACAATTTTTGCTTGCAAGATATTTTATGCACAGAACAGTCTACTACCATAAAACTACTATGGCTTTTGAAGAATCATGCAGACAACTGATAAGGCGGATTAGAAATAGAGGCCAGTTTAACGAAGAAGGCGAAAAATATGGCCTCCCAAAAAGCGGGGAAGAAATTAATGATATCGCATCAACAGAAAAACTTTACCTATTCGACGACTCCTATATTGACAATTTGATCACACGAGCGTCAGAAGATCCACAAGACGAAATAAAATTTCTTGCGAAAACCATATTGAATCGTGAACCTCCCAAATTATTGAAAGAAATATGTGATTTGTATAAAACCGATGAAGAGGAGAGCCTTAAAGGGAAGTTTTTCAAGGAAATATGCAAACTCCAACTAAAGAATCTAGCAACAAAATACAATATACCACTTGGAATGTTTCTCTATTGCGAAACGCACCCACTAAGAATCGAATCAAGATCTGGAATAATGTCTTCAAAGGAAGCCAAAAAAATGCCGTCGGAAGAAGCTGATGAAAGCATACAGATTTTTCCTCGAAATAGCACTGAGCCCAAATCCATCGTCGACTTACCAAATAGCATTATCAAGCAAATGTCAGGTCTAAAATATCAATATATTCGTCTATATGTGGTTAAACATCCAACTCTTACCAATGCGGATCTTACTGAAATCCAAACCACGGTTCAAGGGTGGGGACCAACTTGATAGCAAATATGACACTGTCAGAAACGGATCTCCGTAGGGCTGCACAAAAACCTACTACACACAAAACGAAGCTTACAATTTGGTGAAGGCCCTGCCTTGCATCACCCCAATACATTGACAATCGCCCCCGTCAATTGGCAGAATATCCTCACTTGGGCTGTGTCGAATCAGGCCACGAATATCTCTCAATACTATCAATTATTTACCCAATATCGGTTTCTTTTGGCCTTACCATTTCTTTTTCCAAAGAAAAGGTAAGAGCATTTGAATGCGGTTTTGCACTTAAAAAGGACTCCATCATGGCAGAGCAAGACCTGAAAGCAATGTACCGCACCAAGAACACTGGTGCGTTCCCCGACACCATCGACGTCATCGGACGCAGCTACACCAAAGTCGAAGACCTGCGTTACGGCACCAACCCGCATCAGCCCGCCGCATTCTATCGGCCTACCGACGGCAACGTAGTGCTGGGBGCATACAAAATGCTVAAATCBGGYAARGGCGGCBTBTCCCAGACSAAYCTGGAAGACATCCACCACGCCATCGGCATCCTCAAATTTATGCAGCGCCCCGCCTGCGCCGTGATGAAACATTGCAACCCCTCCGGCGTGGCCATCCAGACTGGCGACATGAACCAAAAAACCGTCTACGAACGCGCCCGTGACGCCGATGCCCAGGCCGCCTTCGGTTCTGTCGTGGCCTTCAACACCGAGGTGGACTTCGACACCGCCGACGCTATCATGCAGACTATCGTCGAAGGTGTGGCAGCCCCCTCCTTCTCCGCCGAGGCATTGGGAGCGTTCAACAACGGCGCCCACTACAAACGCAACAAAGCCATCCGCGTAGTCCAGATTCCCAATATCGACACCCTGCCTAAATACATCGACGACCATACTGACGTGAAAGAAATCAAAATATTCGATGATGGCTCCATCGTCCTCGCCACGCCGTACCTGTCCCGACTCAAAACCGTGAACGACCTGGTTCCGGCCTACAACGAGCACGCCAAGAAAGGCCGCATGGACATACAACGTCCACCCACCGCCCAGGAACTGGACGATCTCCTCTTCGCCTGGTACGTGAACATCCACGTCCGATCCAACGGCGTAGTCATCGCCAAAAACGGCCAGACCCTTGCCGTGGGCACTGGCGAACAGGACCGCGTGGGAGCTGTATCCCAAGCCATGATCAAGGCCAAAGAAAAATATGCCGGCACCGAAACCCTGGAAGGTGCCGTCATGTCCTCCGATGGATTCTTCCCCTTTCGCGATGCCGTTGAAGCCGCCACCTCCCAAGGCATCGCCGCCATCGTCCAGCCCGGCGGCTCCATCAACGACTACGACGCCATCGACTCCTGCAACGAATCCAACACCGCCATGGTCTTCAGCCTGGAAAGATGTTTCAGTCACCACTAAAAACGAACATTTAAGCTGCCATTGCGAACGAAGGGAAGTGCGATTATCTCTTAGCCCGCGCCCCGTTATGGCAAAATCCACCGACCCAGCTACCTTCCCGACCCGGAGAGACTCCAATACAGCAACACATTAGAACAACACTATGTGATGTCATTGCGAACGTAGCGTAGCGAAGTGCGGCAATCTGATCACACCGACGACCTATTTTCAACGCCAGACATCAAAACAACATTGCATACAGATCACACCTCCACTATAGTATCCACCTCGACACAAAAAACGGAGATCCCCCATGCTGTATTTCATCCATTGCGAAGATAAACCCGATCACCTGAACGTCCGCATCGAAAATCGCACCGCCCACGTAGACTACATCAAGACCTTCCACCTTCTCGCCGCAGGCCCCACGCTTGCCGACGATGAAGAAACCATGAACGGCAGCGTCATCATCATCGATCTACCCCACGCCGCCGCCCTGCAAGATTTCCTCACCAACGATCCCTACGCCAAGGCAGGCCTATTTCAAAACGTCACCACCCGCCCGTGGAAAAAAGTCATTTTTCAGGATATAACGTAGCCCCTACGAAGATTAGAGTTCATAGTCCTCTATATCAAACGGAAGCACGTCGGGATTTACGCTCACGTCCGTTGTGAATTTGAACGGGTATTCGCCACCGCTGTCGTACACCAATTCTACAAAGTACGCCGTGTATCCCTCCGCAGGTTTTTCCACTACGCCCACATACTCCCCTTCGCGCCCGGTCAGCTCTGTCTTGGTCCACGCTTTGCCGATAGTGTCCAGTCGAAAATCCCGCGCATCCGGATTCGTAGCCTGCCACAGATTCACCTGAATCGGTTTGTCTTTCACCGTCACGCGAATGGGGCCGTTTTCTTCCAGGGTCCATGAAAATTCCGGACGCTCCCCGTCGTTCAGAACCGACGCGTAAAACGCCAGCATACTGTCCCGCGCATCGCTGCCTTCCAGATTATGCTTGGCATTGGGTACATACCGCAGATATTTCTCTCCGGGCATGTCCGCGAAATATAACTGGGAATTGTCCGGCAGAAAAAACTGATCCCCCGACGCGTTGATCACGTATTTCGGCATTTCCAACGCCGCCCGGTGTCGATACATATACGGGTCTTCGATCTCCAGAATCTTGTCCATTTCCGGCGTGCCCAATCGATGCGGATACAGGCCGTGGCGCACATAATCCCCCAGTGCAGACGAAAAGAATCCGTATGCCGCATAATGATGCCGCGTGATAGCTTCCGTGWTCMRCGCATCRATSACCAGCGGRATRATGGCYTTCACCCGGGGGTCCACAACACCTGTCAACCACGTCGTCCAAGCGCGCTTCGATCCTCCTGCCACTACAAAATCGTTCAACGTCCGGCTACCACCCTCAGGAGTAGCAGAAAATTCCTGTACCGCATCCATAGCCCGCACCGCGCTTTTCACCATGGGCAGCCGCGCCAGCCATTCCTCATCGCCCGTGATTATATATTTCACCCGACTGTACGCAATCAGATCATCCTCATAGCGTCCCTGATCCTTCGAGTCTGCAAAAAACAGCGGCTGATTCGGTACCATCCCCAGATTCGCCACCACCGAATGGGTCTCCACGGCAAACCGAGCATTTCGTTCCGACACCTTCTCCGGCGGATCGCCCCCATTGCTTCCGCCGCCGATATAGAGCATGGCAGTATCATGGGACACCGTATCCGGAATGATCACCGTGAGCCAATGCGTCCACACCGCTCGGTCCACTTCCTTCACCGACCGCCACGTCTGCGAAGTAAGCTGCAGGACATGCGCCGTGTATCCCTCCCCCGGAATCGCGCTCACCCGTTCCCACTTGTAAGTCGAGTCTGGCTTCTGAATATACCGATCCAATGCCGTTTCATCAGACTGAGCCAACGCCGGGACAGTAAACACCCCGACCAAGGCAATAAGGATACCAACACGGAAATAAATCATGGGCCTGCTCCTGCAAGGTTGCAACGAAAAAGTCAGGCTACCAGAGAACCACAAGAAGGTCAATTCGACAACGAAGTGGTATCCCCAAAAAACGTCATCTCCTACCCGCAGTACAAACCATTTCGAGGGAACCTTTCGTTGTGGCACTGCCGCCCTCGGCTGTGAGTCAATCGGGTGAAGCAGGCGGTTCGCGAATCGTCCCTACAGAGTATCCCGGCTCATCTGTAAAATCTGCACAGGCAATATGGATGAGTATGATTGTATCTATACCTATTTCGTACGCACAGAACCCGAAGGGTTCAATATCAATAGCCGTGGGTGAAACCCACGGATCCGGTTCGTACCGCAAATTTGGCAACCCCAACGGGGTTGAACCATTTCTGCGGGGACCGTATTCAACCCCTTTCAGGGTTGTTCCTCATTTTTCGCCAGTAACCCCGGATTTCATCCGGGGCTATTCATATTCAGCCCCTTTGGGGCTGGTGGCCATCGTACGATCTGGGGGTGCTGATGCTCATCGTACGATCTAGTGGAAAGTATCGATTTAACGGAATGCATCGACCCGGAACGGATCTCCTGCACGTTGCCCAAACCATTTTGAGGGAACCTTTCGTTGTGGCACAGCCGCCCCCGGCTGTGAATCAATCAACGACGCGGACGGTTCGCGAACCGCCCCTGCACATTCACTTATTCTTAGTCATTCCTATCAGTCGTATTTCGTGATAGCGATTCAGTGACAAGTAAATCTGCAACATCCTGAAGCTCTTCCTCTCGAAGATCGGTCAAAAATATTTCGCCCGTAGGAGAATTGGGGAAAAGAGAAACCAGTTTCTGGCGTGCATCAGCCGCTTCATCCTCAAAGCCAAGTGCCTTGTTGGCATAGTAACTATAAAATAGCCCTTCTTGATAGGCCGTATCGATACCAAATTTCGATTTTTCTTCTTTAGAATATTCGTCATATTCTCGTTCCAATTTTCCCAACAAGGCATGGGCATATTGAAGAGCTATCTCATTCTCATACGATACTTGTGCTAAAGATACGATTGTTCTTCCAATATTGAAGATATATGGATAGGGTGACTCGGAATGGAAATTCCATATTTCTTCATACAATTGGCGATGTTCTGCAGAATCTTGATTGTACCCGTGCGCTAGAGCACGTTGCTGCAGCAAGGGAATGATCCATCCATTTTCTTTGCCATAATCAGGATACGCCTCAAGGAATTCATCATAAGTCTTTACCGCGTTCTCGTGATCGCCAGCTTTTCGATAAACATCAATTTTCTGAAAAAACATATCCATGCGACCATCTGCCGGCTCCATCGCGATGGACGTAACACTCTCCTCTTGAGCAGCGACAGGAAACAAAATTAGAAGACTTGCTATTACACTGCAAATAAACCGCGCTGGCAGATTAATTACGGGATGATAAATAAATTTATAAGATTGAGTCATGTTACTTCCTTGATTCCACGTATTCCGAATACCTAATGATGCCCATCTCTCTCTAGCTTGGGGTCATAACAATCCGTATCTTTGTTTTTCGATTGACCCCAATGCCCCCCTAATTCAAAATCCGACCAAAAAACTGCTTTTTCTTCAGGATGTTTTACAACCTCTTCAATTTTTTTGGGCTGATCATACCAAATTTCGCCATTCGAACCAGCTGGATGATCACCGCAGTTCCAGCCGATTCCTACTATCCTGTATCGATCCGAATATTTAATATTCTCTGTCAATTTAAGTGTATAGCACCTGCACGGATTCGACTTTTTACTTTCCGTATCTTCTATTTTTATTTCTTCCACTACAGTAAACGTTTCAGTTACTGTACCTGAACTGGAAATATTTTCATTAGCAGCTCTGGTAAGTTTGTCCACTTTTTCTTCTATTGTTGTATTGCTAATTGTTATCGAGAAGTCCCTTTTCGCCTCACTATGATTATGAACATGCGATACATGCGTTATCACATTATGCTGAATACTGGTGACGGGACCCTGCAGCCCAGACATCGATTCACCATGATATTTATAGCCTTTATGTCCAATATGATCGGCATGCCCAGCCCATGAATTGATATGAATCCCATAGATACAAACAAATATGAATAGTAAAGACATCTTAAAATCCATGGTGTTTCCTCCTACTTCATATTTACTATATCAACCATGACAATAATCCAATCTTCTGCGTGGAATCAAGTCCTGAAAAGGAGTACTAAAGCAATGTGGAAAAACACCACTACTCCCTACCCCTTCGGCACGAATCGCCCTTGCTCATCCATACCGTAGTGTGTGCCTAGTCGTTCGGCGAAACTGCCTTTGTATGTGCCGGGTTTGTCGTAGAGGGAGGTGTAGTAGCCGGGTTTGTCGTCTCGTTTCCATTGCAGGACGTTGCGGGTTAATCCGAATTCTTCGCGCAGCATCCACATGGGGCCGTAGATGGCGTGGAGGAAAGGTCGGTTAGGGGTGTTCACCAGGTTATGCAGGTCGTGACCCCATTGTTCGAGCCGGGGCGCCAGTGTGTCGAAGGCAGCGTGCCAATCGTCGTTCGTGGCGGCAAACATGGCATCCACTTCATCCAGCAGTGCCTGCGCCGTCTCTCCGGTCTCGAAGGGAAGATAGAAGCAATCGCAGAAAAGGCGGAGTAAATCTCGATCCAATTCGGGAAGCGCGATCTGTTCGTGCACGTCCTCCAACAGTTCCAAATAAACGGCGCGCGGATCGTATTGTCCTTCATCGGACTGCGCCCACCGCGCCAGCGATCCCAAGGGGACATAGTTCACCTGAAACGGCGTGTTTGGATTACTGAGAAAGCCGTCCACCTCATCGCGCAACGCACTACTGCGTCCGGTCAGGGGACCCATAAAAAGTCGTCGTGGATCGTAATCATTGGCGTGGAGGTTATCCCAGATGATGGGTTTTCGCCGAATCACTGCTGCTAGTTCCCGAATGGATTCCACGGTGATGGTCTCGGAAATCACCTCGGCCCCGGTCCAGAAAAAACCGATCTCCGGATGTAGTTTCTCCCCCACTTCCTGCAGATACCCGTTCCCCGGCACGTCGTATTCCGCCATGCACCCGCAGTATACCGTGGGACAAAACAGGAGCCGCGTATCGGCATCGGAGGCGATGWGGTAATCATACAAGGCATTGGACACGTCGCACTGCGCCCCGGCGAAGGTCCCGTAAGCCGCTGTATCAGCATCAGACAGGGTTTCCGGGATATCGTCGAAAAGAATGGCGAAATCACGACAGCCCAAGCCCTTAATCTGATCGATTTTAGCGAGAAGATACTGGCGATCTGCTTCGGTGGAGTACGCCATGTCCAGACCCGGCGCGATGGAATAGATAAATCGTATACCGCTGTCTCGGGTGAGTCGAATCAGTTCGCCCAGATTGGTGGCCTCCGCATCGTCATACAACTCGCGCCACCGTCCACGGTGCAGGAGATCGTCTTTCGGGGCATACATATAGGTGTTCAGTCCGCCCCAGCTCGTCATCCACCCGAACAGTTCGCACCGTTCTTCGCGGGACCACGGCTTGCCGTAGAACCCCTCGATAACGCCGTACAAAGATTCACTCATACGAATASGCCYATCAAAAAATGAGGTAAATGACGATCATACAGCTYARTGCCGCAATCGCAAAAGGCCGGAGCGACACCTCCCGATCCGACCCCTCAGACTTATATATAACCTCATCACGAGGAAGGCGCAGCACCCAGATAATCAAAAATACAAACCACGCAATAAAAATACCTTTCGCCACCGGCATGGGTATGGCCAACGCCCAGTCACGAAGAATATCACCAGGTACACGCAGGATGTTGGCTACGGCATCCGCTACTGTTGTCGCAAAATTTTTTTCGTCCACGATGCCTCTCCCTAATCGTTATGATACACCAATCCCTTAGTCTTCTCCTCAGAAGGGGGATCGGTTAGCAGACTTACTACAGTGGTCACGGTTATCGTCAATACAAACGACCACCAGGCGATGTACAGGAATGGATCTTCTATTTGAAACAGCGGTTCCGTTGCATTACGGTTCACCCACTGAATACCTGCGGTGAATGTCACCCCGGTGAGCAACCCTGCCAACGCCCCTTTACCGTTGATGCGTTTCCACAAAATTCCTAACAAAATGATAGCCAGACTCGGTCCCTGGAACATGGATAACAGCGTTTGAGTCAAGTCATAAATACTCTCAAAATTTACGGCATATTGAGCAAACATCATGGCAAAAATAAGAAACGACACGGTCAATATACGCCCAACTATAAGATAATGCCGGCCGTCACCATCCGGCTTAATAAAGCGCTGATAAATATCTTTCGTCCATATCGTGGCCGATGAATTGAGCGCCGAATCCACACTGGACATGAGTCCYGCCAGAAATGCCGCGAAGAAAATACCCAGTAAACCTGACGGCATAATATCCCGTACCAACGTAGCCATCGCTTTGTCCGCATCAGTGATATTCGGATTGTGCGCCAGTGCGATAATGCCCGGCACCACCATGGCAAACGGAATCAGCACTTTCAGAAGAGACCCTAATATATACGCCGCTCGTGCATCAGCCATGGTTCGGGCACCCAGGGTTCGCTGCACAATCGCTTGATTTCCCAACCAATACGCATTCGCCAGTACCAGCCCAAGCCCAAGAAAAATACCTGTCCAGGGATGCGGTGTCTTCGTATCCGCCGGAACAATCAAATCGAAATGATACGCCGTCCGCTCCCCCAAATCCTGAATCAGATCATAAAAATTCCCTACACCGCCAAGGGTATAGATTCCGTAAAACAAAACAAACAACGAACCGCTCAGCATCACCACACACTGAATCACATCCGTATATACCACCGCCTTCAATCCGCCGAAAAAGGTGTATACGCCGATAAGAATGCCGATAAGAATAATCGATTTCGTTACCGACCAGTTCGGCGCTCGAGCCTGCTGCATCATCGTCGYGCCCCAGCCCTCATCAATCTCCACATCCCCAAACACCGCAACGGGAATTCGCTCTGTTCCAGCAAAAATATCGCCACCGGCAAACGACGTGCTGACCAATACGAGATTGGGTTCAAACTGCTCAATCTTCTCCGCCGCCTCTTCCGCCGTATCCGCCGTAATGAAATCATGCGTTTTCTTCGCGCCGGACGTAGCAACAATGTCTACATATTNAGATTGCTCCGCACCGACAATCAGCACCTTGGGATTCAAATCCAACAGAAAATTAAACATTACCGCTGTGGCATACAACGTAATACCCAGCCCCAAGGAAAGATATACGCCCCAAATCAGAGCCGACACCGTTCGCACCGACGTGTTATACCGCATACCTAACCACTCGGGAATGGTACTCACCTTCGATTTCCACAGGATAGGAATGAACAGGAACGCTCCGATGATCATAACAGGGACGCTGCCTAGCCAATCGTAGTTCCCCAGCACGATGCCGTACAAATATGCGGACCCGGCAATCCCCACCATATCCGTTGCACCGATATCCGTCACTACCAGCGACATGCCGATGGCCCACCAGGGCAGGGACCGCCCCGCCAGGAAATAATCATCTCCCGTGCGCATTTTCCGTCCGATATATAGCCCGAACAGCACCGTACACGTCAAATAGACAATGATGATAGCGTAATCAATTCCGTTGAGTACCATAGTGTTCCTTACCCGTTGCCTTCACCCTGAAAAATACTTGTCTTTCCTGCGCTAAAGGTTATACCGTATTGGAACGCCCTGTGTAAACACAACCCAAAGGATCTCTCTTGATAAAAGCCATCCCATACCTGAGTATCGTATTCTTGTTCACTACCCAAGTTGCCGCCTTCGAGCAGAAAATCATCAGTCGGTATACCCCMGATAGCCCCGATATACCGCCTGCCCTGCTTCAATCGGCCCAATCCACGCCCTATGATTACCCCGAAACCGCGCCCGTGGCAGACATGCTGGTCTATTCCACAAACGAGAAAGGCGTGCTTTGGCTGGGCAGCGAAAACGGCGCGGCTCGTTTCGACCCCCAAGCCAATCACCCCTGGGATCGCTGGCAGTATTTCTGGGGACAACGTTGGCTCGCCGATAATAACATTCAGAATATATGGGTGGATGATTCCGCCCTCCACGAAACCGTCTGGTTCCGCACCGCCTCTGGCGTAACTCGCCTGGAATGGCAGCCCATGACACTGGAGGACAAAGCTATCCATTTTGACATGATGGTGGAAGCCCGCCATCTGCGCCATGACTTCGTCTCCGCAAGTTATCTCAAAGCCCCCGGCGATCTCTCCGTGGGTATCACCCGCGATAACGACAACGACGGACTWTGGACCGCCATGTATCTSGCGGCTCAGGCGTATCGCTATGCCGCCACGAAGGATCCCGATGCGCGGTACAAAGCCCGGCGCTCTCTGGATACGCTCATCCGCCTGGAAGAAATCAATCCTATGGAAGGRTTCTACGCCCGCTCTTATGTGACCRTRGACGAACCCAAACCCCATGGCGGCGAATGGCATCCCACGGAAGACGGCAAGTGGCTCTGGAAAGCCGATACCAGTTCCGATGAAACCGTGGGCCATTATTACGGCTACGCGCTCTACTATGATCTGGTGGCCAACGATGAAGAAAAGGAAATCATCCGACGTAAAGTCCGCCAAATCACGGATCGCATGATTCGAGACGGCTATCTACTCCTTGATCTGGACGGGAAAGCAACGCGCTGGGGCGTGTGGAATGAAGAGTATTACACCACGCCTGAAGGTGCCTATGAAAAGGCGCTGCGTTCCATGGAGCTGCTGTCATTCCTCAAGACGGCGTACCACATCACGGGCGATGCGAAATACCAGACGGCCTATTACGACAGGGTCGAAAAAGGATACGCCAACTATACCCTGGATTATCGGCGGTGGACCTCCGAGGAACAGGAAATCAATTACTCCGATGACGAATTGTATTACCTGTCCGTTTTACCTCTCATGCTCTACGAAACCGACCCGAAACTCCGCGCAATTTACATGGACAACATCACCTTTACCTGGGGTGAGAATGCCCCTGAAATGAACGCCCTGTGGAATTACATCAGCGTCGCCGTCGGAGCTATCACCATGAATCCCCGCATTCAAGACGAGTCGCGGCGCACCCTGGAACGATCTCCTTGGGAAGCCATCGAATGGCGTGTGGAGAATTCCCATCGCCGCGATTTACCTATGCGCCCCAACATTGACCGCCACGGTCAGGCCGAATCTGTTCGGGTTATCCCTCCCGACGAGCGACGCATCCACAAACACAACAGCAGCCCATTCAACCCCGATGGCGGCGGTAACGGAATGCGTGAAGAAGCCCCCACCTACTGGCTGCTGCCCTACTGGATGGGAAGATATTACGGCTGGATCGATTAGCCCTTCTCCACTGCTGCGCGAAACGCCCCGGTGTGGATTCCGCAGATGGCAATGCCCAGCGCATCGGCCGCATCATCGGGCTTGGGAATTGCGTCCAGATTCAGGAGAATCTTGATCATATCCTGCACGCCCCGTTTATCTGCACGACCGTACCCTGTGATAGCGCTCTTCATTTCTCGGGGACTGAATTCCGAGATGGGCAGGTTCGCCTGCGCCGCCGATAACGCCAGCACACCCCGCGCCTGAGCGACAGAAATCCCCGTGGTCACATTCTTCGTGAAAAAGATTTCTTNGATAGCCACAGCTTCGGGCTTATGTTCTGCGATAAGCTCACACGCTTCGGCATAAATAGACTTGAGACGTACCGCGAAATGCTCTCCAGCRGGAGTAGAAATGATACCGTGGGCAACATGAATCAGYTTGTTCCCCTTGCCCTCTACCACGCCATACCCCGTCGTGGCYGTGCCCGGGTCAAACCCCAAAACGCGCATCGACTTCCCCCTGAAAAATAATCCCTACGCTTCCGCCATGATTTCGGCCATCACCGCTTCGGACATATCGAAATTGGAATACACCTGCTGCACATCGTCGATATCTTCCAGCATTTCTATGAGCCGCATGACCTGACGCGCCACCGAAGCATCCACTTCCAGCGTCGTCTTGGGAAACATGGTCAACTTCGCTTCCACCGCCTTGATGCCCATACCGTCCAACGCTTCCGACACCGCATGCAGATCCGACGGCTCCGTGGTTATCTCATACACGTCGCCTTCCAGCTTCATGTCGTCTGCACCTGCCTCAATAGCTTTCTCGAACATTTCCTCTTCGCCGCAGGTGCTCTTTTCTACTGCGATGAACCCCTTGTTCTCAAAATTCCACGTCACCGCGCCGTTCGCCGCCATACTGCCGTTATTTTTCGACAACGCATGACGTAAATCCGCCACGGTCCGATTTTTATTATCCGTCAGCACGTCCACGATAATCGCCACACCGCCRGCGCCGTAYCCYTCGTAACGCACTTCCTCGTAGTTCACRCCTTCCGTATCGCCGATGCCCTTTTTGATAGCCTTATCAATTTTTTCCATAGGCATATTCGCCGCACGACACGCCAGCATCACCGTACGCAGCCGGGGATTCCCATCCGGATCGCCGCCGCCCGCCTTCGCCGYTACCACGATTTCCTTCGCTAACTTGGAGAAAACCTTGCCCCGCTTGGCATCCAATGCACCTTTTTTACGCTTAATCGTGCTCCATTTGGAATGACCTGACATGATACGAAATCCTTCTGCCGCCCAATACAAAAAGCGAGAAATTGTGCCTTGGTTTGTTGCCCCACAGTATATCAAGCCCTCCATTCCCCTCGCAATACAGCGAAAAACGTTCCAACCCAACCAGGAGCCAAGGTTTTTTTCGGTACATGGGCGTCTCCGCCCATGCACGGACCGCAGGTCCGTGAGCCTCCGCATACCACGTTGTGCCAGGGTCTCTGACCCAGGCACCCGCCCGACCCGGAACGGGTCTCCAACGTACCAGCTCATCACTCCAGATGAAGATGCACGCGTTGTAACAAGGTTGATAACTCGAGCCACAACGCTGGCTCTTCTTTTTTTAGCCACAGAGGTCACCGAGAACACAGAGAGTTTGATTTCTGGATATGATTCATTTTTTCTTTTGGAGATGCGTTGCATCTGTCGGTTTCTTTTGGTTTTACTTATTTTTTAACCGACTGGCAGGTCCTTTTTCCAAAGAAAAGGTAAAGGCGGTTAATTATGGATGCGCGTATTTTGGGACATCCCATTTATCCAGGAAGGTGCTGTAGAGGGACAGGGTTAGTCGGTGTTCTCGGGTTAACATTTGGTGGGCGACGAGTAGTGCGCTGGGTTTTTCGTAGGCGGCGTAGTAGGAATCCGATTGCTGGACGGATTGCGTCGTGAATCCTTGAGTGGACAATGCCTTCGCGGCGCGGGTCACCATGACCTGCAGCATGTGGAGATTTTCCCGGAGCATGAGAAGCTGGGCGTACATGGGGTAGGGCGGTTTCTCCATATCGCGTGTGATGCGATCTTCCAACGGTTTGTATATTTCGTGAGACGACTCATCCAGCTTGCGCAGCGCATCCATTTCTTCCCGCTCGTAAATGCAATGAGGACGTTTCGCTTCGGGCAATGCCTTCACGTCGTCGCCAGCATACGGACACGTCTTCCACTGCGCACATTGGGCGCCGCATTGTTGGATACGCCGCGCATAGAGTCCGTGGATCCGCGCATTGGAATTTCCTTTCGGCGCACCTACACCCAGTCCGCCGCCGTGGAATCGACACCGTCCGTTTTTCACTTTCGACTCCAGCGTGCACGGTCGTTCATCCGGTGCATGGGCACCACAGCACCGTCGGCCCAGCTCCTGTTCCATGTCTTCCACCGCCTCGATCCATTCCGGCTCCCAGGTCGGCGAACACGGCGTGCCCATGGATGTAAGCACCACGTCCTTGCGTGACCGAGGCGCAGGACGCAGTTCCGCCAACCGTTTCGCTCGATCAATCTCGTCAAACGTCGCCATGCCGTTGGCCATTTCTTCCATCTCCTCCATAGCTTCCGCAAATGTGGGTATCTTCATCGTTGGATCTCCGGGGGGTCTTGGTAAGTCCCTCTATATGATGTACATGGGTGTTGCGTGTGGGGGTTTGGATGGTGGTTTGGATGGTGGTGCAGGAAACAATAGGTCTATGGTCGCACAAGATCACTGTAAGTATTTACTACAAATAGCCTTACTTTGGGTGATCCTTCTATTTTAGAAACGTAGCAATCTCGCGCAACTAGACTTTCTGATACACAGGAAAGGTTGTTAATGGGGCGGGTAAAATGCTACAAATCATGCTATGATTGCTTTGAATTCTTAATGAAAGGGATGTACATACTATGGTTGACGAACCATTACCAGATCCAGTTGAAGAGGTAGATATATCTAACGGGCTGATTAACCCTAATGCTGTTGGCCTTTATGCAAACGGTGTAATGGTTGGTCATACAGCCAGTGATATCGCCATCATACTTCAACGTAATGGTATTAACGATGCGGTTCTTAATATATCGTTTACCACTGCAAAGTCACTGGTCGGTGAATTACAGAAAGCTATCAAGCGAATTGAAGAAAAGACTGGTCATGAGATAATGACTATTCAATATATAAAAGAAAAAATGGAAGAAGAAGATTTATAGATGTTAGCGCAGGAATACAAGCCAATTTCGAAGGCGCAAGTAAATCCCGGAATTATGGATGTATCAGGAGAACAAACTTCAATTCTTCGTCAAGTTGATGAAGGTAATTTGGGGTTACAACTACCCATGCATATGATTCCTCCTTTTCCAAATCACCATTCAGCTGGTTTACCGATTGAGATAAGTTCGAGAAGCTCTGTTAATGTTAATCCATTCAATGAGATTAAAAATTATCAATTTAATCATGTATCTACTCACATCTTCGAAAAAGCACTTCAACCCGGGATAAATCTAAAACAACAAGCTCCCAGAAAAGAATCTCATAAAATTTTGAGAGAAGTCTTTATTGAGTGTATGCATGCAAACTGGGATGGAGAAGGGGCTGATCCGGTAGACGATAGCACGTTTACACATGCCAATAAATTTCTCGACCTGCTACCTATAGAGACCCCATTGCCTGAGATTGATGCTAGTCCGCATGGTCTAATTACCTTTGAGTGGGATCTATCCTCTCGTCGCACTCTTGTTGCTGGTATTGATTCAAAGGGGTACATTTATTATTCAGCTCTGTTTGATGATGAGGATGAGCGAGGAAAGGTAAGAATGGATCAAAAGGCTTGTTTTGATATTGCCTCTCTTGCGCAGAGAATWTTTTCAAACTAGT
Organism: Candidatus Hydrogenedentota bacterium; assembly: GCA_002746185.1. Classification (GTDB taxonomy): domain Bacteria; phylum Hydrogenedentota; class Hydrogenedentia; order Hydrogenedentales. The sequence continues at coordinate 16,612 of NVWG01000101.1, forward strand.
GGATATACCTAGTGARGATATTGACGATGAAGAAATTGTTGCGAGGTATGTTCTATATGAGAGAAGGAAAAAGCCCTGYCGYCCTGACGGTACGGTAAAACGATATGTATTTACCCCTCCCAAAAATGGGCGGTGCTCTGTAACCCGCCATGTTGGTTATTCAATGGAGGAAATTTGGCGAGTTGGGCATGTTGTTGCTGATAAGCGTTCAAAATCACTGATTGGCAGAGCAGATGTTTCTGTGGAGAACATAAGGAAGATTGGACTAGATATATTTCCAGAGCGTCTAGATCACGATAAAAATCACGCGAATATAACCGGATGGTCAAGTCCAGGTTCATTCCATGATGGTTTTAAGATAGATCAAGAATTGGCTGATGCTTCAACCTATGTAAAATTAGAATCCTAGTGCTTCTCTCTCAATTTTAGAGCCCTATGTAAACTTCACCCAATCCGAGCTCTCCCAGTAGTAGACGTATTCTTAGTAAGCTTTGGTGAAATCACTAGCGAATACCAAGCTCGGTAGGACTTCGCGAAAGAGCAATCAGATTGTTCCGTTCTCGCCACCCCTTTTGCCAAGTCTGTTCTTTATCCACTACAATGTGCATAGTGTTTGTTTTTAGTGGGAATTAACCTCTTTTGGAGATGTGATAGATGGCAGCGAAGTCGGGTAGTGCGAAACGGAAGTCCGTAGCGAAGGGTAAGGCTGAGGCGGGGAAGAAGCGGGGAGCCGCGAAGCGTAAAGCTGGAGCCCCCTCTGGGGTCAAGAAGGTGCCTGGGTCGGGAGACCCCGCCACAACGAAGGCGAAGAAATCTGTGGCAAAAAAGAAGGCTACAGTTAAGAAAAAAGTTTTGAAGAAATCAGCGGGGAAGTCGGTGGATCCTCGGTTTTATTCGGCGCATATTACGGAGACGGCGGAGCGTGCGCCGGCTCGGGCTATGCTGCATGCGGTGGGGTTTGAGAACAAGGATTTTCGGAAAACGCAGATCGGAATTGCGTCTACGTGGAGCATGGTGACGCCGTGCAACATGCATATCAATGTGCTGGCGGAGGAAGTGGGGAAGGGCGTGGACAAGAACGGCGGGAAAGCGGTGCCGTTCAACACGATTACTATTTCCGACGGGATTTCCATGGGTACGGAGGGGATGAAGTATTCGCTGGTGTCGCGGGAGGTGATTGCGGATTCCATTGAGACGGTGGTGGGGTGTCAGTGGTTTGACGGCGTGGTGGCTATCGGCGGGTGTGACAAGAATATGCCGGGGTGTTTGATCGCGATGGGTCGGCTGAATCGGCCGGCGTTGATGGTTTATGGGGGGACGATTAAGCCGGGGTGTACGGTGTTTGATGGGAAAGAGGAGCCGAGGGATGTGGTGTCGGCGTTTCAATCTTATGGCGAACACCTGGCGGGGAAGATCACCGAGGATCAGCGCAAGGCGATCATCCGCGAGAGCTGCCCGGG
>NVWG01000102.1 GCA_002746185.1 Candidatus Hydrogenedentota bacterium
ACGGTGATACGTTCCTTGGCGGTGAAGATTTTGACCACCGTCTGGTTAATTACCTTGCTGACGAGTTTAAAAAAGAAAACACCGTTGACCTGCGCAAAGACAAAATGGCGCTTCAGCGTTTGAAGGAAGCTGCCGAGAAAGCTAAAATCGAGCTTTCATCAGCACAGCAGACAGAAGTGAACTTGCCGTTTATCACGGCTGATGCATCTGGTCCCAAGCACCTTCAGATTAAACTGACACGCGCTAAGCTTGAAAGCCTTGTTGCTGATTTGGTTAAGCGTACGCTTGATCCTTGCAAAAAAGCCCTGAAGGACGCAGGCCTTACCGCTGCTGAGATCGACGATGTTGTTCTTGTTGGTGGCCAGACACGCATGCCTAAAATTCAGGAAATCGTGCAAGAGTTCTTTGGTAAAGAGCCTCATAAAGGTGTGAACCCTGATGAAGTTGTTGCCATGGGCGCGGCTATTCAGGCTGGTGTACTTCAAGGTGACGTGAAAGACGTTCTTCTTCTTGATGTAACGCCTCTTTCCCTTGGTATTGAAACACTGGGCGGCGTGTTCACTCGTTTGATCGAGCGCAACACAACCATTCCGGTGAGCAAGAAGGAGATTTTTTCCACAGCGGATGATAACCAGACCATTGTGACGGTGCATGTGTTGCAGGGTGAACGCGACTTCGCTACGGACAACCGCACCCTGGGTCGGTTCAATCTGGAAGGTATCGCTCCGGCACCTCGCGGTGCTGCTCAAGTCGAAGTTGGCTTCGATATCGATGCCAACGGTATCGTGCATGTGACCGCCAAAGACTTGAATACCGGCAAGGAACAGAAGATTCGCATCGAGTCCTCCAGCGGACTGTCCGAAGCCGATATCGATACGATGGTGAAGGACGCGGAGTCCCATGCCCAGGAAGACCAGGAACGCAAGAAACTGGTGGAGGCACGAAACACCGCAGACACCCTGATGTACAGTACACAGAAAACGCTGGATGAACACGGCGACAAGATTGGCGATGTAGAAAAAACATCCATCGAAAATGCCATCCAGACATTGAAGGAAGCCATGGAAGGCGACAACGTGGGTCTCATAGAAGGCGCGATGGAAAACCTGAGTAAGGTTTCCGCCCAACTGAGTGAGGCCGTGTATGCCGATGCTGCCGCCGCTGAAGCGACCGAGAGTCCTGCTCCCGAGGAAGCTACCGTGGGCGCAGCAGGTCCTACCATGGATGCAGACTTCGAAGTGGTGGACGAAGATAAAGGGTAAGTGTGCATCCTTCTTATAAGGAAGCGTATTATCGGTCTCGGCATGGCAACGTGCCGGGGCCGGATTATGAAATAGAAAAATATCCCATTTGAAAGGTGAAGTACGATTTATGAATGCCGCACAAAAAAATTATTACGACCTTCTGGGTGTAAATAAGGAAGCATCCAACGACGATATCCGCAAGGCGTATCGAGGTCTGGCCAAAAAATACCATCCCGATAAAACAGGTGGAGATGAAAAGGCCGAGGATTATCTGAAAGAAATTAACGCCGCCTACGACGTACTCAAGAATACGGATAAGCGCAAAGAATATGATACCCAGCAGGCTTATGGCGGTGGCGCGGGCTTCGGCGGGTACGATTTCTCCGGCGGTGGCGGTGGTTTTGAAGATATGTTYTCYGCATTCGGYGGTGGTCGACAACAGGCCGCTCGCCACAATGCACCCCGTCGTGGTCGCAATCTGGAAACCAACGTGACCATCGGTTTATTGGATGTACTGGACGGAACGACCAAGACTATCCAGCTGTACCGAAAAGAAACCTGCGACGATTGCAAAGGTTCCGGCGCGGCTCCGGGTACATCCCCCGTAACCTGCCCGGATTGCCATGGCACAGGCCAGGTCTCCCGCAACAATGGACTATTCAATACCAATCAAGCCTGTGGACGCTGCCGAGGGGCGGGTTCTACCATCGCTACTCCCTGCGGTGCCTGTTCCGGGTCAGGGCTGGTGAAGGAACAACGTACTATTTCTGTCAGCATTCCAAAGGGTATTCAAGATGCCACTCGGCTTCGCGTGGCTGGAGAAGGGGAAGCCGGAGATCACGGTGGACCCCACGGTGATTTGTTTGTTGCGGTATCGGTTATGGCTCATCCGCTTTTTCGCCGTAACGGTGCGGACATTGTATGTGATGTCCCAATCACGTTTGCCACGGCGGCATTAGGCGGAACCGTGGAAGTGCCCACCCTGGATCGGAAGCTGGCCAAACTAACTGTGCCTGCCAGTACACAAAACGGCACGCAGCTCCGAATGAAAGGTATGGGGTTACCCACGGGAGCAGGATCGAAACGGGGTGACGAGTTGATTCAAATCGTGGTGGAGATCCCGCAAAAACTGAATAAAGAGCAAAAGGTGCTGCTATCGGAAATGTACGGGATTGATGTGCCTGATMGCCACCCGCTCCTGGATAAGTTCAAAAACCTCCTGAAATCCTTTTTGGGGTAAATGTCGAATATTGTTCTTTGCGTTTCTTCCTGCCCCATAGAGATGCTCTCGCATTGCTGATCCGCAGCGCAACACGTTTGTCTATATGTATAGAGGGTAGTGCTTGAAAAGGCGGTTTTTTTGATTTGACATAAGAAAAATGTAATTACGTATAAACTTTTTTATTAAATTCATGGAACTAATATCGCAAGATGGGGATATATATACATAATAGTGCGTAGTTTGAACGATATAAGGTAGATTGACTGATTGCGACAAGCACGCTTTTATTGAATTTAAATCAGGATACACAAGAGCGAATTATTATTATGCGAAGATTACTTGACTATACACATATTTTACAGTATACTTTCTTTGAACTTCGGGGGAAGCAGTTTCATCCCTCACTAGCCGTTGTGCCGTTTAAGACGAACCGGAAAGTGAGATGAAGCAATGAAACACACCGCATCACACTCTGTAGAAGATCGTTCTGAAAATGTCCTGAAAAAACACCACGGGTTGGGTATGCTCCTTGCCAGCCTGGCACTTTTCACGCTGATTTTTCTACCATTCATCATCCAATAATTCCATTCTAAGCTTCGGGGGGAAGTTTATATTTGGAACACTATTGCGGGTGGACTCCTATTTCTGGCAGTGCGTCCTTCAGCCTAAGTATGTTGTCGATCCGTATCTCTTTAGCTGAACCATGATTACTCAAAATTACTCTGATTCAGATTACCTCCCATATATATAAATGAACTTTCGCCTGTCTGCCTTGATCCATAGTTAACAATTTTTGTCACTCCGCGACGAATTACGGAACCCATTTCGTCCTTCGCCCATACAGTCGAGATACTGTAAATCCCCTTAACTCCTTTCGATAAAGCAGGTTCCATCGACTGGGAAATTATTGGCATGACCGTTGCTTTATTCTCCCCATGTGAACTTTCGTAGGGAAGCCCCTGCGGGGGCTTTTAGAAAATTTAAAAAAGTATGCAGGAAGAAAACAGGAGGACTTACCATGAATAAAAAAGCTGGTTTTACCCTAATCGAATTGATGATTGTTGTGGCGATTATCGCTATTATCGCCGCTATCGCTATTCCTAACCTGCTCCGTTCGCGCATGARTGCTAACGAAGCAAGCGCTATTGGTTCTACACGGACCATCTCCAGCGCACAAGTGCAGTATCAGTCTTCTGCACTGACTGCGTTGGTTGCCGGTATCGGCAACTACGGTACATTGGCTCAGTTGGGTGCTGCTGCACCGCCGTTCATTGATGCAACCTTGACCGCCGGCGCGAAATCCGGGTATTTATTCGCGATTGCGGTAACGTCTGTTGCTCCGGTACCATCGTATACGGCCACGGGCACTCCCGGTAACGCCAACTCCGGTAGTCGTGCGTTCTTCGTGGATGATTCCGGTACACTGCGCTTTGTGACCGGTGCGGGACCTGCGACGGTTGCAGACAATCCGCTGAACTAATCACACTACGCAGCGAAAGTTGTTTAGAGTAATCATCGGCGGCAGGGCAAAACCCTGTCGCCGATTTTTTCTAAAATCACTCACGACACGTTTGGAGATTTTCAATGAAAACCAAAGGCGGTTTTACACTAATTGAACTCATGATAGTGGTGGCCATCATCTCTATCATAGCGGGAATAGCCATTCCCAATCTGCTCCGTTCTCGAATGAACGCCAACGAAGCAAGCGCTATTGGCGGGATGCGTATGATTGCCAGCGCGGAGGTTCAGTATCAGAATACGGTACTAACGCCCCTGGTTGGTGCTATTGGCGATTTTGCTACGTTGCCTGTATTGGCAGGGACCAACCCTCCGTTTATAGACAGCGCGCTGGGCTTGGGAGCAAAATCAGGATATACCTATGCCGTGACGGTTACCTCTGCCGGATTGGTGCCATCCTATGCAGGCACGGGTTCACCGGGCAGCTTAAATTCAGGTGGTCGTGCATTCTTTGTAGACGACTCGGGTGTTATTCGTGCAGTGCTGGGYTTGGGACCTGCCACCGTGGCAGATACGCCAATAMATTAGCTCTTATTTTTYMARNTCCACCARCGACGGGTCATAATCGCCTGGCGCGGTGAAGCCCAAGATATTGCATAGGGTTGCGGCTATGTGGCTCAAGCCCGGGGTGGCGATGWTCCCCTCGGGTTTGAGTTTAAATTGATCYAGGCCRGWATAGTCCRCCACGATRCAGGGCACCGGGTTGAGYGTATGGGCTACATGAGGYGTGCGMACCCCGTCCTTCTCGGTGAACATAATATCTGCATTACCGTGATCCGCCAGGATAATCGCCATACCCCCGGCTTTCTCCAACTCCCGCAGCAAACGACTCAATCCCAAATCCACCGCCTCCACCGACATGCGCACCGCTGCGGGTACACCTGTATGTCCCACCATATCGCCGTTGGGATAATTGAGGCGGATAAATTTACGTGCTCCACTTCGAATAACCGCGATAACCTCGTCGGTAATTTCTGCTGCTTTCATAGCCGGGCGCTGATCAAAGGGCACCAGATCGGACGTWACTTCCACATATTTTTCTTGTGCCTCTTCAATATATCCCGACGCATTGCCGTTCCAGAAATAGGTAACGTGGCCATACTTCTGCGTCTCGGAAACAGCAAACGCTGTCACGCCTGACCCGCACAAGTATTCGCTCAGCACCCCGTCCACATGAGCTGGCTCCACCAGAAAATGTTTAGGGGTATGGGTATCCCCATCGTACTGCATCATCCCGGCATAGTACACGTCTGGGCGACGCTTCCGGTCGAAACGGAGGAAGTCGTCCGCTTCGAAGGCTATGGATATTTCGATAGCACGGTCACCGCGAAAATTCTGGAGCAGCACCGCGTCGCCGTCTTCGATGGTTCCTACAGGAGTATCGTTTTCCATCACGACGAAACTTTCCAGATACTGATCGCGTATAGCTGGGTCCTCGTCGTAGTATGTTTGGACTGCTTCCGAAGCCGAAGTGAACCCCCTGGCATCGCCCAGCACATGGGCTTTCCAGCCTCGCTCAACGATAGACCAATCCGCATTGTAACGATCCATCGTAGTTATCATGCGACCGCCTCCGGAAGCGATGCGGTAGTCTTTGCCGGATTTATTTATGTCAGCCAATTTGACTTCAAGTTGTTCCAGATAGATCAAGGCCGATTTTTCGTGTACATCCCGACCATCCAGCAGGACGTGTATCCGCACACGGGGGATATCTTCTGCAGCACACTGATCCAGCATGGCGAAGAGGTGATCGATGTGACTGTGTACGTTGCCGTCGGACAGGAGGCCGATGAAATGTACGGTATCGCCAGCGCGACCCCTGTCCAATGCGCCGTGCCACGCCTGTCCTTTGAAAAGATCGCCTGAGGCAATGGCTTCATTCACCCGCTTGGCTCCCTGAGGAAAAATCCGACCGCAGCCCAGCGTGTTGTGGCCCACTTCGGAATTTCCCATATCATTTTCATACGGCATGCCCACCGCGGTGCCGTGAGCCTTGAGCTCCATGACATGCGGTCCCTGCATCAATTCATCCAGTATTGGCGTGTAAGCCAGATGCACGCCATCGGCTTCGTCTTTCGCGCCCAGACCCACGCCGTCCATAATCACGCAAACCACGGGACCGGGGAACGGGGCGTATCCTGGTAATGGGTCGAGTTGGTATGTACTCATATTGAATTATCGTCCTATGTAGCGATATTCGGGTCAGCGGATTTTTCCGCTTCAAACAAAATAACCGTGGCTAAAGCCTGTGGCATGATAGCAGCATCGGCTCGCGCCACCAGCGCATAAATCGTATTACACCATTTAAACACCGGACTGATGGCTGTCATAAAAAAAGAGGGCTGGTGGTCCGCCTCCCGCTGGCCAAGCCCCTTTTGTATGGCGGAGAAGGCCATGACCGTGCAGAACATGGTCACCTTCTCCAGTGGTCCCAGAACTTTTTTCATGGTACGCAGGTGAAAGCCCGCCCTGGTCAGTTTATCCTGCATTTCCTTCGTTTCGTAACGGCGAAAATGATGGACGAAGCGGTCGTCAGCGGCGAAATAAAACATGCGATGAGGTACGGTGATACACGCCAATCCATTCGGCTTCAGCACACGAGCCAGCTCGCTTATGGCTTGCTCGTCATTCTCCACATGCTCTAACACCTCCGAGCATACGACACAAGGAACGGCACCGTCTTTGAACGGCAGCTGCGTTCCATCAGCCACTACATAATGTCCACGACTGTTGTTATGCCGCTTCAATGTTTGCAGAGSGCGGAARGACAGCTCAGAATATACAATCCTGTCTCTATCGGTAACTATGGGAGAGAGACCGCTTCCTACTTCCAAAATAACATCCGGTTTCGCTTCATCGATAACGGCATTGATCGCCCTGCGACGCAAGCGGTAATTGTACAGATGATTTTTCAGCGCCACATACTTGTCTTCAATAAAGAAGTCTTCGAATCGTTTTTCGCTGGGCTGCATGGTCATGTGCGAATCTCGTGGTTACTCGATAATCGCAGGGAAACGCTTCATGCTCATCAGCCCCATCTTGCACAGCCGGAAACTCAGTGCCGTAGCCAGACATCCGAAACCGTAGACGGTACTGCGCTGCAGGTTGATACTGGAAGCCTCAGCGAAATACTTGGTGGGGCACGAAACCTCGCCGATCATATACCCCGACCAGAGAATCTGCGCCAGCATCTGGTTATCAAACACGAAATCATCGGAATTAACATCCAAGGGCAGCTTCTCCAGCAGTTCCCGGGAAAAAGCTCGATACCCCGTGTGATATTCGGAGAGTTTCGCATTCATGAGGATGTTTTCCACCAGGGTGAGCCCTCGATTGGCCACATATTTCCACAACGGCATGCCGCCGCCCAGGGCATGACCGCCCAGAATCCGCGATCCCAGCACGCAATGGTAGAGACCATTGCCTATCATGGAAGCCATGGCGGGAATAAGCTGCGGGGTGTATTGATAGTCCGGGTGAACCATGATGACGATATCCGCCTCCAGTTCCAGAGCCAGCCGATAGCAGGATTTCTGGTTACCGCCGTAACCCAGATTATTCTCGTGGGTATATACCGTGGTATGAGGCAGCGCGGCGGCAATGGCAGACGTTTCGTCCGGGCTGGCATCGTCTACCACAATGACATGATCCACAATGCCCTGATCCATTACTTCGTCATGGGTTTTCTGGAGGGTTTGCGCGGCATTGTATGCCGGCATGACTACCACTATTTTTTTGTCACGATACATGGTTCTTGCCGCCTTACTTGAATTGGGTATAAAAGGGGTACAGCCTAGCATTTAGGGCGATTAAAAGCAAAAGATCACGCCCAATGAAGTCGTCTACGTAGGATGAAATCCGTGTTTCTGTTGGATTGTTCCGCCGCCCTATGCTAAACTCGTGGGCTGTGGTTGAGAGTCCCTCGTCCGATTTTCACAGCATTTTCGCTGGTGCAAATTCGTCCTGAAATTCCCAACCCGGAGTGACGCATACTGATTTTGGGGTGTGCGGTGTTGAAAGCTGGGTCCTGCTCAATGGGATGCTACCGAATTCGGTCAGGTCTGGAAGGAAGCAGCCGTAGGTATGTATTCCCGTGTGCTGCAGGGAAGCCTGGCTGGAGCCGTACACCCCTTTTTAAGTTACTCTCGAAAGTTGACCCCTCGCCGGGAAGTAGGATATAAAACAGCAAGTAACTGCGGTCCAACCAGGATATTTTCGGTATGGCAGACGGGCATTATCAAGTACTTGCCAGAAAATGGCGACCCCAATCATTCGATGATGTGGTGGGGCAACAGCATATTACCCGCACCTTGCAGAATGCCATTCGTTCCGGACGCATCAGCCATGCTTTCCTGTTCATTGGATCTCGGGGAATCGGAAAAACCACTTCGGCGCGTATCCTCGCCAAGGCCCTGAACTGTCTGTCCTCCGACCTGCCCACCCCAGAGCCATGCGGCACCTGCGCGAATTGCACGGCTATCACAGCAGGTACCCACATGGACGTGATAGAAATCGATGGCGCGTCTAACAACAGCGTGGACGATGTACGGCAGATCCGGGACAATATCCGCATGGTACCCACCAGTGCCCGGTACAAAATTTATGTTATTGATGAAGTACACCAGCTATCCATTGCAGCTTTCAACGCTCTGCTGAAGACCCTGGAAGAACCTCCCGATCACGCTATTTTTATTCTGGCTACCACCGAAGCCCATAAAATTCCAGCCACCATCATCTCCCGGTGTCAACGCTACGACTTCCGCCGGGTGAGTTTGCAGGATTTGGTGGCCTTGCTTCGTAAAATACTGGATGTAGAAGGTATTCAGTGTAGTGACGAAGCCCTGGCAGCCATCGCCCGTGCAGCAGACGGCGGTGTTCGAGATTCCGAGAGCATCCTGGATCAGCTGCTCTCATACTGCGAAAAAGAGATTACCTTTCAAGATGTGTTTGACGTTTTGGGGCTGGTGGATTGGCAGGTTATGCATGACCTGTGCGGTGCTGTCCTGGACAAAGATGTATCCAGACTCATGGAACTGGTAGATCACGTTGTGGTTACGGGTAAGGATCTGGGCCAGTTTGTGCAGGATATCCTGCGTTACTACCGCAACCTGCTTATTATCAAAAGTGGCGGGTCCAAAGATATTCTCTCGTTACCTGACGAAGAGCTGGCCCTGATGGAAAAATGGGCCGAACGGTTTACGCTCACCCAGTTGATCCGCCTTGTAGAAAGTTTTGCTGAGCTGACCAATAATTTCGATTCTCAACTGGCACAGCGCACCGCCCTGGAAGCCCTGCTTATCAAGATGTCCCGGCGCAGTGTAGAAGTGTCTCTGGATACCGTGCTGGAAAAGCTTGCACTCCTCCAGGAAGGTGGAAACATTCCATCCGCCTCTTCAGTATCGGCAGACGCACCCGCTCCATCAGCCACCAAAAAAAAAAGACTAAAAACTAAAGTCGAACCACCCTCTCCTCCAACACCCACTAAGATTTCCGTATCCGAAACCAATTTGGTGGATGTTTGGCGCGATATTCTGGAAGTAGCCATGCGGGATCACATGAATCTGGCTACGTGGCTGCCCCAGGCCGTCCCGGTACGTATAGAGGGAGCCACCGTTTTTATCGAGTTCGCGGCAGCCCAGGATACGGCGCGAAAGATCGTCGAAAAGCAGGAAAATCGTGGGGTCATTGAAGAGGCACTAAAGGCATGTACAGAAAATCTCACGTCATTTCAATGCCTCACTTCGGATACACCTGTAGAGACCGAAGAATCATCAGAGCCTCAACACGGACTGCCGTTGTCTGAGCTGGTCAGTCAGGAAGACGGAAAAGCGGTTCTGGAAGATCCCGTTGTCAACAAGATTGTGGATGTGTTCAAAGGACAAATCGTGGATATCCAGCATCGGACAGGAAAAGCTACGTAATCACTTCTACTGCTGGACACATTGCCGTTGGTATGGTACTGTCATGCTCAGGATAGCGGACACGGGGGTGTTCCGCGTTTGATCAACCAAATTTCCAGGGGAAAGCGACAGCCGGATGAGCTCGAATAACGCCCGAACGTGGTCGCTGACACTTCTCGGCGCCTGTCTGCTAAGTCTGATACTTGGTGTCTCTTTGGGGTATGCCTTGTTCGGCCCCGGCGATCTTCCATGGGCATCGCAGCAAGCCGATTCGATCCCAGATGTGATTACTCCGGATGTCACCGTAGAGACACCTGAAACCGAAACCGTGACAGGTGGACCCAAACCCCTCCCCGGCGAATCCGCTGCTGTAGAACCGGTGCCGGAAGAAGAACCAATATGGGCGGCTCGCCATCTCTTTATTGCCTTGAACGGGCAGTGGGTGGCGGAAGGTACGAAGGAGTTTCTAAAGGAAATTCGACCCGGAGGCGTTATTCTGCGGGACGTGAATCTGAGAAGTCGTTCGCAGACCATCTCGCTGGTGGAAGAAATCAAGACGGCTTCGGGGATGGGTACGGAAATCTATGATTTGCCCCTTATTGGCGTGGCACAGGAGGGAGGCGACTATAACAGCCTTGCTTTGGACAATGCTCCYGCYGCGGCCAARTTAGCGGAATAYCAAAGCGAWGTKATGGTGACYCAATTGGGYCGTGTMTATGGTGAGGAAGCGTTGGCMCGGGGTATTGGAATTGTACTGGCTCCGGTATTGGATATTTTTGAAACCGGGGGTATTTACCCCTCCTTGGAAAACCGTACATTCGGCACCGATCAGAAACTGGTCACCTCGCTGGGTCTGGCCATGGCAGAAGGGTTACGTGACAGCGGTGTTATACCCGTAGCGAAACATTTTCCCGGCTACGGCATAGCCAGTTTCGGTACGGATGGAATCACCGTGGTATTGAACAAAGACGTAAGCGGTCTGGCCCGTGCTATGTACCCCTTTAATGAAGCTGTACGCCGGGATATCGAAGGGCTTATCGTGGGTCACGTAGCGGTGCCTGCACTGGACAAGGATTTTCCCAAGCGATCAGCCGCTCTCTCTCCCGTCATTGTAGATGAACTCCTGCGCCAGCGTTGGGGCTATGACGGCGTGGTGTTGGCGGATGAAATCGCCTTGAACGAAATGATCGGCATGCAGTCTATTGAACAGGCCGTTGTGGAAGCGTTGAAAGCGGGGTGCGATGCGGTGCTGTTTCTTGACCCCAATCCAAACCGGATACGCGCCGCCTGCAACGCCATCGAACAAGCCGTGCGCGATGGTGAGTTGTCCCGTGAACAACTGGCCATCAGCCGCGAACGGCTGGACAAGTGGCGCATGACGCTGGGCGCGGATTTAACCCCTGAACCGGAACCTGTCTTGGTGGCGGTAGTTGAGAATGTACCTGAGTTACCCGTAGAGGAAGCACCAGTAGAATCTGWAACGGTCGAAGTCGCCCCGGAAACAACAGAAGTAATTACCCAGGATGAATCTCCGGCTAACACTGCCGATATGGAAACCCCCATGGTGGTTGCCCAGACGCAACCGGAAACCGTGGTTGAGACAGCCCCCGATCCTGTTGAAGAAGATCCTGTGGACATGGAATCGGAAACGCCCACACCCATAGCCGAAGAGCCTGAGCCGTCTACACCGGAAGAAGTAGTATCGGATACCGATAAACCTGCCGAGTCAACTCTATCCGAAGCGGACCGGATGATCCTCGCTCAAGCAGCCGAACAGTTGCTGGTGGATATGAAGGCCGCGGAAGAGGCCGCGAATAGTGTGTCGCCAGAAGAGGTCCCTGTCGAAGTTGATGAACCGGATTCTCCTCCAGAGGAACAGGCTACACCAGAAACGGATACGGCACCTGAAGTGATGGCAGAAACGCAGGATTCCGATTCAGCCCCCACATCGGAAGAACCGGAGCGCGTACAAGTTGCAGAAGCTGAAACGCCTTCGCTGCCAATGGAAGAAGAAATAGTTGAATCCGAACCGGATACGGATCCAGAAGACCCCGCCACCGAATCAACCGATGCGGAGGAAATCGAACCCGCTATAGAAGTGAACGCCGTAACTTCTGAAGAGGAACAGCCGGAAGAAGACCTGTCTATCATGACTCGACTGCGCCACGAGGTAAAATTTGGCGAGTCACTGCTCCAGATTTCGTGGTACTACGGCGTGGCCGCTGAGGACATAGCACGGTGGAATCAGCTGGAAATTTTGTCGGTGGATCACGGCGACATGCTGGACATCTACGTCGCGCCAGACGGAGAGATCTCGGCGGCGGCTGAATTAGAAATCATGTCGGAAGCCTTGGCTGATACACCGACTGAAGAGACGGTACCAGAGGCAACCCCCGAAATGGACGTGCCCGAATCAACACCCGAACCCGCGTCGGAAACGCCTACAGGCACCAAAGCAATTCATGTCGTAGTCGTAGGGGATACCCTTATGTCCCTGTCCCGCACCTACAATGTGAATGTTCAGCAGATTAAAGACTGGAACGACATGACATCCGATACCCTGCGCCTGGATGCCAAGATCACGGTCTACCCCGGCCCCCCCAAGAAGGATCTTCCCGCTACCGATCTGAATACATCCATTTACGTAGTGCAGACAGGGGATAGCCTGGGTAAAATCGCCTTAGAACATCAGACCACGCGCGAGACTATCATGCAGATCAACGGTCTCACCAATCCCGATCACGTATGGGTGGGTCAAAAACTCAAGGTACCCGTGCAAGAATAGCCGTTCCTTCCGCTCGATCTGCTCCAATGTTGAAACAAACGGCGATGAACCGTATCCTACCTGCTTTCTAYCATCGTTTTTYCGYCAGACYYTATRCGGCGGATTCAYCAACCAAGGAGAACCACCATGCCACTCGCCAATTTCAGCCTGAAAGATAAAGTCGCCATCGTCACCGGAGCCAGCCGGGGTATCGGCGAAGCCATCGCCCGGGGGTTCGCCGAGAACGGCGCTACCGTCATCATCTGCTCCCGCAAGCAGGAATCGCTGGACGAAGTGGCCGCATCCATCACCGCCGACACCGGAGCCAAATGCGTGGGCATCGCCTGCCACACCGGCGACCCTGCCGCTATCGATGCCCTGTTCAATCGCGTTAAAGATGAGTTCGGTCGATGCGATATTCTCGTGAACAACGCCGCCACCAACCCGTACTTCGGGCCCGCCGTGGACATGGAAATGAGTGCTTTCGACAAGACCTTCGATGTGAACGTAAAAGGCTACTTCCTCATGTGCCAGCGCGCCGCCAGAATGATGGTGGAGCAAGGCGGCGGATCCATCATCAACGTGGCCTCCATCGCGGGCATCTCTCCCGGCGCCATGCAGGGCTGCTACTCCATGACCAAGGCCGCCGTTATTTCCATGACCAAAGTCTTCGCCAAAGAGCTGGGCTCTGCCAACGTGCGATGCAACGCCATCTGTCCCGGCGTCGTAGAAACCAAGTTCGCCAAAATGCTCATCGACACCCCCGAAATCTACGACCAGTTCATCACCACCATCCCCATGAACCGTCACGCCCAACCCAGCGAAATGGTGGGTCTCGCCGTCTATCTCGCCTCCGATGCCTCCAGCTACACCACCGGCACCGCCATGGTCTCCGATGGCGGCATGATCGTCTGAATCCATACAAAATTTTATGTAAAATCGGCGACTCGAACCACCGGGTCGTCGATTTTTTATTTGAATAAAGGAAGCAATTCAGTTGTAATATTTGTGTGAATGATAAAGTACACAAATTGTCTTGGATTCGTAGAAACGAACTGAGTACGGAATCAGGCCGAGACCTCATACCTAGTTCAATTTTTATATTTGTTCTGTGCTTTACGTTAACCATTTGTAAGAAACTTGGCTATATTGACAGCAATGAATTGTCCATTTTGCCATTTGGGTATGTCGTGAGTGCTTTATTATTGGTCAGTGGGATTCTTGAATTGCCAGAAACGAAGAGGATGTTCGGTCGATACAGCGGGTACACATTGGATGGCACAACTCTTTCCATCTTTGCCAAGAGTGGAGCCGTTTCCAAATACACGCTGGAAACCCTGCGCCAAGTAAGTCTGGATGGAAGATGGCTTGTGTTCGAAGATGAATCTGTTCCCGWAGATAATCTCGGTGCGAGACGACCGACACCCCTGGCCGCCAAAGTGTTAAATTGGATTGCTACTCATCCAAACGCAGAGAAGCTGCTCGAATATAAGCGGATGAATTCGTTGGTACAGAAGAGAGCCACCCGATCTTATCCCGGAGATGACATTCCTCATTATCGAATCCAATTATATGGACAGATTTTTGGGTTAGGATTTATAGCTACTGGCTTTTACGTTCGATTTGTATGGAACGAAACGTACTATTCCACTAAATTCATACTCATTGGTATATGTTTATCTATTACTTCCTTCGTCATACTCGAAATGCTAAGCCACCTATCGCCCAAGTGGCTCAAAGCCTTCGACGAAAAACACCCGGAAGTTATCGCATATATTCGTGAGAACGAAAGTCAAGACTGAGTGAGGTGCCAAGATGGCTAGAAAATCCATTCATTCAATGTAGGGGCGGTTCGCGAACCGTCTTTCTAGTTTAAACACAGCCGAGGGCGGCTATGCCACAATTTTACACGCGCCATCAATCTAATACCCCCGCGCGTCAGGAACCAATGCGAACAGATCCAATCCCTGTCATTGCGAACGTAGCGAAGCGAAGTGCGGCAATCTCCTAACCCCGAGGACGACTCTTTATAGATAAGACTGCGATTGATTTCCTAGGCTTTCTTCCGTAGTAGTTAAACTATATGCGCTCATGCCAATTTATTCCAAACCGACTACGCAAGCGTGTTATTCGGGGGCTGTGCGGTGTAAAATGGATGAATCTTTTATCAGGTATTGTTGAGGAAAAAATTGATTATGTCCGACGAATTACCCCCATTAACGAAGGAAGAGGTGTCGCGCTACAGTCGGCATATTACACTGCCGGAAGTAGGAATGGCRGGGCAATTGCRTCTGAARGCGGCGCGGGTRTGYATCGTGGGYACRGGCGGGYTGGGATCTCCYACGGCTACRTATCTGGCGGCGGCAGGGGTGGGCACGCTGGGTCTGGTGGATTTCGATACGGTGGATGCGACAAACCTGCATCGTCAATTGATACACACCACGCCGGATGTGGGGCGGTCGAAGATTGCGTCGGCGACGGACTCCATCCACGCGATTAACCCGAACGTAGAAGTGGTCGGTTATGAAACGGCGCTGACTTCGGAAAATGCGCTGGACATTCTCAAAGACTACGACATTGTTATTGACGGGACGGATAATTTTCCCACGCGATATCTGGTGAACGATGCGTGTGTGCTGTTGGGGAAACCAAATTGCTACGGCAGTATCTTTCGGTTTGAGGGTCAGGCTTCCGTATTCGCTACGAAAGACGGGCCGTGTTATCGGTGTCTTTTTCCTGAACCGCCGCCGCCGGGCTCTGTGCCGAGTTGTGCGGAGGGCGGAGTGCTGGGTGTGCTGCCGGGGATCATCGGGCTGATTCAGGCCACGGAGGCGGTGAAGATAATCTTGGGGCTAGGCGATTCGCTGGTGGGTCGGCTGCTGCTTTATGACGCGCTAGCCATGTCGTTTCGGCAGGTGAAGCTGAAAAAAGATCCCCGGTGTCCCGTGTGCGGGAATAATCCCACGGTGACAGAACTTATAGACTACAACGAATTTTGCGGGGTGCCCGGCGCATCTCAGAACAGAGAGGAAAATGAATACATGGAAATCTCCGTAACGGAAGTCAAAACAAAACTGGATAACGATGACGATTTTTTCTTTATCGATGTGCGGGAGCAGGTGGAATATGACATGTGCCGCATTCTGGGCGCAAAGCTGATTCCTTTGAGTGAATWCATGGAACGCATGGACGAAATCCCCAAGGACAAAGAGATTGTAATTCATTGCAAGATGGGCGGGCGCAGTGCGCAGGCTCAGGCGGCGTTGCTGGAAAAAGGCTGGAAGAATGTACTGAATATGACCGGGGGTATCAACTCATGGGCGCTGGAAATCGATACGGATATGCCGCAGTATTGACGGGGTAGCAGATTCCGGAATTTAGTCCACGCTGATTTTGTAAATTATAACTAGATTACACCCCCCTTGATCCCCCCTCGAGGCAGTAGTGTCCGGTTAAGGATTTCAGGGGGCATTGTAAGTATCTGAAAAACAGGGTGTTAGGTTATGCTTAATGTGTTTTCGATTTCAACTTTTTATGTAGCATGCGTCATACTTTTCACTTTACGCGTGGAAAGGAATGAGTTATGCATAACGGTCGTTTTGTTTTTTCTCAGCTCATGGATTGCTTGCCCAAGCATGAGTTCAATAGGTGTGTGATTCGCTATCGCGGGAACAACCGTGTTCGCTCGTTTTCTTGCTAYGATCARTTTTTGTGTATGGCGTTTGGTCAGCTAACTTTTCGGCAGAGCCTTCGCGATCTCGTTACGTGTCTTGATGTGCTAAAGCCCAAGCTGTTTCACGTTGGAATTCGCGGAAATATTTCCAAAAGCACGTTAGCCGATGCAAATGAGAAACGCGATTGGCGCATTTATGCYGATCTCGCCCAAGYTCTTATCAGCCAAGCCAAAGTTCTCTATGCCGATGAGGACTTAGGTTTTGATCTGGACAATACGGTGTACGCGCTGGATTCGACGTTGATCGATTTGTGTCTGAGTTTATTTCCATGGGCGCATTATCAACAATCAAAAAGCGCAATACGGTTGCACACCTTGCTCAATCTGCGCGGTAATATCCCCGAGTTTATTCATGTTTCCCAGGGTAAACTCTCCGAATATGCCGTGTTCGATATGATTATTCCTGAGCCCGGATCATTCTATGTGATGGATAGGGGCTACCTGGACTTTAAGCGCCTATATCAATTTGAGCTAGCACGCGCCTGCTTTGTTACACGCACCAAAACAACACTGCGATATGCTAGGCGCTACTCGCATCCTGTCGACAAAAGTACCGGATTGATCTGCKACCAAACCATCGTGCTGACCGGTGCCCAATCCCGGCGCAATTTCCCACGACCGATGAGACGTATCACCTTTCGCGATCCTGGAAAGCAGAACAAACTCGAATTCCTGACCAACAACTTCACCTGCACTGCACTCACCATCACCCGGCTCTACAAAGCCCGTTGGCAAATAGAACTCTTCTTCAAATGGATTAAACAACACCTAAAAATAAAGCACTTCTACGGCAACTCACTCAACGCTGTAAAGACACAAATCTGGATAGCGATATGCGTCTACGTGTTAGTGGCCATCTGGAAAAAGCAACTCGGACTGCCGCAAAGCCTCTACACAATTCTACAGATATTGAGCGTCAGCATTTTCGAGAAAACCCCCATTTCACAGGTGTTTTTGAAAAACAACCACCATACTATACTCGACGACTCCTCAAAACAGCTGAATTTATTCGACTTTTAAACCGGACACTACTGCCTCGAGGGGGGAATTGGTTCTCCGTTGTGGCGGGGTCTCTGACCCAGGCACGGGCTTGACCCGGAACGGGTCTCCTGCTCCCATCACCGCCAATGGAGTGGCACCATGGTGGGGAGCAC
>NVWG01000103.1 GCA_002746185.1 Candidatus Hydrogenedentota bacterium
CCATCCCATCCACAAGTCCTCACCCAATGACAGCATAAAGCGAGAGCTCGAGTTGTCCTTTTCAGTCAGCATCAGTGAAAATCGGGGTGTGCCATCCGGCGATGTAAGAATACCCTTCAATTCCACCATGTCCTCAACCTCCGGTGTGTCTAAAGGGGGCGGAATGGTATCTGGGAATAGGGGTTCTGTGAGGTCGTCGTTCATATCAGTATTCGGTTCATCGTATGTTACAGGAACGGTTGGCGGTATTTCGGGTGCAGGTTCAGGCACCATSATTTCCGAAGAAARAYKYRSCYYMKSWSGMAKRTYWAYKYTWMACKGWKTWMTKRKSRYRYMWSCWRWTRCGSCKKYCRMRMGCKGAWMWYKATAATCGTCTGGCGTAAGAATAAAATTCAATGCCATTCGATCACCGGGAGCTATGATGTGTACATTGGCGAGAGTCCCTGCTTTGGGATTTTCCGATTCCGAAGAGGGGGGTATTTCAGACCAGGAATTTGCTCCTATTTGGCGGTCCAAAGAATATACATAACTGTTGCGCGCATCCGACCTTCGACTTACGAGATACATATCGCGRTTTCCGCGATTTTCTATCCAGATAGATGCGCTTTGTTCCTGACGCTCTGTACTCGTCGCGCCCAGGCTGATTTCGATATAGGGTTCGGGACGCAATGAGCCAAAACCGTCTGTGAAGAGGAAACTTACAGCACCAATCAGGATAGCAATAAAAGCTAGTGAAGCAGAACGTGCAGCCACATTTTTCTGAAAAGATATAATTGCCGCACTTCCCAGTAAGGCTGTTGCTAAATAAGCGAAGAAAAATCCGGGACGGAAAGGCCATTCCGTGCCCGAGCGAAATCGAGCCGCCATGGGATCCAAACTATACGAAGCTTCATGGATGAAATAAGCCGAGGTGAATATCAGGAGTCCGAGCCATCCGATTTGGGTAGTACCTCGCATCACCGGATTGGGCAGTATTGTTGTTAGCGCAATACCTATGCCGCCCACCAAAGGCAGGAGAATAAGCCAAATAGCATTGCTCCCGGCATTGTTGAATTCAGCAAAAGCCTGGAGTAGAGAAAGGTTGCTTACGGTGGGCAAAAGTATGGTAAGCCAGAGGGACATAGCGGCAGCCCATGTCATAATGGTGATAGGTTTGGACGTTTTGGATCCGGAAAACCCCAATCGCTCCAGGAATGTACCTTGCGGTTCCGGTACATCCTGAGAGGTGTTCGCCGTTAACGCACGGTCCGCAACGCTCAACCCTTTCATGATATCTATTTTGGCCTGCTTTAACTCTTTCTCGATCTGATCGAATCCGGCCCGATCAATTTCGTTGATACTCAGGCGATCTCGTGCGGCATCCAGTTGCGATTCAATCGTTTCCAGATCGCCGTTCAGATCCTGCTTCAACTGTTTCAAGCGGCTTTGATAATACGTGGATCGCGCTTTTGCTTTGCGGCGTTTAGCGCGAGCTTCTTCCCGTGCATCATGAATGGTCGAGTCGTCCTCCGGCGTATGAGTCTCCATACGCTTCACTTCTTCAATCTGACGCTCCGCTACAGCACGTTTTTCCAATGCATCACGCAAGCCATGAGCATGAGATTTCAGCAGGGACTCGTCTCCCCCTGGTTCAGGGGGCAACGTGATGCGCTGACCATTATGCGGCAGGTCTTTGATGGATAAATCCACATAATCGCCTGCCACATGCGGAACCGTAGTAGCCAGCCAACCCCGCAGGTTCAACTGGCGTCGCTCCAATTGGTCACGCCGACTGCGCAATCGATATACCGTGTCCTGATATTGCTGAAAGGGAATCTCACCTACCCGGGCGGATACCTGGGTTTGGGAAACTTTTTCCTGAGTGCTCGTTAATTCGATAGCAGTTTCCATCAGCAGCTGTCGGAGTTGTTCGTCAATTTCGTTTCGCACAACATGGACTTGTGCCAGTTGTCCTTTTAATTCTGCTTTAAGCGTCTTGTCGCTGTTTTTATATTTTTGTAATACGTCTTGTTTGCGTTTTAGTTTACGTTCCAGACTAATGACCCGGCTCAGGGGTTCCAGAAAATCCAGGGGTATGGATTGAGATTGACGTGAATGCCGTTGGTCACCCGTCTCATCAATATCCAACTCGGTAATGGGAGTATCTTCCCCGGTAGATTCCTTATGCAGCGGTTTTGCTGCGGACAAGGCTTGCTGGGCTTCGACTGTTTCCTTTTCTAAATCCCGGGGACGTTTGGGTTTGCGCAATAAATGAGGATGATCTTTCAGGTAAAGTTCTCTGTCTCCTTCAGGGATTTCATCCAGGCGAGGCAAGCGAATTTTTTGGCGGCATGCAATACATTTCCCCGGCAGACCGTACATGTCCTCCGAGACTTTCATCTTTTGTCCGCAAATACAAAAGATGCGGAGCCTTCCCTTTTTCGTTTCAGGCATACTACAAAACCTTTACCTCGTCGCGGTACCGCGACGGAAATATCTAATGTTTCTCCGCTTACGAAAGACCGTTAGCTAACCAGAGACTCTACTTTGTCACAATTTTACGCGTTATACAAGGTAAAATGTATCTAAAGGAAGCAGCCTTGGGACTTTAAATCAGGCGAGGGTACAGGGCATACTACGCCCTTCCCAGACCAGATTACAGGCTTGCGGGGCTGCGCCTGAAGGTCTAAGGCACTATATAACACGATAACCAACAAAGGATCCCAAGTTCATGAGCGCTGTTTCCGATTATTTGGCACAAACATCACCGGATGCAATAAACACCGGATTCCTTGGGTATTTGGCGAATCTTACCCAGGCAGCATCCGTGGTACCCGCCGTAGCGCGGTCAGTTGTACAGGAATTGGCGGATCAGCGGCAGAATCTCAAACTCATCGCCAGCGAAAATTATTGCAGCCTGCCAACGCAATTGGCCATGGGGAATCTGCTGACGGATAAATATGCCGAAGGATATCCGAATAACCGATTCTACGAAGGCTGCGACAACATAGATGACATCGAGACCTATGCCTGCGCGGAAGCGTGTAAGTTGTTCGGTGCAGAACACGCCTACGTGCAGCCTCATTCCGGCGCAGATGCGAATATGATAGCGTATTGGGCCATCCTCACAGCTCGTATCGAAGCACCGGCACTGGTAAAACTGGGAAAGAAATCTGCGGCGGCACTGACCGAGGAAGAATGGCAGGGCGTTCGACAGGAACTGGGGAACCAGCGGCTTCTGGGTATGGATCTGGCCTCGGGAGGACACCTGACACATGGCTATCGATTTAATGTTTCCGCCAAGATGTTTGAAGCACACAACTATAGTGTGAGCCGGGAAACGCACCTGCTGGATTACGACGAAATCCAGGCGCGCGCCGAAGAAGTGAAACCGTTGATCTTGGTAGCGGGATACAGCGCATATCCTCGGAAAATAAATTTCAAACGCATGAAGCAAATCGCCGATTCCGTGGGTGCCGTATTCATGGTAGACATGGCTCACTTCGCCGGGTTGGTAGCTGGAGGTGTGTTTGAAGGCGACTACGATCCGGTGGCCCATGCCGACGTAGTGACATCCACCACCCACAAAACATTGCGGGGTCCACGAGGCGGCATCGTGCTGTGTAAAAAAGAATTCGCCCAATATGTGGACAAAGGCTGCCCGCTGGTAATCGGCGGACCGTTGCCCCACATGATGGCGGCAAAGGCCGTAGCTTTCACCGAGGCGAATCGTCCGGAATTCAAAGAATATGCCCAGCAAGTGGTGACCAATGCTGCTGGCTTAGCGAAGGCATGTCAGGCCGAAGGTATGGACGTGGTGTCCGGCGGCACAGAAAATCACCTCATGCTCATTGATGTGCGGTCTTTTGGAATCACAGGTCGGCAAGCGGCGGGGGCACTCATAGATTGCCATATTACGCTCAACAAAAATACCATCCCCTTCGACCCCAATGGCGCCATATCCACCAGCGGACTGCGTGTAGGCACGCCAGCCATCACAACGCTAGGCATGGGGCTGGAAGAAATGAAAGAGATCGCCTCAATATTCAAAGGTATCCTGTCGCACACCACCCCCGGCGTTATCGAAAGCGGNCCCAACAAAGGTAAAACCAGCAAAGCCAACTTCGTGCTGGACGAAAACGCCCGCAACGAAGCCCGCAAACGAGTCAACGCCCTGCTCAGCCAATTCCCCGTCTACCCCGAACTGGACCTGCCCTTCCTCCAAAAACATTTCGGATAGAAAATTTCATTCACTTGTTAACTCATTCGAAGCCAGTTCTGTTTCTAGTGTCGAGTATCAATGGATTCCTATTCTGATTGGTAATTCGCTTACCAACTGGGCATAATCCATAGTTCATTGTATATGGAGGCGAAATTTTGGCCAAGCGGAAAAGTCCTAAAGACATGGAAAAGCTCAAGCAGTTATTGAGACGAGACCATTCGCTTTATGGCGGGACTATAGTGGGTATTGACGGTTATGCCATAGAGCTTCAATCACGCGCGGTCAGTGTATTGCCTAAACCTATATCGTGGAAAAGAGCTACGAAAATTTCCGGGATGGCTCGTGGCACAGTCCATGAGGCCTTGGATCGAATCGGAGGMGCCTTCTCCAAATTTGAAATACCAGAACCCCAAGTTGAAATTGTGATCAACCTTGCACCCGCCGACTTGCCTAAAGAGGGGACCTGGTTGGATTTACCTATCGCAATCATCATGCTCCAGGCTGCCGGAATTTTACCGGATCTCCATGAAGAATCAGAAGGCGACTATATCCTCATGGGCGAAGTTGGACTGCATGGTGAAATTCGTCGTGTGCCCGGAACATTATCGATGGCTTTTATCGCCAAACCTGGACAAGCATTGGTCGTTCCCAAAGGCAATGAAAAAGAATGTGCGCTCATTATGGCCAAACCCGGGCACGAAGGCTGTAAAGTGTGTCCCGTGGAAACCTTAATGGATGTTATTGATTATTTTCGAGGTCAGAAAAAACTTACCAATGCGTTGAAACAAAAAGTAAAATATAAGAATTTCATTCCGCCCACATTAGACTTTGGAAAAATTCGTGGGCAGCAGCCTGCCAAGAATGCAGCTTTAATCGCAGCCGCTGGTGGACACAACCTTTTATTGATTGGGCCTCCTGGTGAGGGTAAATCCATGATGGCAAAGGCACTGCCTGGCATACTTCCTCGCCTGTCCAATCGGGAAATTGTCGAATTAACTCGTATATATTCTGCTTGCGGTGATTTGGACGCTGATGGATTAGCCGTAACCCGACGTCCTATGCGCGCTATCCACAACACTACTTCGAGACAAGCTTTGGTAGGCGGAGGCGCAGGAATACCCAAGCCAGGAGAAATCACGAAAGCGCACTTGGGAGTATTGTTCCTTGACGAGATAGCTGAATTTTCCAAGTCAACTTTGGATACGCTGCGTCAACCTATCGAGGACGGAAAAATCACTATTTCACGGGTGGGCGCAACGATATCCTATCCGTGCCAATTTTCACTCGTTGCTGCCATGAACCCATGCCCATGCGGATACTATGGCACCGACCGATGCAATTGCTCGGATTCAGAAGTTTCCAAATACCAGAAAAAACTCAGTGGCCCTATATTGGATCGTATTGATTTGCAAGTTGAACTAAAGCCGCTAACCACTGAAGAACGGTTTGCCGATGAAGTAGAAWATCAATCTGCTACTTATTTTAAGCAAGTGACTGAGGCTCGGAGTCGTCAGCGTGAACGGTTTTCCGATTCCGACATTCCGTTCAATGCCGCAATCCCCGGCGGGCATATCCAAGACTATTGTAAATTTGAAGAGGAAGCATTCGATGAGTATAAACGGATCATTGATGAGGAAAAAATCACCACACGTTCTGTTGACCGTTTAGCAAAAGTGTCCCTTACAATAGCGGATTTGGAAGCCGCAGATCGTATTCGCTCGCAAGATGTACATGCCGCCAAGTCTTTGGTTATTGGAGGAATGCTGCGGGAAAATTTTTAAGGATTCGCCGTGCTGACAATTCCCATAAAATATATCGTGCTGCTGGTTATTCTGTCTGCGGAACCGGATTCTATCCCGATAATTCGTGATGCTGCGCTGGAAGGGTGGCAGGGCGATACGGGGTTATGGGCGCCAGCCAGCGATGCCGTATTGAAACCGGATGATCCATCCCTGTTGGAAGCCATTCCGGGTCGAGGCGTGCTGGTCAATGGTCCGCTGGGAAAAACAACGAATCTAACATCAGAAATGCTGCATGCAGATATGCAGTTGCATATAGAATTCATGATTCCCAAAGATGCTACCTCCGGAGTGTATTTGATGAGCCGGTATGAACTACAGATTGTGGATAGTTACGGTAATGAATCCCTTTCCTTTTCTGATTGCGGGGGAATTTACCAGCGATTCGACGAATCGCGGCAGCGTGGTTGGGAAGGTCGGGCGCCCTTGGTGAATGCGAGTAAAGCGCCGGGCGAATGGCAATCATTCGATATAACCTTCCGGGCACCTCGATTTAATGATGCCGGAAAGAAAACACAGCATGCCCGATTCGTGAAGGTGGTGCTAAATGGTCAGGTGATTCATGAGAATGTGGATGTGACCGGGCCTACTCGGGGAAGCAAGTACAGCAACGAAGAACCTCTAGGCGCGTTGATGCTTCAGGGAGGTCAAGGATGCGTGGCGTATCGAAATATTGACGTAGTGCACCTGAATCTGGACTAATAGGGGCAGTAGCCGAATCGATGGCGGTTTGAACACAAGGAGATAAAGTGGCATGTCTGATGAACAAGGCAAGACTACGGGGCGCAATCAGGTAACCCGTCGAGAATTTATAAAACGAACGACTGCCATTACAGCCGGCGCGGTTGCCTTTCCCATGATAGTGCCGTCCTCGGTGTTGGGATTGGGGAAAACAGTTGCTCCCAGTAATCGGATCAATATGGGCTGCATCGGTGTGGGCAGTCAGGGCACCGGTAATTTGGGTGGGTTTTTGGGAAATCCCAATATGCATTTCCTGGCCGTGGCCGATGTAGAGACCAAGCATCGGGATCGTGCCAAAAACATGATCGATCAACGTAACGAAAATACGGACTGCGCAACCTACAACGATTTTCGGGATATGCTGGAGCGGGATGATTTGGATGCCCTGTCCATTGCCGTACCCGATCACTGGCACGCCATTCCGGCCATCCAAGCGGCCAACAAAGGCTTGGATATGTATGCGGARAAACCCCTGGCCTTCACTATCGCAGAAGGCCGCGCCATGGTAGATACGGTACACAAAAATAATATCGTCTGGCAAACGGGAAGCTGGCAGCGCYCCAAAAGCCACTTTCTCCATGCCTGTGAACTGGTACGTAACGGACGCATCGGTGAGATTTATAAGGTGGAAGTGGGGCTGCCCACCGGGAAACCTCTGGAAGAATCCACACCGAACATGCCTGTTCCCGAAGGCTTTGATTACGATTTTTGGCTGGGACCAGCACCTGATGCACCGTACACACCCATGCGGTGCCATTGGGAATTCCGATGGATACTGGATTATTCCGGCGGACAGCTGACAGACTGGGCGGCCCACCATTGCGATATTTTTAATTGGGGTATGGGTACGGAAGCCACCGGGCCGATGGATGCGGAAGGGGAGGGTACTTTTCCGCGAGACGGGATCTGGGATGCGGCGATGGATTACAAGATAAAATACAACTATGCCAAAGACGCATCGCCGGTAGCTCCGAAAGGATTCGAGCTTTACGTATCCAATTCCTTCGTCATGGGTGCTCGATTCCATGGTACCGAAGGCAGGATCCACGTCAGCCGGAGCGGCATACGCACTACGCCCTCGTCGCTGAAAACCTCTGTCATCCGGGACGATGAAATTCGCCTCACCAAAAGCACCAATCATCCGCAGAACTTTGTTGACTGCGTTCGTTCCCGGGAAAAAACGGTAGCACCCATTGAAGCGGCGCACTATGCCATTTCGATTGCGCACCTGGGCAATATCGCTATGCGGCTGGGTCGAAAAGTGAAGTGGGACTCAGCGAAGGAAGACTTCATCAATGATCCGCAGGCTTCCCGCATGTTGAAGCGTTCCATGCGCGGCAATTGGCACCTCTAACCGAAAGGAAGAAAATGAATTTATATGTAATAAATATACATCGCGTTATGGCGTTGGTCCTGGTCGTGGCGGTTACAGGTTGCGCATCCATACCAATGGATACGAAAGTTGTCATACGACCGGAAATTCTGGCCATACAAGACTATGCATTAGGCGTAGATAGTCGGGAATCGATAACAGTAGTGGAAGAGATTGTGCGTGACGCGTTGACCTCCAAAAATCAGAGTCGCCGTGTTGCCGCTGAATTGACCAAGCTGCTGCATCTGCCGGGCACAACACTGGACGCGAAACAGGTAGCCTGCCGGCAGCTTTGGTTGGTAGGCGGACCGGAAAATGTATCGTCTATTGCCAAGCTGTTGGGTCATGTAGAAACGGCGGACATGGCGCGGTATGCCCTGGAGGGAATGGATACGCCGTTGGTGGACGATCAACTAATCTACTATCTGGACAAAGGTCCCGATTCGGCCAAACCCGGCATGATCAATTCTCTGGCGGCGCGAGGCACGGTATCTGCCGTTCCCACCCTTCAAACACTGTCGACTAATGGGAACGATGCCATTGCAGATGCCGCGCGGGCAGCATTGGAAAAATTAGACACCTGATATTTAGAAAATAATAGAGTTTTGGGGCCTTTTCATACAGAAAAGGCCCCTTTTTTTATCACCAGATGATTTGCCATATTTCTGATTTGACGGTAAAGTTACTACAGTAGCTTTACCCCATCCAGGACAAGTAAAGGAGCTTACCATGGCTAAAATTCTCATYATMGAAGAYGATCAGTCCATGCGCGAAATCATGGCTGAATTGCTTGCCCTTGATAATTATGAGACGGTATTGGCAGCAGATGGGGATGTGGGTGTGGAAACATATCGGCAGGAACACCCGGACCTAGTCATCACCGATCTGATCATGCCGAATAAAGACGGTGTAATGGTAGTGCAGGAATTGAAAGAAGAATTTCCTGAAGCACGTATTATGGTGATCTCCGGTACGCAGGATTTATCCAAATTCTCCGAAGCGGTGAAATTTAACGCGAATCGAATCCTCACCAAGCCGTTTGAAACCGATCAATTGTTAGATGCCGTGGCACAGCTTATAGACGAAAGAGCCCATACCAATACGGCCTATCAGCATAGCCATTATCCCACGCACTAACGGTATTATTCGATTTTCTACCCTTAATTGGAATCCCTTCTTTTTCCTGCTATCCTGTATTGTACTTGTCCGAATCTACAGGAGAGAGCCATGACACGCTTTGTATTATCTTTAATGATCGCTTTTGGAGTCATCAGTCTTACCTTCAGCGCAAACGCGAAAGAGCGCTATACGTTTTACAAAGATGTACTCCCCATTCTCCAGGAAAGCTGCCAAGATTGTCATCGGCCTACCGGATCAAATTTCGGCGGTATGGTCGCTCCCATGGCGCTCATGTCGTATGGCGAAGTAAGRCCYTGGGCMAAGTCCATCGYGAAGCAG
The DNA here is from genome assembly GCA_002746185.1 of Candidatus Hydrogenedentota bacterium. Lineage (GTDB taxonomy): Bacteria > Hydrogenedentota > Hydrogenedentia > Hydrogenedentales. The sequence goes on from NVWG01000103.1 coordinate 9,572, forward strand.
GTTCAATCKCGGGAAATGCCGCCGTGGGATGCCGATCCAATGCATCGCGGCACGTTTCGCAACGAGCGTTATCTCTCCGATGACGACATAACGATTATCACCGACTGGGTGAGCGGGGGTGCTGCACGGGGAAATCCGAAAGACGCACCGGAAGATCGCGTATTTGAAAGTGTGGATGGCTGGATCATTGGTGAACCGGATCTGGTGGTGACCATGGAAGAACCGTACTTTGTGGGGGACGATGTGTACGATCTGTATACGGCCTTCACGGTAGATCTGACGGATGAAAACTTCCCGGAAGACATGTACATCACTGCGTTTCAATGCAAGCCGGGCAGTAACGCGATTCACCATTTTAATTGCCACCTGTTGGCGCCTGTTGATGGAAAGCTGCCGCCTAAACCGGACAAGAACGAATCGGCTTTCATTGCACCGCAAGGCGCGGGCATTTATCTGGGCGGTATTTCGTCCGGCTCCGACCCGGTTGTTTGGCCGGAAGGATTCGGTATTCCACTCAAGAAAGGCACGCGAGTAACCTTTGACATTCACTATCACAAGGAGCCGGGTCCGGGCACAGGCGTGATGGATCAATCCCAGATTGGATTCAAGCTTACCAAGATACCGCCTACCCGCGTGCTGGGCGGCGCGAATCCCCTAATGCGTTTCGATATTAATATCAAGCCGGGCGAGAAAAATTATCAGATCGGTCCGGTAGGTCAAGTGCTGAAATCAGACATAGATGTTGTTTCGCTCATGCCCCACATGCACATGCGTGGCAGTCGGGCAAAATTCGAAGCCTTTTATCCCGACGGTACAAACGAAGTGCTGCTCAGTGTGCCGGATTACGATTTTGCGTGGCAGACGGTGTATTACTATGATGAATTAAAACGACTTCCCAAGGGTACCCGCCTTGAATTTACCGCCTGGTACGACAACTCGCCCGAGTTCGCCGAAAAAAGAGGGTTTGACCCCACGCAGACCGTTATCTACGGCGGGAAATCATCGGATGAAATGATGATGGGATTCCTCATGAGTGCGAAAGCCCCTACGAAAGAACCATCCAATTGATCTAAGGTATTTTATAGTGCGTTATGCCATCCCGCTTCTCTATGAAGCGGGATTTTTTATTTGGAGGATGCAGAGGATGCATCATCGCGATCCAACGCCATGAGCAGCGCAGGCAAGAACAGCAGATCGCCGACCAGAGCAAAGCAGATAACCATGGCGGAGAGTATCCCCATGTTTACCGAAGTGGTGAACAGGGAAGCAGTCAATGTGATAAATCCGGCAATGAGCACGAAGGAGGTGATAGTCAGAGCCTTGCCGACAGACGCGAAAGCATAGCGCACCGCATCTTCAGACGACATGTGTTTCTCGCGTCGAGCCCGTAAATATTTACTCATGAAGTGTACAGTGTCATCCACCACAATACCGATACTCATAGCCATCACGCCCGTCATGGCCAGATCCATATCCCACCCCAGCATTCCCCACATTCCGAAAGCCGCGCACAGTGGCAGCAGATTTGGTACCAGACTGATAATGCCGAATTTGAGACTGCGCAGCGCAAAGACTAGACAAAACGACACCAGGATAAGTGCTAACGGTGTGCTCACCACCATACTGCGCCTCATTACATCCGAAATATTTGCGAACAATATCCACGGCCCCATGGCCTCCGCCACCATCGTTTCCGGCACATTATCCTCCATCCACACCATACTCCGGTCTGCCAAAGCACGCATTTCCTTGGATCGCATATTGTCCGTAGTGGCGACCAGCAGCGTGGCATCCCAATCCTGGGTTACCTGGGTACGCAGACTCAATCCCTTGGGCAGAGATTGCTCATAGAGCTTCAACGCCGTGGCAGCCTGTATGCGTGAATCCGGGAGCCGATAAAAAGCGTCATCGCCTCGAGCTGTCAGTTGGTTGAGCCGTTTGACCGTCTCCGTGATGGAGGACACATGGGTGACGCCCTCCTGCTCCTGTAACCAGCCGCCAAAATTATCCAAATTTTGCAGGTATTCCGGGTTAGCGATACCGCCCGGTTCCCCTGCGTCAATGGACCACACAATCTGGAAGATACCCGACAGATGTTCGGCGGCGTAGTCCGTATCCCTGCGAATTTCCACTCGTTCCTTGAGAAAGTCGACGAACTGATTGTTGAATTCTATGGTGGGGATAAATGCCGCCAGYCCTGCCGTGATCRCCATGGMMCCGATGATGAGACGTKTMCGCTGGCGAATGACCCACTCCGCCAGTGCTTCCATCAGGGTGATGCGCTCCTGATCCGGAGAGACGACCCTTGCGCGTAACGGGAGTATGGCCAACATGGCAGGCAAGTAGGTGAGCGAGTACGCCAGCGACATGAGTACACCCAGCGCCGTGACCACAGCCATGGTCTTGATGGGCGGCACAGCGTTTAATGTCATGCTCAAAAAACCGATGCAGGTAGTTAGGCTGGTCAATGCAACAGGGCCTGCATTGAGCCGAATACTTTCTATAATAGCCTCGTTCCGACTATCACCATGACGCATATACCACATCATGGTGACCAATATATGTACGCAATTCGCTACGGACAAGGTCATAATCATAATGGGTGCTGGAGCCACTGGACCGGACATTTCATAGCCCAGCATGACGGCGATACCGCCAGCCGTAAAGGTGGACAAGGCGATGACGGTAAAAGTTACGAAGGTGAGCAGGAGCGAACGCAGGAGCAATGCCATGGCACTCACAAGTATGACCAACATGATAGGAGTCATGGTAGCCAGGYCTTTGATGGTGGCTTCTTTGAATCCGTTATTCAGCATCACCACGCCGGTAAGACGAATTTCCACTCCGGGGTATCGCGCCAAAGTATCCTCACGCAGATCGCGCACCGCCTTGATCTGTTCGTTGGAATTGCCGGAAACCTGTACATTGATCCCGGTTACAGATGCATCGGGGTTGATGATTCGGCCTGCCAACTGTTTCTGATCCAGTGTCGTACTTTTCGCGGTGGCGAGGGCTTCGGGCGACATCGCCGCTGGATTTTCCATGAGCGGCCCAATGACGAGACTATCACCTTCCCATCGTGCGTACTGATAATTTGTGATGGAATCAACACGCACCACCTTAGGAATATCCCAGGCTTTTTCCGTGATGTGGTGCGTGGCTTGCAGTGCTTCAGGAGAAAAAATATCGCCATTCTTAGCAGTAACAACGAAGAAAATACTGGCGTTATTCGTATAGGAACGCACTACATCAGCATACGCCTGTACTTTCGGATCGTCTTCCGAAAAAAACACGGCATAGTCGCCATTAAAAACAATGTTCCGGAGTTGAGCCAGCAGCAGCAGACTGACAAGCGCGGTCGCTATCAGCACCTGCCAACGATGCCTGATGATCCATCGCGTGTAGTTTACGATYCGCCGATCCCATGCAGACAGTTCGGATGTTCCGACGGAATGCGGGGCGGTCGTTCCGCTCATATCTAGGAAGCGGACTTCGGCGTTAGAGGTAGAGCAGAATGAGAAGCCGCGAAGGACGGACAAATGACGCCAGCCTCAATAGCTGCCAAACGAACGGCCTCGGCGATTTTAGGTGCCACCGTTTTATCCAATGGATCGGGGAGAATTTGGTCCGCTGACACGTCAGTAACAGCCCCAGCCAGCGCGTGTACCGCAGCCATCTTCATGCTTTCCGTGATACGTGTGGCGCGGGCATCTAAAGCGCCCCGGAAGATGCCTGGGAACACCAATACATTGTTGACTTGGTTAGGAAAATCGCTTCGTCCTGTACCTACTACGCTTGCTCCGGCTGCCAGGGCTTTGTCCGGCATGATTTCCGGAATGGGATTCGCCATAGCCAAAATGATGGGCTTCGGTGCCATGCGTTTAATATCTTCCTCGTTAAGCAGATTGCCTTTGGAAACGCCGATGAACACGTCAGCATTATCCAACGCGTCACGAAGAGAGCCGCTCCGATTATTCTGGTTCGTATAGTTCAGCAGGCCTATTTTAAATTCATTCAGATCCGACCGGCTTCGAGAAATAATGCCCTTCGTATCGCACATGAGCACTTCTTTCACTGGAGTGCATTTTTCCGGATCGTGACCAACGCATCGTAGCAGTTTTGCGATTGCCGTTCCTGCCGCACCCGCTCCATTGATCACAATGGTCAGTTCTTCCATTTTCTTCCCGGATACCTTGCAAGCGTTCTCCATACCCGCCACCGCGACGATAGCGGTTCCATGCTGATCGTCATGGAATACAGGTATTCCGATATCCTGCAGTGCTTCTTCAATCACGAAGCAGTCCGGTGCCGCAATATCTTCCAGATTGATGCCGCCGAATGTAGGGGCAATTTGTTTTACCAAGGCAATCATTTCCTCGGCAGAATGGGTATCCACTACTAGCGGGATAGCATCTATACCGCCAAACGCTTTAAACAAAATGGCCTTGCCTTCCATCACTGGCATAGCCGCTTCCGGACCAATGTTTCCCAAGCCCAGCACTGACGACCCGTCAGAAATAACACACACGCTGTTGCCCTTCATGGACAGGGGATACGCCTCGGACTTATTTTCATGGATGGCCTCGCATACTGCCGCTATTCCCGGTGTATATGCCACAGAAAGGTCGTCCCGCGTTTCCAGGGGAACTCGCGATGTTACAGCAATTTTCCCGTTGTGTTGTCTATGCATTTCAAGTGATTTGGTGTAGTAGTCCGACATGGGGTCTCCGTTTTGGTTTACAAAGCCGCTCATTGTAAACAATTCATATATAAACAGTCTACTTTTTATTGAMTGTAACTTTAGSTCTCTATGYCATGCATACTGATWYTGCTCKWAAMRGMCYGKMTTCCAAGTCCAGTATYCATAGAAACTTGCGTAGAATTGCCGTTATTCTGTACTATACTCCTTCGGATTTCTAAGTGGAGGTGGTTGTTTGGTACGCAGCATGACAGGGTTCGGTAAAGGTGTTTGCGAATACCAAGGTTCCACAGTAACAGTGGAAATAAGCTCGGTAAATCATCGATTCCTGGATGCCGGGCTACGTATACCGCATGAATGGTCCGCTCTGGAATCGGTCCTTCGAGAAATAGCCAAGGATTACCTGTCGCGTGGTAAAGTAAATATCTCGATCATCCGCAAACGTGGCACGGGACAAGAAGCGGCTCTTAAATTAAATCAGGATGTGGCACGTCAATACCTGGATGCTTCAAGCGATCTGGCTCAATTGATGGGGCGGGATGAATCCCTATCCATCGATACCCTTGCCCAGTTCCCAGGGGTCTTTACTATGGAAGAAGATGCAGAAGACCTGGACAAAGTGCGCGAAGTTGTAGAAGGTGCTTTACGCGAAGGGCTGGAAAATCTAAACGCCATGCGTTTGGCAGAAGGAGAGAAACTCGCTGCTGATTTAACTTTGCGCATGGATGAAATCGAACGGACGGTTGGTGAAGTGGAGCAGCGTCTTCCTGAATTACGCGAATTGTATGCAGCAAAACTTCGTACCCGTATCGATGAATTAAATGTGGATACAAATATATCGGAAGATCGGATTGCTCTGGAATTAGCCGTGCTGGCTGAAAAAGGAGATGTGACCGAAGAGATCGTGCGTTTGCGCAGTCACTTGGAACACGCCAACGAGATGATGGAGTCCGGCGATGCGGTGGGGCGTAAACTTAACTTTTTGGTGCAGGAGCTGCAGCGGGAAATAAACACATTGGGTTCCAAGGTACGGGATACAGACGTAGTGCGGAATGTATTGCACATGAAATCGGAACTGGAAAAATTTCGCGAGCAGATACAGAACATTGAGTAGGGCGAATCCGAAAAATACCGGGCACGGTTCCATTTATGTGGTGTCTGCTCCCTCGGGGGGCGGTAAGGGTACGATATTGTCAGCGGCCTATGAGCGCGATGCGAAACTGGTGAATGCCGTATCCGTCACTACGCGAAAACCCCGAGATCATGAGATAGATGGTGATCATTATCACTTCGTAACCCGCGAGCAGTTCGATGCGTGGGTGGAAGAAGACCGATTCCTGGAATGGGCTGAAGTCCACGGTAATCGGTACGGTACGCTCCATGATGAACTGACGAAACAACTGAATACAGGCCATGATGTGGTCTTGGAATTGGATGTACAGGGCATGCGCAGCGTGAAGGGTAAGAGAAATGATATACTTACTGTGTTTATCATGCCGCCCTCGCCTGAGACATGGGAGGAGCGTCTGCGGAGCCGTGGCGGACTGCCCGAGGRRSMAMYSRTSSKYSGGCTGAGAAACGGCGAAAAGGAAATGGCCGCCAGCCATGAATATGACTATGTGATCGTCAATGACGATTTGGAAGAAGCAGTAGAAGCGTTTGTTCATATTGTGTACGAAGCGCGGAACCCTAACGGTCGGGTATAAGCCTGAGCAAGGAGCCATAAGAAATGAAGCACTACGCGTTAGAAGATTTTAATGATGGAGAAGTCGAGATGGATAGCTTGTATCGATTGGTAAATATTGCAGCACGACGAGCCAATCAGATTGCCAAGCCGGAAAACCGTCCCCTCATAGCTATCAAATCCCACAAGCCGATTATCATTGCCCTGGAAGAAATTCGCGAGGGAAAAGTAGGTTACCGTATCGGCGATGTAGAGGAAGATGACTACGAAATCGGCTAAAACGATTGTCCTGGGAGTTTCAGGATCCATCGCAGCCTACAAGGCATGCGAGATTGCCTCTACGCTGACAAAGCTGGGGCACAATGTGGTTCCTGTGCTCACCGCTTCCGCACAGAAGATGGTCGGCCCCCCGACCTTTGAAGGTCTTACGGGTAACCGGGCCATCGTAGACATGTTCCACCCCACGCAAAACGCCGAGATGGATCATATCGCCGTGGCCGAAGAGGCGGATCTATTCCTCATCGCCCCAGCCACTGCAAATATTCTGGCGAAATCTGCCCAGGGTATCGCCGACGACTGGCTTACCACTGCGCTGCTGGTCACCACCGCGCCCGTGCTGTTTGCCCCCGCCATGAATACGCACATGTAYGCCCATGCRGCTGTACAGGAAAATATCGCCACGCTCACCGCGCGGGGCTGTRCCTTTGTTGGACCCGGCAGCGGTRTRTTGGCCTGTAAATCCGTNGGGCCSGGKNCGTATGTCYGARCCSGAWGAAGTGGTAGCTCACGTCCTTTCCATTTTACAGGAATCCGACTCGTTGTCCGGGAAACAGTTCCTCATTACCTCCGGAGCCAATCACGAACCCATCGACCCCGTTCGCTASAWYSRYMAKYGMYMKKSCGRRAWWAYSKSSCAYGSMWTTGMWSRSGMRGSKKWRSGMSKWGGYGCYSMSRYCRYARWSRWTACTGGGCCGTCAGAAGTAGATCCGCCATCGGGTGCGACAGTGGTTCAAGTGCAAACGGCTCTGGAAATGCGTGATGCCGTGATGGAACATCTGGRTGGGAAGCATGTTGTAATCGGAGCGGCGGCGGTGGCTGACTATCGAATTGAAAACCCCGGTGAGACTAAACTTAAACGTAATGGCGACGGCATGGATCTGAAGCTGGTGGAAAATCCCGATATCATCGCGCAGGTTGGCCGGGAAAAGAGTAACGGACAACTCATCATTGGCTTTGCTGCTGAGACCCATGACTTGATTAAAAACGCCAAAGCAAAACTGGCTCGCAAGAATCTTGACCTTATTGTGGCAAATCAGGTGGGTACGGAAGAATCTGGATTTGGTTTTTGGAAAAATAATGAAATCCAAGTTTTTTCGATGCCCCTTGCGGCCGATGAAACCATTTATACCCTCGCAGATAAAAATGTTGATGAGGAATTGGAGATATCATTTGTAGGAGGTTGGTGGCCATTTAAGGCAAAACAACTAGACAAA
>NVWG01000104.1 GCA_002746185.1 Candidatus Hydrogenedentota bacterium
AAATTTTTCATTTCYCNTAMYYSCCCTANNWTMTNYRKKYMRRAMWMGGGYGGTTCGCGAACCGCCTCTACGGSRTTCATCRTGCTATCYAACATAAAAAAAGCCCCGGATTCGTTTGAATCCGGGGCRGTCATAGTTGGAYAACCCTTTTCGCRKTWCACAGTGCTGTTCAGTCAATCATGTCTATACCTGCTGATCAAACAACAACCCCGTGGCTTCACGAAACCGGGCGGCAATTTTAAGTGCATCYTCKGAAGGAATTTGCCGAATCTCCTCGTTGTTCGCGTTGAATATTTCCACGACGAATTGAYTTGTTACATCATCACGAAAAATTTTCGCGTTGCTGCGGACGTTGTCGGTATTTTGCAACGCCGACGTCGCCTTGGCAGTTTGCACCTGCTGATCCGTRCTCAACTCCACGATATCCTTCACTGAAGCACTAGGCAAGGCCGCAGGCTTGGGCCGGATTGATTCAGGCGCAGGAGCGGGCACAACGGGCGACGCGGCACCGGAAACCGAAGTTCCCTGCGCTTTCAGTGCGTTCACATCCATTGGWTGTCTCCTCTATGTTGCAACGTGCTCACTCCGAAATCGATTGAGTCACTATGCAGCCTGCCCGATTTCATGTTATCCCAGGAGCTGCAATGCGGTCTGAGGTACAATATTGGCCTGAGCCAATATGGACGTACCCGCTGCCACCAGGATCTGGTTTCGCGTAAACGCCGTGGTTTCCCGGGCGATATCCGCATCGCGAATAGCGCTTTCAGAAGCCAGGGCATTTTCTTCCCGGATAGCCAGCACATTGATAGTGAATTCCAGCCTGTTCTGCGCTGCCCCGAGATTGGCTCGGCGGGTATTCAACACGCCAAGACCAGTATCAACATTGGTGATTGCCGCATTAGCGTTAACAACCGATGTCAAGTTTACCTGTGTGGAACCGACGGACAAAATTGCTAGATTCAGCAGTACACCCGCCCCGGATAATGTGGTTGTATCACCCGCATCGGCACCGGTCTGAATAATAACTGGGTTAGCGAGGAAAGGGTCAATCCCATTGAAATCTGTTCGAGTAAGGATTTCATTAATGGAGGCAGATAGTTCTTGAGCTTCCGTATTCAGATCGGTACGGTTTGCTGTTGATAGCGTACCGTTGGCAGCTTGAACGGCCAGTTCCCGGATACGCTGCATCATGTTGCCGATTTCACTCAGCGCGCCTTCCGCGGTCTGCACCAGACTGATACCGTCCTGGGCATTTCGCTGGGCTACACGGAAACCGCGTACCTGCGAGCGGAAGCCCTCGGCAATGGCTAGTCCGGCGGCATCATCGGCTGCGCGATTGATGCGCAGGCCACTGGAGAGCCGTTCCAACGATTTGTTGAGAGCCAAAGTAGATCGTCGCAGTATACGGCTGGTATTTGCTGCCGCTACGTTACTGTTTACTATTAATCCCATGAGTCTTCCTCCTTGAGTGACGCGGGGGCATCCCTACTCCCCGTATCCTGTAAATCTTATTCCTTTAAGATTAAACTGTTTTAATTCTTGCTTTCATAGTGCTCATCAAAAGATGAACACCGTTTAACCCAGTAGTTGGAGTGCTTGTTGCGGTACAATATTGGCCTGGGCCAATATGGACGTACCCGCTGCCACCAGAATCTGGTTCCGGGTAAACGCCGTGGTTTCCCGTGCGATATCCGCATCCCGGATAGCGCTTTCTGAAGCCAATGCATTCTCTTCCCGAATGGCCAGCACATTGATAGTGAATTCCAGCCGATTCTGCGCTGCCCCTAAATTGGCTCGCCGGGTGTTCAGCACACCAAGGCCGGTATCAACATTGGTGATTGCCGTATTAGCCAAGGCAACGGTTGTAAGGTTGATAGCAGCAACGGTTGCAGAGATTGTTCCTGCGTTAAACAGGGAGCCAGTCCCGGACAGGCTCGTCGTATCTCCGGCATCGGCACCTGTTTGAATTATTACAGCCGTGGCCGAAAATGGGTCGATCCCGTTGAAATCCGTTCGTGTAAGAATCTCGCCAATAGAACCGATGAGTTCTTGAGCTTCCGTATTCAGATCGGTACGGTTTGCTGTTGATAGCGTACCGTTGGCAGCCTGAACGGCCAGTTCCCGGATACGCTGCATCATATTGCCGATTTCACTCAGCGCGCCTTCCGCGGTCTGCACCAGACTGATACCGTCCTGGGCATTTCGCTGGGCTACACGGAAACCGCGTACCTGTGAATTGAATCCCTCGGCAATGGCCAGTCCGGCGGCGTCATCGGCAGCGCGGTTGATGCGCAGACCGCTGGAGAGCCGTTCCAGTGATTTGTTGAGAGCYAGTGTGGACCGCCGCAAGATACGGCTGGTGTTTGTTGCTGCTACATTACTGTTTACTATTAATCCCATTGTACATTCCTCCGTGAGTGCGTAATTCGTTGTGCGCATCCCTGCGCACGTCCCTAAGTCCGTCGAAAAGAACGAGTGCCAACGCGGCGGCAATTCGTTCCCGTCATATCAACGGGCTTTTACATTGTGCAGACACCATGCCTGCTGAACCGTGACCTCTCCACAATGACGGTATTGATTGTTAGGAATACCGTTACTGTCCCTTGGAGAAGACATATCCAGTCCAATTTTTCCCGGCAACCTTCCTACAGGCTGCTGAGCAGTCGGGGTGAAGCGTCGGCGAGTTCCATAATGGCACCCCCTGAGCGATTCGACGATAGGCCATTCCCAACAACGGCCCGGCATCATGTTAAAAAAGGTTTTTAGCCTCCCTAACGTCCCCTTATTCAACTATAAGTTGCAGCGATCGACTTTATCGCGCGTTCACCACGTTTCGAGAACCGTGTTCTTCCGTGRACGGTTAAACCCCCAGGCATCCTTGCCCGTTTTTTCCGTTTCGCAGGTGCTTTCCCGCTTAACTACATTTTTTATCGGCAACTTTAGCCTGGAACTTTAGCCTTTTTAGAAAGAAATTTAATATTTCGTTAACCTGTTGTAATTAAAGGGGTTAATGGGACTGTGGTTGATGCGTTCTCGAATGATTCAAAATAAATATTCAAAATGTATACGACTTTTTGACTATTCCAACGCTTTTTTCAGGTCAAAATAGCCTGTAGCAGGGAATTCAGTCAGCATAGATATCCCTGTTACAGGGCAGGTACACTGTACACCTGTGTATTTAAAGGTAAAATCGTCTTTTACCTGAAATTCTACCCATAATTCAATCCAAATACTGAAAGAAGGTTTTATGTTCACGGAAGGCCAAAGCCCCATAGATTTTGAACATCGTTATATGGGAGCGCAATACACCGAAGAACACCACGCCTGGCGCAGAACAGTACGCGATTTCCTTAAAACAGAAGTGGAACCCAATATAGAAGCCTGGGAAGAAGCAGGGGAATTTCCTCGCGAACTCTACAAAAAAGCAGCGGATATTGGCCTGCTGGGACTGGGGTATCCAGAGCAATACGGCGGCACGCCTGTAGACGGTCATTTATTCTCCATGGTGATGTCCGAAGAACTGGCACGGCTCGGTGCGGGAGGGCTGGGAGCGAGTCTGCTCATCCACAGTATTGGACTGCCCCCCATATTGGCCATCGGGTCGGATGAATTGAAGCAGCGCATAGCACCGCAGATTCTGGCAGGAGAAAAAGTGATCGCGTTGGGTATTACGGAACCCTCCGGCGGATCCGACGTGGCGAACATTCATACCCGCGCGACGCTGGTGGACGATCACTATGTGGTCAACGGATCAAAAATGTTTATCACCGGAGGCATGCGTGCGGATTACGTCACCACTGCCGTACGCACCGGTGACGAGGGACACGGCGGTATTTCACTGCTCCTCATCGAAACGGCTGCAGAGGGGTTTTCCCGTACGTCGTTGAAAAAACAAGGCTGGCTCTGTTCCGATACGGCAGCACTTTATTTCGACAATGTTCGCGTACCCAAAGAAAATCTCATCGGTCTGGAAGGCCAGGGCTTCGCTGGAATCATGTATAACTTCAACAGCGAACGCATGGGCATGGTAACGAGCTGCGTAGCCCATGCCCGGGTATGTTTCGAGGATGCCCTGGCCTGGGCACGGCATCGGGAGACCTTCGGAAAACGTCTGGCAGACCATCAGGTGATACGTCACAAGTTCGCCGAGATGGCGCGACACATCAACGTAACGCAGGCCTATCTGGATCAGTGTCACTCCCGCATCGAAGGGGGCGAATCCCCGGTTGCTGATCTGGCATTACTCAAAGTACAGGCCACCCGCACCATGGAATACTGCGCCCGGGAGGCCAGTCAGATTATGGGCGGCGCCTCGTATATGCGTGGCGAGCGTGTGGAACGTATCTACCGGGAAGTGCGGGTGAATGCTATTGGCGGCGGCTCGGAAGAAATCATGCTGGACCTGGCAGCGCGGCAATTGCGAATCTGATTCTCTCTCTGGAGAGATCGTGATAAACAGATAGACTAATTTCGTYTTCTAATCAAAGGTAATGATTCGACCATAAGGAGAATGTTGTATGAACGGGTTGATGATGGATTTTCAACTGACGGTGGACGCGGTGCTGCGCAGGGCAGAAACATCCTTTCACAATAAAGAAGTGGTAACGCGACTGCCGGATAAAAGTTTTCATCGTTACACCTACCGCGACATGGCGGTTCGGGCAAAGCAATTGGCTCTCGCATTAAAACGGCTGGGAATACAGGAGAGCGACCGTGTCGGTACGCTGTGCTGGAATCACTATCAGCATCTGGAAGCCTATTTCGCCATCCCCATTATCGGAGGCGTAYTGCATACTCTGAATCTGCGGCTGCATTCCGACGATTTGGCGTACATCGTGAACGATGCCGACGATCAGATCATCATCATGGATGAATCCATGCTGCCCCTCTATGATGAATTCAAAGGCGGCATCAAAACGAAGCACATCATCGTTATTACCGAAAATGGTCAAGCACCAGAAGGCATGCTGGACTACGAAACCCTGTTGGCCGCTGAAGACGCATCCAACTACGAGCAGGTCGCGCTGGACGAAAACCTCGCCGCAGCCATGTGCTATACCTCCGGCACCACGGGTAAACCCAAAGGCGTGCTGTATTCCCATCGCTCCATGGTGCTCCACTCSMTGRCSGCCRMWCTGCCTGATGTGCTGGAAGTGCGCGAGTCCGATGCCATCCTGCCCGTGGTCCCCATGTTTCATGCCAACTCCTGGGGTTTGCCCTATGCGGCAGCCATGATTGGACCCAAGCTGGTATTTCCCGGCCCGCACCTTGACCCGGTGAGTCTGCTGGAAGATTTCGAAAAGGAAGAAGTGACCTTTACTGCCGGGGTGCCAACTATTTGGCAAGCCCTGCTCAACGAGTTGGACGCGAATCCAGACAAGTATAAACTGAAACTGCGGAAACTCATCGTGGGCGGATCCTCCGTGCCAGTGAGCCTCATTAAAAATATGGAAGAAAAACACGGGCTGCCTATTATTCAGGCGTGGGGCATGACCGAGCTGTCGCCGCTGGGTACCGTGTCCAACTTGAATGCCGAATTGCGCACCCAATCCAAAGACGAACAATTCAACAATCGCGCGTTGCAGGGTACGCCTGTACCGCTAGTGGAAATCCGATCCCGGGGAGATGAAGGTGTGCTGCCTTGGGGCAGCGAGGAGATGGGCGAGTTGGAAGTGCGTGGGCCATTCGTTTCCAGTGCGTATTACAATCGACCCGATGCGGCAGACTGTTTCACCGAAGACGGCTGGTTCAAGACGGGCGATATCGTGACCATCGATGAAATCGGGTATATGAAGATTCAGGATCGCTCGAAGGATTTGGTTAAGTCCGGCGGCGAATGGATCAGCTCCGTGGATTTGGAAAACGCCATCATGGGTCACCCTGCTGTAGCAGAAGCCGCCGTTATCGCCATCCCGCATCCCAAATGGGACGAGCGTCCTTTGGCTGCGGTGGTTGTACGAGAAGGACAGTCTGTTTCCGGAGATGAGATCAAAGAGTTTCTCGTCGGCAAAGTAGCCAAGTGGTGGATACCCGACGCAGTGGAATTTATCGACGAAGTTCCCAAGACATCCGTTGGAAAATTCAAGAAAATGGATCTCCGTGAACAGTTCAAGGGTTATACCTTCGACTAACCAGCCTGTCGTAGAGAAGAATCGCACCCTCTTGGTTTATAGTCCCCGGATGACCAGATTGCCGCGTCAGGCTTCGCCATCCTCGCAAAGACACAACAAAAGATGTCATTGCGAACGAAGCAAAGCGAAGTGCGGCAATCTCTTCACGCCTTGGACTGTGCGTACACGAATAGTCTTTCGGATCTAGTGTCCCAGAATAGTTGGATGGTATTCGGGTGCTGGGTCAGTCCTCGCCCAGCACTTCTTTTAATGCTGGTTTCGTCGCTTTGTTCGGCGCATCGATACCCARGAGAGCGGMCAGYGTGGGCGCGATATRCTCTGGRCCTACTGSACGGTTGATYCGYWKYTKWTKNGGGAWKWYYTTWNCCTGCGAATAGCACCGGTACATGCGTGTCATACGCCCAGGGTGAACCATGTGTCGCGGTGAACAATCCCCGACGCGATACGATCTGATAGTACGGCGCAGAAAACACTGCTACATGCCCGGAGCGATCTGGGTGAACCGATTTAGCCACACGCTGCATCAATGGATCGGCTTCATCATACGTTCCGCTCAGAATATCCGCACGGGATATAGCAACGGCGATTCCCTCGATTTCAGAGATAGCCTTGGCGGCAACGCGTTCCGCATCGGCTAACGACACCCCGGCTTCTTCCAGAGCCTGTTCATTCAGATACAAATAGGGAACGTAGAACCGTCTCGTAAAGGTCTTCCCGTACGCTTCGGTCAACGCCGCATCTGCTGCCCCCTGAATGGCTTTAGGGGATACGATATCTCCTCTATACCCCGTTCCATCATCTTTTTTGGGCCGTCCATCCACGCCGTGATCGGCTGATAACGCAATGACGATATTGTCCATGCCAATACGATCATCCAGATACGTGAAAAAAGCCGCCAAATTACGATCCAGACGAAGCAGGTTGTCTTCCTGTTCCAGACTATACGGACCATAGCCATGTCCTATGAGGTCTGTGGCGGACAGACTGATCAAGAGGAGATCCGGCACATCGTCCTCGCCAATATTTTCTGATTCGATAAGGTTCCGCGCGAAGTCCAACGCGATTTCATCATAATAAGGAGTGCTGCTTAATGCGCTGTACAACTTGCCACCGGGTTCCGCTGGCAGCGTGTGGGGGAAGGTTTTTCCCAATACGGAATTACCCAGTTCCACAGACCGTTCATCTTCATCTATATAGCGGTACGATTCGGAATCGTCCAAGAGGTCCCAGATTTTACCCGCATAAGTATCTGCCATACTCTTATCATTCCACGCTGCGGCCCAGGCGGGAAAAGTATCAAAATAATAGCTGCTGGATATAAAGCGGGCTGAACCGGAGTGATACCAGAATGCCTTTCCCTGCTTACCGCTCAACATAATGGATGCCCGGTCTTTTTGAGACAAACTGAAAATTTTTGCCTGGCCCCCAGTAGATCGATGCAGTACGTCTCCCACCGTTTCCGCCAGCAGGTTTTTGGGTGATGCACCGCTCTTCCCTTCGCTGGGGAGACCGATAAGTTTTGTATCTGGATCGGATGCGCTGTAAAGCGAGTCACCAGTTACSGGRTCATACCAGCGRTTACCCACCATGCCATGTTCCGGYACGYTYCCKCCGGTRCTGAGCGTGGCRTGGCCTGTRGCKGTGTACGTGCAAGCGTGAKCRAAATGAGCRTTGTCGTACCARACACCCTGCGAGATCAATCGCCGGAAACCACCTTCGCCAAATCGGGACTCCATCTCAATCAAATAGTCTCCGCGAAGCTGGTCTACCGATATGAGGACAGCCAGTTTGGGCGGGGCCGCGAAGGATGTCGCGGTTATAAAATATATCAGGGGAGTTACTATCGCCAAAATGTAGGATGATTTGCTTGGCATGGAATTATAATTCTCCTTAATTTTCGTGCAGAACGCACCGGGATGTCCCGTGTTGGGTTGTTATTGAAATGAGGGGGCATTGATAACACGTCATTTCATCATAGAGCATGGGGGTTTCGAGGGGCAAGCACAAATAGAAATGAGGACTTTATAAGGCTGTTGAAAAAGTAATATCGTTGAACAGGAACTATACAGGAACCCTAGAAGCGCTCATGCTCAAAATTCCTTCTCCCAGAACCCCATCGTAGATCAAAGCCCTGAAAGGGCGACCCTATATCAGCTCAGGGCAACGCCCTGGGTACAAAACCCTACTCAGCCCCAAGCCCTGAAGGGGCGTTCTAAAACGTCCACTCGAACCKATCTGCTATTTTAACAGCCCTTTACTTCCGTACCACAAGGATTTCATTCTGTTTCCAAAACGGAAGCAGTTCTTATTTTGTGACGGAGCCATGTTTCAGCAAAAAATTGCATCGAATGTGAGCAAAAGAGTACACTATGCTCTCTTGGGTGAATCGATTCATGGATCCCTTTTGGGTAAGTAAAGTGCGGTTTTCTGGTCAATCCTGAACAATGCGAAACGCCCGGGTCGCATCCAGCAGGCATTGTGACTGTATGAAGCGAGTACGTTATGTCCAGCACAGATAACACGTTAAAGCCTTTACGGCGATTTCGGATCATGGCAGTTCGGTTCTCCATGCTCCTGACGGTTATCTTGTCGGCGGGTTTCTATATATGGGATCCGAATGCAGCGCAAGGCGCGATGCTGGGTGGTATTGCAGGTATTTTAGGGTTTTGGATTATTGCGATCCGACTCGAGAAACTTGCAGGTAAATCACCCAGCAAGGTGCAGTTTGCCGCCTTGACGTTTTCTGCGTATCGGTTTGCTCTTTACGGAGCAGTCTTATACCGGGCATATACGTTGGATAAGGTTGAATGGCATGGTCTCATCGGCGCGTTGGTGGGCATCATGATGATACGATTAGTGTTAGTTTTTCTCGGTGTAACAGGGTACGATAAGGCCGCATCGCCATCCGATGCGGACACAGAAACCGATGAGCCAGTAGAGTCTGTGGAATCTGATTCGAACCGCCACGATGATGGCGAGAAATAAAGTGTGATAGCAGTATGGAACGTATTGGCGAACGATTAATATGGCATTATCTTCCTTTTACCGGCATTGAAATTCCCGGTGGCGGGGTTAATGTGCTGACCATCTTCAACACCCTGGTCGTCATGGCAATTTTATGGACGCTCATGTGGGTTGCTGCAAGAAACAGGGCTCTCGTACCAGGACGTGCGCAGGTAGCACTGGAGCAATTTGTCACCTTGTTCGACGATTTGGTGAGCAGTTCACTGGAATTGCCTACCCGTCCTGAAAATCGCAAGTTTCTCCCCCTTATTACTTCCATGTTTGCCTTTCTTTGTCTGGCCAATTTCATGGGATTCATCCCCACGCACTATTTTGAAGAACCTACCGCCGATATCAATTGCACGCTTGCCTTGGGCTTTATGGCGATTGTCATTGCTACCTACTGCGGGGTGAAAGCCAAAGGACCCAAGGAATTTTTCAGCGAGCTGCTCGGGCCCATGTGGCATCAGGAAGACGCGACAGGCGGCGCACTCGTTGCCGGAAAATTGTCCGCCTTGTTCTTCTTTCCACTCAATGTCATCGGCGAGATGGCTAAAGTAGTCTCTATCTCCTTCCGACTCTTCGGCAATATCGTCGGCGGTTCCATTATCATTGTTGTAGTATCCACCTTGGTGTTTAATACCTTCCTGCCCATTGGGTTGGATTTATTTTTTATATTCTTTGTCGGTACCGTGCAGGCATTCGTGTTTACCATGCTCACCCTTACCTACATTGCCGTAGCTATTAAATAAATGTACGCCGCCGATAAGGCKSMYTTKWTWRTRRKTAYMTKTYWWRWWKCGNKWHMMMMRSNMTGNCAWGNAATGGARNATAAGTCCAGATACCTGGAATTTTATCGGTCGATTCGTCGGTGCTGCCTTGGCATTAGGTCTGGGCGGTCTCGGTGCTGCTATCGGTATGGGTATGGCCGCTGCTGAAGCGAACCGCGCCATGATGCGGCAGCCTGCTCGTCAAGGGGATCTGCTCCGCACCATGCTGCTGGGTCARGCCATCGGCGGCAGCCCGTCCATCTTYGCCCTCGTAGTWGGTTTGCTCATCCTTTTTCTTCCCGTAAATGAGGCTATTGCCGGAGCGGAATTCGCTGCGGTACTCATTGGTGCTGGTCTCGCTGTAGGGCTTGGATGTCTTGGTTCTGGGATAGGCTGCGGACTGCCCGCCGCAGCCGCATGCGCAGGGGTAGCACGTAACCCTGCCAAATCCACCGCATTGACCGCCACCATGATGATAGGCCAGGCCTTGGCCCAGAGCCCAAGTATTTTCGCCACCATCGTCGCGCTAATCCTTCTATTCTTACCTCTTCCCGGCACAGGTCTGGCTGCTATCGGTATTGCCATCAGCGCAGGGATTGCCATGGGAGCCAGTGCGTTGGGACCCGGCATCGGTTCCGGCATGACCGCAGGCGGTGCCGTCGAAGGACAAAGCCATTGGCCAGCCTCGCGCCCCGTTACCGTACGTACCATGCTTATCTCCCAAGCCATCTGCGATACCCCGGCTATCTTCGGCATGTTAGTCGCCTTTATCATGCTCTTCACCATGCACGATCTGGAGCCCACCATCGTCGGGTTTTCCAAAACCTTCGCCGCCGCTATTGCCGTGGGTATGGGCGGTATTGGACCCGGCATCGGCTGCGGTTCAGTWGGWGAGACCAGTTGYCGTGCYACGGCGGAGCATCCTGAAAACGATGCGCTCATGCTGCGCACCATGTTGATTGGACAGGCCGTATCGCAGTCCACYGCGATYTACGCCTTGATTATWGCRTTAGTTATTTTATTTGTTGTGTAACCGGCGGCTCCATAAGGGGCGTACCGAAAACGAAAGGAAAGACACATGATGGATCCGGCAACACTAATCGTGATCTTGGAAACAGCCATGTCCCAAACCGGCGAAGAAGCGGTGACGGCGGCAATTTCCGGCAAGGATCTTATTAACGCCGCAGCACTAATCGGCTCAGGAATCTGCATGGGCTTCGGTGCCATCGGACCCGGCATCGGTGAAGGCTTCGCAGCTGGCAAGGCGTGTGAAGCTATTGGCCGTGCTCCCGAAGAAGCCGGACTGCTGACGCGCACCATGCTTATCGGCCAGGCCGTTTCCGAGTCCACAGGTATCTACTCTCTTGTGGTCGCGCTGCTCATGCTGTTCGTAGTGGGCGCGTAAGGAGTTTCGAACTAAACCATGGTAACGCTGAATCTCACATTGGTCGTAGAACTGGTATTGTTCCTCCTGTTTTTATGGGGGACGCATGCCTTTATTCTTAATCCAACCGTGAAAAGCCTGGACGACCGGGAAGAAATGGTCGAAGGCGATCTGCAGCAGGCCAGAGTGGATACGCAGGAAGCGGAAAAGCTGGAAGTCACCTATCGGCAAGAAACCGGCCGTATCTATCGTGAAGCTGATGCCACGTACCGTGAAGCATTCCGAAAGGCCAACCAGGATCACCTGGAATTTCTTTCCTCTGAACGGGAAATAGCCGACCAGGCCGTTGCCGTAGTACGCCAATCTGCTCAAGCCGAAGCGGATGAAGCCCGCCCCGCCCTGCTGGAGACCAAGCCTGAAATACAGGCACTTATGGCCCAGAGCATATTGGGTCAAAATCAGAGCGGAGGGCAACGCTGATGAGCAGTGTAAAAAAATTCCTCTTGGGATATGTCGCCATTTATATGATCGTGGCCATGGGCTTTAATCTGACCCTGGGCCCTCCAGGTATGTCCAAGGAATATTTGGAAGAGTACAAAAGCGATCACGACCGATACCTTGAGATCACCAAGCGGGACGACTATAAAAGATGGAAGGAACGCCCCAAGCTGAATCTCCCTTCAGAAAGACTGGAAGCCTCCATCGCGTTTTTAGAGGAATACGAATCACGTCCCAAGTTTAAAGCAGAGAAAACGAGACGCCATCGCTACGATATTCTGTTCGACGTGTTCAATATGGCCATGGTGGTCGTGCTCATCACCCATTTCGCTCGAAAGCCGTTGATCAATCTGTTGGACGGTATGATTGCCCAGGTAAAGGAAACGCTGGATAAAGCCAAAACGGCCCGGGACGAAGCGCGCCAACGTAAATCCGAAGCGCAATCGAATGTTGATCAACTGGATCAGGTGCTGGCCGCCCAAGAAGCAGAAGTGGAAAAACGAATCGAAGATATGCGCCGGGAATCAGCATTGTCCACAGGCCTGAGTATATCCGCGCTGAATAACGAAACGGCAGATCGGAAACTTAACGAAGCCGCTATGGCGCGTCGTGAATTAAAACAAGAGCTAGTCGAATCTGCCATGGCATCCCTGATACGTGATGTGCAGGAAAATCCCTCTTCCGATCAGGAAGCGGAACTGATCAATCGTTTTGTAAACGGCTTGGAGGATCGCTCATGAGTGCTATCCTGATAGCCGAGCGTTACGCCCAGGCGTTGAGCGAGTCCGTTACAGACTCACAGCAATTAGAAGTAATTTTAAGCGACCTGGGTGAGTTCAAAACGCTCTTTCTCGAAAATAATGAATTGCACACGGCCTTGAGCAACCCAGCTATCCCGCCTCATACACGCGAAGGCGTACTTGATGACGTGTTAACCGCGTTGGCGCTTCAGCCCGTTACGCGAAATTTTCTTAAGACGCTATTCTTGCGACGACGTATCGTCTTACTACCCCAAGTCGTTTCCCTGTTTGAAAAAATGGTGGATGAGCGGTTGAACCGGGTAACTGCGCAGGTTACCACCGCTACAGATCTAACCCCGGAAACGGAACACCGCGTTCGTGAAGGCCTGGTGGCTTTCTCGGGCAAATCGGTCACCCTGGAAACGGCTCGCGATCCGGAAATTCTGGGCGGCGTAGTGGCCCAAATCGGCAACATAATCATAGACGGCAGCTTGCGAGCCCGGCTCAATCAGCTGAAACAGGCTTTGCTCGTAGAGGAGAAATAACGGCATGAAAATTCAGGCCACAGAAATTACCGACATCATCAAAAAACAGATCGCCGATTTCCAGTCGACCGTAGATGTCGAAGAAGTGGGCACGGTCATCCAGGCCAGTGACGGCATCGCCCGCATCTATGGTCTGGAAAAAGCCATGGCGGGGGAGCTGCTGGATTTCCCCCACGGCATTACAGGCATGGTACTCAACCTGGAAGAAGACAACGTAGGTGCCGTGCTTTTTGGTGAATTCGAGAAAATCTCCCAAGGCGATACCGTAAAACGAACCAAGCGTATCGCTTCCGTACCCGTAGGCGAGGCCATGCTGGGCCGCGTGGTGAATGCATTGGGCGAACCGGTAGACGGTCGCGGCCCCATCGAAACCACCGAATTTAATCCGGTAGAACGCATTGCGCCGGGGATTATTGATCGCCAACCCGYGAAAGAGCCTCTGCAGACCGGACTCAAAGCTATTGACTCCATGGTTCCCATTGGTCGTGGTCAACGTGAACTGATTATTGGTGACCGGGAAACAGGGAAAACGGCAGTCGCTTTGGATGCCATCATCAACCAGAAAAACACCGATGTAATTTGCATATACGTAGCCATTGGACAAAAACGATCCACCGTAGCGCGTGTAGTGGAAGAATTGAAAAATCAGGGTGCCATGGAATACACCATCGTGGTCATAGCGTCGGCATCGGAWACCGCACCCCTCCAATATCTGGCTCCCTATGTAGGCGCAGCCATGGGCGAATATTTTATGGATAAAGGCAAGCACGTCCTGATTGTGTACGACGATCTGTCCAAGCACGCCGTGGCATACCGTCAGCTCTCGTTATTGCTGCGTCGTCCTCCCGGTCGTGAAGCCTATCCCGGCGATGTATTCTTTCTACACTCCCGCTTGCTTGAGCGTGCCGCGAAACTCAGCGATGCCCGAGGCGGCGGCAGCATGACAGCGCTGCCCGTTATCGAAACCCAGGCCGGCGACGTTTCCGCATATATCCCCACCAACGTGATTTCCATTACAGACGGTCARATWTTYCTRGAAACWGACTTRTTTWWYYMMGGYRTRCGYCCKGCYMTYAAYGYYGGSMTKTCYGTWTCCCGYGTRGGYKSWWMWGCCCAGRTYAARGCYATGAAAMARGTKGCKGGMMCSMTKMRRSKSGACTTGGCTCAGTACCGCGAACTGGAAGCTTTTTCCCAGTTCGGTAGCGATCTGGATGAGTCAACCCAGTTCCAGCTCAATCGCGGCGAACGCTTGGTTGAGATATTGAAACAGAGTCAATACGCCCCGTTGAGCGTGGAAAAGCAAATCATCTTTATTTATGCCGCGTCCAATGGGCATCTCGATGAAATCCCCGCCAATCAGGTTGGTAAATTCGAAACCGATTTGTATCAATACCTGAACCAGGAACACGGCGAAGCCATGAATACCTTGGCCGATACAGGCGATATGTCCGATACCTTGATAAAAGAATTCGATACGGGTCTGGCAAAATTCACCGCAAAATTCAAAGAGACCCTCTAATCAATGGCCAATCTCCAAGACATAAAACGGCGAATCAGCAGTGTCACCAGTACGCAGAAGATTACCCGTGCCATGAAAATGGTAGCGGCCTCCAAACTGCGCCGTGCCCAAGAAAGTATTGAATTGGCGCGGCCCTATGCCCTGCGCATGCGCGACTTGGTCAATAGCGTGGCAAAGCGCACCGATCTGGAAGGTCACCCGCTGCTCCACGGCGGCGGAGAAACAGGACGCATTGATTTGATCGTGATTACCAGTGATCGCGGATTGTGCGGCGCATTCAACAGCAGTATCGTGAACGCGAYATTACACCATATCAAAGAAACCTTTCCAGACAAGCAAGTCGAATTAACCGTGGTGGGGAAAAAGGGCGGGGAACTGCTGTCTCGAAAATATGACGGCATCGCCAATACCCATATCGATATTTTCGACGGCTCCCTGATGGAGACCGCCAGCACCATCATCGATGCCGCTGCGGGAGAATTTACCAACGGGCAGACCGACGCGGTGTATTGCCTGTTCAACGCGTTTCAATCGGCTATTACGCAAACCGTTACATTGGAAAAAATATTACCGTTTGAGCCTGAAAAGGATACAACAGGATCCGTCGCTGATTTTGTATACGAACCATCTGAAGCAGGCGTATTCGCGGCGTTATTGTCCCGTCACCTATCCGTGCAAATGCACCGCATACTCAACGAATCCGCTGCCAGCGAACACGGCGCACGCATGACCGCTATGGACTCGGCTACCACCAATGCCGGAGAAATGATAGATCGCATGACCCTTCAGTATAACCGCGCTCGTCAAGATGCCATTACCACCGAGCTTATCGAAGTGGTGAGCGGCGCTGAAGCGATATAAAGAAACTAACCGAACGGTGAATTCGTTCGACGGAGAAATAGTATGAACGCAGGAAAAATTTCGACGGTTATCGGACCGGTGGTGGATGTAAAGTTTGAACCCGGACAGCTTCCCCCCATCTACAATGCGCTGGCTGTGGAACGGGAAGGCGAGTCCACACTCATACTCGAAGTGGCGCAGCATTTGGGCGAGAATTCCGTGCGCACCATTGCCATGGACAGTACCGACGGTCTGGTACGGGGTATGGAAGCAACGGACACCGGCGAATACATCACCACTCCCGTAGGCGAATGCGTGCTGGGGCGTATCATCAATGTGGTAGGCGAACCTGTAGATCAGGCTGGCCCTATTGACGCAAAAACGCGGTGGCCCATCCATCGTTCCGCCCCCGAATTTCATGAGCTGACCACCAAAGCGGAAATGTTCGAGACGGGTATCAAGGTTATCGACTTGCTGGCTCCCTATTCCAAGGGCGGAAAAACCGGACTGTTCGGCGGTGCTGGCGTAGGTAAAACCGTTCTTATCATGGAGCTGATTCGTAACGTAGCTACCAGCCACGGGGGGTATTCCGTATTCGCTGGAGTGGGTGAACGTACCCGTGAAGGGAATGACCTGTTCATGGAAATGACCGAGTCCGGCGTTATCGACAAGACCGCACTGGTCTACGGACAAATGACCGAACCTCCAGGCGCCCGGTCTCGCGTAGCCCTCACAGGACTCACCGTAGCCGAATATTTTCGCGATGAAGAACATCAGGATGTACTTTTATTTGTAGATAATATCTTCCGATTCACCCAGGCTGGTTCCGAAGTGTCCGCGCTCCTCGGTCGTATGCCCAGCGCCGTGGGATACCAGCCCACCCTCGCCACCGAGATGGGCGAACTGCAAGAACGCATCACCTCCACCAAAGATGGTTCCATTACCTCGGTACAGGCCATCTACGTGCCTGCCGATGACTTGACCGATCCCGCGCCCGCTACCACCTTTGCCCATCTGGATGCCAAGACGGTGCTTTCCCGTGGCATTTCCGAGCTGGGTATCTATCCCGCTGTGGATCCCCTGGATTCCAGCAGCCAGATTCTCGATCCCCGTATTGTAGGGGAAGAACACTATCGCGTGGCCCGTGGCGTACAGGAAATTCTCCAACGCTACAAAGATTTGCAGGATATAATCGCCATCCTTGGAATGGACGAGCTGTCCGAAGACGATAAAGTTATCGTGAATCGCGCTCGCCGCATTCAGAAATTTCTGTCCCAGTCCTTCTTCGTAGCAGAGCAGTTCACCGGGATGAACGGGCAATACGTCAAAGTAGAAGACACCATACGCAGCTTCGCGGAAATTCTGGACGGCAAACACGACAGCTTGCCGGAAGCGGCATTTTTGTATTGCGGCACCATTGAAGATGCCGTAGAAAAAGCCAAAAAGATACAGACCCGATAATCATGACAGAAACGCAACTCAATATTGAATTCAGTTCACCAGCCCATCCCCCAATAAAGGTGGATGCCGCTCAGGTAGTGATACCCGGGGTGGCTGGGGTCATGACCGTGTATCCCGGTCACACACCCTTATTAACCACCGTGGATCACGGCGTGGTTATTGTGGACACCGGAAACGAAAAACCCGAGTTCTTTGCGATACACAAAGGATTTGCCGAGGTGCTGGRTAATCGCATATTGATTCTCGCCGATGGAATGGAGCCTGCCTCATCCATCGACGACAAACGAGCCCAGGCCGCCATGGATCGCGCTGAAGAGCGAWTGAATAAACCACCGGAAGATCTGGATTTGACCCGCGCCATGGCGTCATTGGCTCGTGCCCAGGCACGTCTGCAAGCCCATCGCGGCGAAGARTAYTAAATTCCGACGCTGCCCATGTATCCTTTCATTTAATTCGGTAAGCCGTTAGAATAGATG
>NVWG01000105.1 GCA_002746185.1 Candidatus Hydrogenedentota bacterium
AATCAACATGCTCGTTCGTACCCCCGCCATATATAACGCACTGGGCATGTATATCTTTCATAATCACCTGGAGCTTCGCATCCACTTCGGCTGCAGTCCATGACATGCGCAGCGCATTCTGTGATTGCTCCAGGCCGGACACGGTAACTCCCCCGGCATTGGCTGCTTTACTGGGCGCATATAGAATTTCAGCCTTCAAAAAAGCATGAACTCCGCCCAACTCCGTAGGCATATTAGCCCCTTCCCCTACAGCCTTTACTCTATTTTTCAACAGGGTTTTAGCGTCTTTCTCCGTGATTTCATTCTGAGTCGCAGACGGAAACGCTACGTCGCAAGGCACACTCCAAGGCCGCTCCCCCTCGTGATATTCACACTTGAATTTATCCGCGTATTCGCTGATACGGCCCCGTTTTATATTTTTCAGTTCCATCAGAAATTCCAACTTATCCATATCGATACCGTTCGGGTCGTGAATGAATCCGCCCGAATCAGAAGCCGTCACGGGTTTTCCGCCCAGGTGCAGAATTTTTTCGATAGTATGCTGTGCCACATTCCCCGATCCGGAGACCACACACGTTTTGCCTTTAATGCTATTGCCGATACGGTTGAACATTTCTTCTACAAAATACACGCACCCGAAGCCCGTAGCTTCTTTGCGAATCAGGCTGCCGCCGAATTCCAACCCCTTCCCCGTAAGCGTGCCTGTGAATTCGTTGGTCATGCGCATGTGCTGCCCGAAGAGATACCCAATTTCTCGAGCGCCTACACCGATATCCCCGGCGGGAACGTCCTTGTCCTTCCCGATGTGCTTCGTTAGTTCGGTCATGAAAGATTGGCAGAAGCGCATCACTTCCCGGTCGGATTTTCCTTTCGGATTGAAGTTGGCTCCCCCTTTAGCGCCCCCCATGGGTAAGGTAGTCAGACTGTTTTTCAGCGTCTGCTCGAAGCCCAGAAATTTGAGGATGCTCAGGTTCACAGACGGGTGAAAACGCAATCCACCCTTATACGGTCCGATGGCATTGTTGCACTGTACGCGATACCCGCGATTAACCCGGAAATTCCCCCCATCGTCTTCCCATGAAACGCGGAAAATGATAACCCTGTCCGGCTCGGTCATACGCTGCAGAATCTGCGCTTTTTCGTACACCGGGTTATCCAGAATATAAGGCATGACCGATTCCACCACTTCAAGTACCGCCTGGTGGAATTCCAACTCCCCCGGATTACGCCGAATCAACCCGGACATGAACTCGTCTATTTCCTTTTGAGTATTACGCTTAGCCACTTTATTCTCCCTCGCTGGTATCAAACAAAAAGCACCACTTCCCTCAGTAATACATTTCTACCATATTTCCGCCCATTCGTCTACCCAACTCTTTGGGGCACAACATTTTATTTGGATATGAGCCGGGTACTCCGTAAAATGAGACCTGATTCGAAATCACACTCAGAAAGATAACACCTGCCATGGATTTTTCATTCACTGACGAACAAAACATGATTCGTGATAAAGTCCGCCAGACCGCTGAGCAGTTCGATATGGACTACTGGCGCGAGCGGGACAGCACCCACACCTACCCCCACGAATTTTTCAACGCCTTCGGCGATGCGGGCTGGCTCGGTATCGCTATCCCGGAGGAATACGGCGGCGCGGGCCTGGGCATCACCGAAGCCTGCATCCTCCTCCACGAAATTTGTGCATCCGGCGCAGGCACCACAGGCGCCTCCCCCATTCATTTCTCTATCTTCCCTCCCATGCCCATCATTAAGTACGGTAGCGAAGAACAGAAGCAAGCCTACCTACCCAAAATCGCGTCCGGTGAAATGAAACTGGGATTCAGCATCACGGAACCCGACGCAGGCACGGACACCACGCGTATCACCACACGCGCCGTCAAGGATGGCAACGACTATCTCATCACCGGAAAAAAAGTCTGGTCCACCAACCTACAGAATGCTGACCGCACACTTATCCTGGTGCGTACCACGCCCTACGAAGAGGTGGAGAAGAAAACCCTGGGCATGTCCCTGTTTCTCATGGACCTGAAATCGGAAGGTATCACCATCCRCGARATYGAMAARMTGGGSCGCRMSGCSGTWGAYTCSAAYGARMTGTTCATSGAYGRCSTRCSGRTWCCSGCSKMYGAYCTSATCGGCGARGAAGGYCARGGSTTYYRCCASMTCMTKYMYGGCTTGAATCCMGARCGSMTYCTSRTSGCYKCGGAAKSCGTCGGCATAGSCMRSRMCGCCMTCRAMCKGGCGGYKRARTATGCMAAKGAACGCWWYGTMTTYRATCGYCCMATCGGCCAGAATCAGGGCATCCAGTTCCCCTTAGCATCTGCCTAC
Source organism: Candidatus Hydrogenedentota bacterium (assembly GCA_002746185.1). Taxonomy (GTDB): domain Bacteria; phylum Hydrogenedentota; class Hydrogenedentia; order Hydrogenedentales. Next base: position 2,347 of record NVWG01000105.1, read on the forward strand.
GCGCAACTCGAAGCCGCCAACCTGGTCATTCAGAAAGGTGCGTGGCTCTTCGATAACGATCACCCCTGCGGCCCCGAAGCTAACATCGCCAAGTGGACCGCCGCCGAGGCCGGATTCGCCGCATGCGACGCGGCACTCCAGACCCACGGCGGTATGGGCTATGCCAAGGAATACCACGTTGAACGGCTCTGGCGGGAGATTCGTCTCTATAAACTCGCTCCCGTGTCCCAGGAAATGGCCCTCAACTATATCGGCGAGCACGTCCTCGGCCTGCCCAAATCGTATTAGGATCACCCATGTCTGATTTCACCGATTCCACCGCCCCCGTTCGCGCTAAAGAGCAAATCGAAACCGATCAATTGGATGCGTTCGTGCKCAACGCCGTGCCGGATCTGTCAGGGGAACTGGAGTTGACCCAGTTTCCCGGCGGCCATTCCAATCTCACCTATTGCCTGCGTTACGATGACCGGGAATTCGTCCTCCGCCTTCCGCCCCACGGAAAAACTGCCGCCGCCGCACACGACATGACGCGGGAATACCGTATGCTCGATAAACTTCACGGACGGTATGCGCCCGCGCCCAAACCCATAGCGGTATGCGAAGACACGGACATCTTCGGTGCGAAGTTCTACGTCATGGAACGCATCAAAGGCGTCATCTTTCGTGTCCAGCAACCCGATGGTCTGATCATGCCCAAAGAAAAAGTTCGTGCCGCGCATCACTCTTTCGTGGATACGCTGGCGGACATGCACACGCTGGATTTCCGGGAAGCCGGATTGGAACACATGTACAAAGGTCCCGGCTACGTACAACGTCAACTAGGCGGATGGGAGAAACGATGGGATGCAGCCGTAGTCGATGAGGTGCCCCTCATCAATGAACTTCTCGCCTGGCTGAAGAAAGATCCCATCGAGGATTCCACCGCTACAGTGATCCACAACGACTATAAATGGGACAACCTGATCTACGACCCGGAGACCATGACGAAAATCATCGGTGTGCTGGATTGGGAAATGTCCACCATCGGCGATCCGCTGTCCGATTTCGCCACCACCCTCACCACCTGGATCGAAAGCAGCGACGGCCCCGTGTTCACCGTATCCCAAAGCTTCATGAACAGCTTACCCGGCGCCTTGTCCAGACAGGAACTCATGGATCGCTACCAGGCGCGCACAGGCTTCGATCTGTCCAACATACTCTATTACTACATTTTCGCGCTCTACAAAGGCGCCGTAATCATCCAGCAGATATACGCCCGATACCGGCGCGGTCAAACCACCGACGAACGCTTCGCCCAATTCAACATGATCGTGGATTCCATGGCAAAACGCGCCGCCGCCACCCTGGATGCCGGAACGATCTAAAATAGCTTTTCATAAACTTGGACAAATCTTTTCCTCTACTCTCTTGAAAAAGATTTCGCACATAAGGTTTCGTCTGTACGAGAAGTCACGCCCCTTGATTCGTGGTCGTGGGGGCGATCAGATTGCCACGTCAGCCTCCGGCCTCATCGCAATGACACCAAAAATATGTCATTGGCGGTTTATATCTGTGTACATCTGTGACATCTGTGGACAAAAAAGCGGTTGCAGATCGCACTAATCACCCCTGCCTTCGTGGGATGCTTCTCCACTGGACGGCATCAGACTCCGTATCGCTTTACGCACGGCAACTTCGGAATTCCACGGGAGGAAATGATTTTTCTCCTCCAGGACAATAGTCTCACTATTCGATAAGTGTTTTTCCATATAGGCCACGTTGGCGAAGGGGACGAGCATGTCGTTGGGGGCGTGCATGATGATAACCGGACAGGTGATATTTTTCAGCAACGGCTCCAGCTTCTCCAGTTCTTTTTTCAACGGGGACAACTCTTCGTTGGAATGGCGTATCACCCGGGGCAGCATATACGGAACGAAGAGGAAACGGCCCACGCGGTTGTACCAGTACGTTTTTTCCAGTGCCGGATCCAGCGCCCCCGCCAGAATCACCAGCCCACCTACTCTATCGGGAAATTCCGCCGCCACCTGACAGATAATCGGCGCGCCCATGGAATGTCCCACCAGAATAGGCCATTTTCCGTCCCTTTCTACCAGCAACGTGGCGACAGCAGAAGCCTGTTCGTGCAGCGTCATCACGGGTTTCAGCGGTTTCGYATGACCGAACCCCGGTCGATCCAGCGAAACAGGTTCCAGCCCCGGTATGGGACGATGCAGGTATCGCTCGAACCCTTGCGCCGTGCCGGGCGTGCCGTGTACATACACAACACGCTGTAGACTCGCATCCGAATCGAAGGGAATCAGGCAACTCACATCGTATCCGATAGCACTGCGAATACTCTCCCGCTTCAACCCTTTCACATTCTCTGGTGACCGGAAATAATCCAAGGCCTGCACGGAAATGATCTCCAGTATCACCAAAGCAAAAAAAGTCCACCCAAGCCGACGCAGCCATTTCCGTTTCATCACTGCTCCTCCAGCATAGACGCTACTTCATCATGGAGTGCAACGGCCCACGTCTTCCGGTCACGTTCGCCAGACAACGTCGGCTCCCCAATGGTCACAATCGCTCGACACCCGCCCAGTCCCAGCAGACGAATCAGATGCGGCACCAGGGTATGATCTTTCCAATACGCGATGTCTTCCTCCACATTCACGCCGGGCTGTTCACACGTCCATCGAATCGCTACGGGTACCACCGGTACGCCCGCATCCAGCGCAGGCTGCAAAAGCGACGCGTGAAACGGGAGCACCTCACCGCCGCCCGACGATGTGCCCTCCAGGAATACGCACACGGATTGACCTTGCGTCAGCCGTTCTCCAACACGCTTGTTCGTAGCCAGCACGCCTCGCCGCGAATTTCTTGGTACACTGATCTGCTCCGTCTGCTTGAATAGAAAACCGATGATGGGCCAGGATTCCACGTCGTCCTTGGCCACGAAAAAACACTTGAATATTGACCCTAATACAATAATATCGGCGTAACTCAGATGATTGGGCGCAATCAGATAGCTGCCCTCAGGGACCTGTCCCCGACATTCCACCTGAAACCCTGCCAACCGAGTGCTTCTCTTCATCCAACGATGGGCACGCTCCAACACCAGATTCGTTTTGGCTTCCGGAGTAGCTGTCAATGTGCGCAAGAATACAAAAATAAGATATCGCGAGAGGGTATATCCGCCCAGCAGAAAAAATTTACCAAACGATTTCAGATAATTCGTTCGGGCACGGGGTAATGACGAGGACGCGGCTTCCGGTGTACCCGAAACCCCGGCATCGCCGTCGCTCATTTCAGTACGTCCAATTTCGACAGGGCAATGGCCTGTACATCCTGAAACACGAGGAAATCAACGGTACCGAATTCTCGATCAATGGCGGGTTCGGAGATTACTTTGGAACCCAGGCGCAAGTATGTGCGAAATAATTTCGGGAGTGACACAGCATCACCCAGATCGACATCAAATTCCCGAGACACTGCGCCGCAGTTATACGGCCCCAATGCTTGCAGCATCAAATCCGAATGCAGATAACTCTCTTTCCGTATCGTCTTCATGGCACGCCAGCCGTCATCCGGATCCTGCGACGTAAGCGAGCTGCATCCGAAGAGATAACGCTGGTCATACATATTCATATACGCGCCGATACCCAGCCAGATGGTCATGATGGCGCGAAACGTGCGATGCTCCATCGCCAGACACGCCCGCCCCAATTCTAGGGTCTGATCGAAGTAGAGATCCAACGGCGACAAATCATATTCCTGCGCCGAATACAATCCGCGATATTTTTGCGCATGCAGCATGGTCTGAATTCGATATGTCCCCACGATGGCCATGGTGGACGGTTCCAGCAGCACCAGATGCGTCATCTGATCATCGTACTCATCACGATCCAGACCTGTCACCGCCGATTCATCCAACCCCTCATTTAACTCCAGATTGAATACCTCATACCGGAGTCGCAGCGCTCTGTCCACACAGCGATCCGAATTCGCAAATCCCGCCACATAGCGATCTTTTTTCTTGTGGGGCAGCGTAATCAAATCTACTTTATTCCACAACAACGTAAAATCTGCTGCCGACTCAAACGGCTTGGTGGTCAGCGATGTTTGTGTTATGTCTAAATTTTTCATCAGGAATTCTCCCAGGCGCACATCAGTCCGCCATCGGATAACGACGTGCGATACGATGATACTCCGCCACGTCTTTTAGAAATTGAACCGGGCCCAAAGGTTTACATCCTTGCTCCCGATTCGTATGTCCTATACGAAAYAGAATAGCAAATTGCTCGAACAACGTGCGATACGCATCCGTCAGCTCCGCATTGGGGTCCCAGATATGTGTCGCCTCCGCGCCAGCCCCGTTCACTTCAATAATAGTAAACGCCTCACCCTGTTGAAAAGATTCCATGTCGCGGAATCGGATATCAAAACGCCCGAAATAAAACCCCGGTATGTCCCGCGCTATGGTATCAATGCGCGACTCCATCTCCTCCGTCAGAATATGGATACCGTCTCGAAATATACATCCCTGCTTGTGATTTCCGGCGAATACCAACTGAAAGTTTTCACCCGCCGACAACACCCGATCCAGTTCCTGTCCATGACGTTTGTAAAAAACCTGCTTCATCATTTTCGCCCTGGGAGACTTTTCGATGAGTTTACGCAGGGTATGCTCGCCGTCCCCCACCACCTGGGGAAAATCCTTCAAGGTGATTGACATGATCCGCCCGTGTTCTTCACCGGGATATCGATAATATAAGATTCCGGCTTCATGTGGATAGTCCGCCAACGCCTGTAGACAAACCGATGCACCTTCAGGAAAACTATCCAAGTATCGTGATAACTGTCCTCGATCTCGAACCAGTTGTACTCCTACTCCCCGCTGCCCCTGATCCGGCTTGGCAACAATAGGAAATACCAATTCTCGATCTTCCATCAACRCMAGKGCCCKGTCYGTAAGYWCGYCCACCTCATCACCCGATGTTTTTTCCAATAAGGCATGCGGTGCAAACCACTCCGCCATACTCTCCGGAATCATGTCTAGAATTTGCGATTTCGATTCACGAATCATCCCACCCGAATAAATAGACGGATTCGACGCCGTCGGCAATGTCATGCTTCGATATTTAATAGATAGCCACAGGTAGTACGCCGCCACAGGAAGATAAAATACCACTGGGTGCCAGAATTCAAAATACGAAGCCGTAGCCCCCCCATCCTCCACGATCTCTTCCACTTCATTGTCAATCTGCCGCAGCGAATGACGCTGCAGCACAACCAACAGAAAAATCACCGTAATACTCACAGGCCATYTCATCGCTCCCAGCACAGGCAATACAGACTGCCCCAACGTACTGATGATACTCAACATGATGAACGTCCACACCAGCGATGCCAACAGCGCCAACGGCAGATAGCGACGCGGCGATGTATGCGTGATACCCGCCGCCAGATTCGCAGGCAGCCTTAATCCAGGAATGAATCGTGATACAAAAACCGCCGCTACCAGATTCCGTTCAAACCAYGAYCCRGCGCGATTCARACGTTTTTGCGARACAATCCCCCACGACACCGTTTTCGGACCCAGCACACGCCCCACCGCGTAAAGACCCCAATCGCCCAATCCGATGCCCAATGACAACCCTATCAGCGCCGTGCTGTATGCCATCCGCCCGTCCGCCACGAGTAGTGCCGATGCCAGCGTCGTGGGATCCTCCAGCACAAAAGTGCACAACGCAACCAACGTGCCCTGCATTACAGGATTATCAGACAATAGGTTGATGGATTCTTCGATCCAGGCGCTCATGAACGGAGGGATTCGGTCTTTTCCGATACAGAATCGGCATGAATCAACGGCAACGCCAAATGCACATCGGCGTGATGGGAACCCGGGTAAGGCTGGGGCCAATACCTCAAATCAATTTTCAGGTCATTAAAATCGATAGCCACCTGAGTTACACTGCGCGTGCCCGACCAGCTCCGCTTCATCAACGGCGACCAGTCTTCCCGCCCCGCCTCCTGAATAAGATGAAACTTGGGCAGGTGATCGATCATTTCCTCACCGTCGGAACGCCAGTCTGCAAACAAATCCTCACGCCATTTCGATACTTCCGAGCTGTCCCACCCGGACGACGACCGCAATACCCACTCGGCATCCAGTAAGTCTTCGCACGCCATGGTCTCATGTTTATGCCACGTATAACATCGCGCAATCCCCTTGGCGAATACCAGCAGCATGAAGGAAGGATATTTTTTCGGATCCAGTTCCGACTCAATCCACTCCACCGCTTCCACGCCGCCGCCTTGTGCCAACATCGTTGGAATGATTTCGCCTCGACTCTGATAATGTCCACTTGTATCCGGCAGCAAACTCTCTCCCGGCAGATACGCATTCAGAAGACACGCCACTACGCCATGCTCATTCGCCCCCATCCACGTACCGCCTTTTTCGCCATCGTGAGGAGCCATCCAACGTATGGAATCGTCCGCATGAATAACAGGCGACGTCTCGGGAGCACGGCTCAACGCCTCGTCTCGATTCATGGTCGCCAGGATACCTGTTGGGAGGGACTGTACAGTGAGAGTACACATAAAAAGGTGCTACCGTCAGCCAGTCGCTGCGGCGCGGTAAGCCGAAGTAGAAAATGCTATTGCAAAATCCGATGGCACTTCAATACCTTCTTGTCGGCAGATATACACCACTAAAGCCATGTGATGAACCAAATGGCTGGACAGAAACACCAATTCCCGCTCTACCGTCGTACCCATATCCACAGGAGGCTCACCGGGGTTCTGAATTTGCCGTACACGTATATCGTTCCCGACGATATCAGTTGGGATCGCTTCCAAATCCTGCATGGTCTTTTGGAGAGCACGTCGAAACAACGTCCGGTTATTCTCCAGATCCGCCGAACGCACCCGCAAATCATAATCGATCAGTCCATCATCCAATCCCGCCAGGAAACACGTTACATGCTCCAGACAGTGCCGCAAATGCCCGCCAATGGAGTCGTGAATGGACGTTGATTCACAAAATAGATCGTCAGAAACGGATTCAAGCAGGGTGTCGCACCGTTTACAGACTTCCAGACAACCCAAAATGGCAGGGTGATTTTCAGTAGACTCGGACATGAAAAGGTGATCTCCGTCGTTATGGTGAGTGTAGCATACGGTCAACAAATCAACAAAACACTCGAATGTGGGCTAACTACAGTAGTGTATTCCCTTTGCGCCTGGTTCCATGTCACCCGAAAGGTGAAAAGAATTGAATATTTATGATAAAGTAATCGTCTAATTTACACCTGATATAACTGGTAAGCGGTTCTCCGCCTGCCCTATCCAAATAAGGAGTACGACATGAAGTTTTCTACTGCAATCATTGGACTGGCACTCATGGGATTCGGTTCTGCTTATGCCGAAGAGCTGAAACTGGAGCTGCCTGACCCCTATTTCGGCGGCACCCCGCTGGATTACTTTGGCTCAAACCTGGAGGAGCCCAATTATAAACCCCGCCCGGCGTTTGACGTACCTGCCGGGGTCACCAACGTAGCCAGTGGAAAAACCGTCACCGCCAGTGTGGATATGCCCGAATTCGGCGAATTTTCCTTCCTGGTTGATGGCGATAAGGACTATCAGCAGAAAAGCCTGCTGGGTCTTGATAAAGGCGTACAGTGGATACAGATTGATTTAGGCGCAGCGCATACCTTGTATGCCCTCACGTTGTGGCATTTTCACGAAGGCGACCGCGTTTACTTCGATATCGCCGTGAGAACAGCCGACGATGCGGAGTTCACGAAAAATGTCCAGACCGTGTTCAACAACGATCACGACAACTCGTCCGAACTGGGCGTAGGTACGGATAAAGAATACATCGAAAGCTACAAGAGTAAATTCATCGATATGAAGGGTATCACTGGCCGTTATGTTCGCTTTTATAGCAACGGAAACACCAGCGACGAATTCAACAACTACGTGGAAGCCGAAGTCTTCGGTAAACTGGCTGAATAATCCGGCTGCCCCTGCACCACCATGGGATTGAACCCTAAAATTTCCGGCGCGCTCATCGTACTCATTGCGATGGGCGCGCTGCTTTTTCGGCTGCCCCAACTCGACCTTCGCCCCATGCACGGCGACGAAGCCAACCAAGCCGTCAAAGCGGGTCACCTCCTAGAAACCAGCCGCTACGAATACGACCCCCACGATCACCACGGCCCCACTCTGTATTACCTGACGCTGTTACCCGCCTGGATATCCGGCACCCATTCTTTCGCGGACACCACTGAATTCACATACCGCATCGTACCTGTACTCTTCGGTGTAGGACTCATCCTCCTGCTTCTGCTGCTCCGAGATGCCCTGGGGCATGGCGCCGCCGTGTGGGCCGCTATGTTCATCGCCGTATCCCCCGCCTTCGTTTTTTACAGCCGATACTACATCCAGGAAATGCTCCTCGTCTTCTTTACCCTGGCGGCCATCACCTGTGCCTGGCGCTACAAAAATAATCCATCCATAGCTTGGGCCGCCGTCACCGGACTTTCCTTGAGTCTCATTCACGCCACCAAAGAAACGGCTATCCTCGCTTATGCCGCCATGGCAGCCGGGCTGATCTCACTATGGATACGCGATTCAGTAGCCCGCACCCAAGCCCTCGCGTACTTTCGTGCCATCCCCAGGAACCATTGGCTTGCTTTCATTCTTCCAGCCATTGCCGCATCCATTCTCCTGTACTCCGCATTTTTCACCCACCTGCGCGGCCCTCTGGATTCCATCCTCACCTACGGCAACTACCTGCAGCGAGCCGACGGCGCGGGACTCCACGACAAGCCTTGGCACTACTACTTGGGCTTGCTGACCTACGTACATCGCGGCCCCGGGCCCTGGTGGAGCGAAGGTCTCATCCTGATTCTCGCTGCTGCCGCCCTTCTCACCATCGCATTCCGATACTTCGCAAAATCCGCCGTTCCGAACTTCATCCTTTTCCTCACCGTGTACACCTTCGCCCTCACCACCGTGTACGCCGTCATCCCATACAAGACCCCCTGGTCCATGCTCAGCTTTTACAACGGCATCATACTCCTGGCCGCCGTGAGTATGGCCGCCGCACTGAAACGTATCCCATCCACCCCTTTGAAAGCCTTGTTCCTTATACCGATCCTCGCAGCAACAGCTCATCTGGGTCTCCAGAGCTATCGCGCTAATTTCGTATACCCTGCCGACCCACGCAACCCCTACGTCTACGCGCACACCTCTTCCGCTTTCCTGAAACTGGTTCAACGAGTCGACGATATTGCTGCCATACATCCCGATCCCCCCAGCATGCTCATCAAGATTTATCAGCCCGACAGAGACTACTGGCCCTTGCCTTGGTATCTTCGGAAATACGATCACGTTGGATATTGGGATACCCCGCCAGCGAATCCAGAGGCAGATATCATCATCGCGGCACCCGGATTACGAGACGAATTAAGCGAGCGATTGCAGGGAGAGTACGCCAAAGAGATGCAGGGACTGCGACCCTCCGTCCTGCGTCATGTCTACATTAAGCAATCACTGTGGGATGCGTTCATGGCTACCCGACAATAGCGCACACTAGCGATACGCACCCATCATGGATTTCCACCGCACCAGCAGCACTTCTCGAAGCATATCCARCGAATCCCAAAAAGCGTTYACTCGGGAATCAGGCGAATTAACCCAACGTACCGGAATTTCTTCTATCCCATARCCAAGCAGGTTCGCCACATACARCATTTCGCAATCTGCCCCAAAYCCATCCATCGTCAGCTTGGGAAAAACATCCTCGGCACAWTTTCKCCGGAAACATTTAAACCCGCATTGGGTATCTTTATACGACGTAAGCCAAAGCAGACGCAGAATCAAATTAAATATACGCCCCATGGATTGGCGATACAACGGCTGGCGGACCTGCACATCCGATTCAGGCAACGCTCTCGAACCAATGACCACATCTGCCCCTGCTTCCATCAACGGCCAGATTTTYTCCAYATCCTCGATRGGWGTAGAWCCATCCGCGTCGTACACCAGAATGAATGCTCCCTTACACTCCGGCACCCCCTGCCGCATCGCATAGCCCTTGCCTCGATTTTCGCTATACGTCACCAACGTTACTTCTGGATATTCGTCTGTAACCACATGGGCTGTGCCGTCCGTGCTGCCGTCATCCACCACAAGTATTTCGTATGAATAAGGTTGCCCGTCCAGATACGCCTCCAGCTTATCCAACGTACTTCCCACACGCTTTTCTTCATTGAACGACGGGATTACCACCGAAATTTGAATTGAATCAGTTGGCATGAATACGAATGGGCCCCCACAATACCGAATACACAAATAGATAAATCAAAATGGACTTTATCACACCCCCTTATGCCGAGCCAACCTGCCGGACATAACAGTTGCCCATCCACCCTCTTCGATATATAATGAACCTAACCAATGGAGAAGAAAGGCATGGCTCAACCCGAAGATACCGACAGTACCGTCGTGCCGCTCCCCGGCATTCAACCCCGGCGTCTACCCGTTCAGGCCCGAAGCCGAGAACGAGTCGAACGCATTCTTGATGCCGCCGCACAGCTTCTTACTGACGAAGGATACAACTCCGTCAAGACCAACCTCATTGCAAAACGTGCGGGCGTTTCCATCGGTTCCGTCTATCAGTTTTTCCCGAACCGATTCGCCATCATCCACGCGTTGGCCAATCGCTATCAAGCTCGAATAGCCGAAACCATGAATGAGTTGATGGGGCCCGACGCACCGATTCGCCCCTGGGACGAAATCATTCCCGAGGCACTGGACATCCTGGCGGATATGTGGCGCTCCGATTGGGCCTTCTTTTCTGTTTGGCTCGCTATCCAAAACACCACCGAACTCCGAGAGGTGGATCAGCAAAACAGGGAATTACTCTTCGATGAAATTCTCGCGCCGTTCCTGAGCCGGATTCTCCCACTGGACGATAAAGAGCAGATCAGAACCATCGCTCGCGTTATGTTTGAAACCACCAACCTCATGCTGGATCAATCCATGCGCATGACCGATAAGCAAKACCCCCTCATAATCGACGAATTAAAATTCCTGCTCCACAGCTACCTGGCCGCCCACATTCGTTCCAGCGAAGCGTTGCACGAAGGGTTGGACTAAACAGAAGCGTAGCCGCCCAGCACCACCCCAAGCGCCCCAATCGCCAGCGTCAATCCCAAATACCCAATCACCAGTCCGTAGGTGGCCATCCCCTCACCTGTCCATCGCTGCGGTTCTTTACGCATGGCACGCCGCGCCAGATGACCGGAAACAATCGCCGCCGGAAAAAGAAAAAAGACCAGTGTCATCCAGGGATTGATCTGCGCCGCAAACAACCCTATCAAACTGATGTTCGCACACGAAAAACTCGCAACAGCCAACGGCGCATTCTTTTTCCCTGAAGGTGAATCGCCCTGCATAAAAACATTTTTTTGCTCGTCCATAMAGYATCRATTCCTYACCGCTATCGTAACAAAKTATCTCAAAAAKAAAACTGCCGGAACCTTCTCAGGTCCCGGCAGTGAAATCGGTTTTACGTAAACATTACGCAGTAGTCGGGCGATTCTTCTTGCCGCCCTTATTCTTCTGCCCAGCCACCTTTTCGGCATGCGCGGCTCGCTGCTTATCACGCCACTTCTGCCACRCGTATACCACCGGTGTAGCCACGAAAATGGAGGAATACGTACCCACGATGACTCCGGCAATAAGCGCAAAAGCGAAGTCATTGATAGCGCTTCCGCCAAACAGGAAAAGCACAACGACCACAAATAAGGTCGTCAACGATGTGAGTAGCGTACGGCTCAGTGTCCGGTTTATACTTAAGTTCATGGAATCMAGAAAYTCCATACCACGAGACTTGTTCAGCCCCATATCTTCTCGAACCCGGTCGAATACCACAATCGTATCGTTCAACGAATACCCGATAATGGTCAACAATGCTGCCACCACAGGTATGGACAGTTCGCGCCCAAACAGCGCCATCAGTCCAATCACAATCAGCACGTCATGAACCAACGCCACCACCGCGCCTACCGCAAACTTCCATTCGAACCGGAACCACAAATACAACACAATAAAGAACAACGCAAAGAAGATGGCGTTACGCGCATCCCGCTGGAGCTGCTGACCCACTGCCGGGCCAACCGTCTCTACTCGCAGCAAAATCACCGCTTCATCCAATTTCGCCGTATCCGGTGTGCTGGTGAGAGGCAGGAGCGCTTTCTGAACGGTCGTGGATATGGATTCCGACGATATGTCTTCCGTTACCTCAGCATCTCCCGAAGGTACCGTGCTTTCGCTGATACGTATCAGGAAACGATTTTTATCTACCACACCCGCTTCTTCTGATTCCTGTACTTCATGACCGCCGAAACCCGCGTCACTTAGCGCATTACGGACCGCCTCAACACCAACTTCGTTATCCGATACCAACGAAACCTGCATGTTCGTTCCGTTTGTGAAATCTACACCGAGAAAATCGGAGCCACGCACACCCAGAATGCCCAAGCCAGCAAGAATGGCCACCACACTAAGCAGCGCCGCCATTTTACGTTTGCCGAGAAAGTCGATTTTCGTATCAGCACTGATGAGACTCAGCATATTTATTTTGGARRKMAWTWWCMKCKCGCAKMGKWRYKSSRSCRAMKYKYGWGWTWTCWYSWMMRSSRNGAACMCGCTSSWRMWAWKRCSAMTWSWSWATSSRRKMKYSRAKYCMWRWAYCKKWSYMRTYYSRWWMNNCGTCAGTACAATTGCCGCAATAAGCGTCGTTACGTTGGCATCCAAAATCGCTGACGTAGCCCGCTCATACCCACTCTCAATACACACCGAAAGAGACTTGCCGTTCTTCGCTTCTTCGCGCATACGCTCGAAAATAAGCACGTTGGCATCCACCGCCATACCAATAGTCAGAATCAACCCAGCAATACCCGGCATGGTCAGCGTCGTATTAAAATACGCAAACGCACCCAAGATGATAATGGCATTCACGGCCAGCGAAATATTCGCAATAATTCCCCCCGCCTGGTAATACACAATCATGAACACCATGACCATACCCAAACCGATGAGCGATGACCTAACGCCCTTGGTCACCGATTCCGCACCCAGCGACGCACCTACAATACCCGTGTAATCTTCGGTAGGCTTCACTGGCAGCGAACCGGAATTCAACGTGATAGCCAAATCCTTCGCTTCTTCYGTATTAAACGTCCCRGAAATACTCCCSGATCCAAAAATMCGTTCATTGATATTGGGCGCGGACATCATATATCCATCCAGCACAATCCCCAAACGACGGTTTACGTTCGCCTCCGTCAAATTCGCAAAGTCATTGGCTCCCTCCGTATTGAATTCAAACAGAATGGTCCAGTTGCCAGGACTTTGCTGATCGGGACGCGCCGACGCAGAACTAAGATTTTCCCCGCCCATAGATTTTTCTTCCTCCATGAGATAAATAAGATAATAAGGTTCTTTATCCCATGGATTGGGGGCCTTGCTGAATACAAATACTTTCCCTTCGGGCAATAGACCCGGAATCGTATTGGCTTCCTCCAGAAGTTTTTTTACTTCTTCGAAATTCTCCGGGGTAACCCGGTACTCTCCGCTGATAAAATCTGGAGCAGATAAAAAAGGTACCAATTTATTTTTGAAATGAATATCCACTTTCTCCAGAGCCTGCTCCGCTTCCTGAGGGCCACTGGTAATATGAAAATCCAATACCGCCGCTTGGGTAATCAGCTTCTTGGCACGCTGGATATCCCTTTCACCCGGTAGCTGAATCTGCACCTGATTCGTACCTAATGCTTGGATGATTGGTTCCTGCGCTTCATATYCATCAATACGGTTGCGAACCGTTTGGAGTATAATTTGCTGAACGTCTTCCTCGGTCAATCCCCGATCCAACGCCTCTTGCGTCATCTCGAAGCCCATGACCATGTGGATTCCGCCTTGCAGATCCAGCCCCAGTGTAATGGTCTTGTCTACATCGAATTCAGACCAGCGTTTGATAGCCCTGCCGTAATCAGTAAAAATGGACGTGTCTTTCCCACGCCGTTCGCTGTCCTCTGTATTCCAACGCTCTGTACGCGCACCTCTCTCTTCAGACGATAACGTCATCCACCCTACAGTGGGCACCACATTGACAGCGCCGATAATGACGACTGCCAATATAAGCAGACTACGGTATAAATGATTTTGCATGAATAACTCCGGTAGATCCCGCTCGGTTCACGGGGAAAGTGGTTTCAAGTTATTTTTTGGACTCTTTGGACTCTTTGGAGTCTTTCGTTTCTTTGGGCGCAACCTGAGAAATAGAACTGCGCAGAAACTCGATCTTCGTAGGAGGGTCGTCGCTTACTTTCAACACTACCGTGTTATCGTTAATCCCCACGATGGTACCGCATATACCGCCTGATGAAATCACGCTGTCACCTTTGGACAACGCTGCCAACAACGCCCTACGCTCACGATCCTTTTTCCGGGAAGGCGCAATCATGAGAAACCAGAAAACTGCAAAAATGAGAATCAACGGGAACATCTGCACCAGCATAGAAGGTGCTCCCGCATCTCCGCCGCCAGCTGCCGATTGAGCAAATATGAAAAAATCCAACACTCGTACACTCCTGAAAATAAAGCTCGGAATTAGGCGTCCGAATTATCGTAAGACGCAAGAAAAGAACGTTTAAATTCTGTAAATCGGCCTTCCAGCACCGCCTTACGCGAATCAGCCGCTAAGTCTAGCATAAAGCAGAGGTTATGTAAAGTATTGAGCCGTATCCCCAGCACCTCTCCAGCCCGGTATAAATGACTCAAATATGCGCGGCTATGGGTCGTGCACACGGGACACCCGCACGCCGGATCCAACGGTCCAAAATCGTTCTTATATCGGGCATTTCGGATGTTCAATTTCCCCTGCGACGTAAACAATCCGCCGTTCCGAGCGTTCCGGGTAGG
>NVWG01000106.1 GCA_002746185.1 Candidatus Hydrogenedentota bacterium
CGAGCGCCAAGAGCTATTTTTAACCAAATGGGGAAATACGAAAATCCCAGATGGATTTAGCCTAATCGACGCTCCAGAGAACACTCCTCTTCTATGCGTTGATAGCGCCCGGTTAASGTGTTGGACACCCGGTATTTTCGACCGGGATCTTGAATGGCAACRCCGTCCCAMATTTCGGGAGACGCRACYACCTTCACRYTGGCGTGACCATTACCTGCGAGCCATTTCTTCACGCTATCCAGATGCGCTTCCGGGCCCAGTACCACGATTTCGCCGTCCGCGGCTTGCATAAGCGAAGCCAGCAGGGCATCCAGGATGCCGCCGAAATCAGGGCTGGACACTATACGACGGATCTCCGCTTGAACAGAAGCGAGTACAGCTGTAACGGCATCGTTTTTCACCGTTAAATCTGCACGAGATGCTTCGGCATGGGCCATCTGACCCCACCGTTCATCCAGGTGAGCCATTTCACGCGTTACCTGAGCTTCCACGCTTTCGCGTTGAGCCTGGCTTTGCGCTTTGGCATCCGCCAGAATCGCATCTGCTTCCTGCTGTGCGGTGTTCCGAGTGCTATCGCATTCTTCCATGGCCTGCGCGGTCATGGTTTCTAATAAGGCCGAGCCTTTCATAGAAACTCCTGGAATTAGATGTTGCCCAATAACAGGAACGCAATAACGAAACCAAGGATAACAATGGTTTCAGGAATAGCGAACAGGATCAGGACGTTGGTGAATAGCTCAGGTTTTTCAGCGATAGCACCGGTACCACCAGCGCCAACACTTGCCTGTGCGCGACCGGTAGCCATACCAGCCAGACCGACAGCCAGACCAGCACCGATAGCGATAAGACCGCCACCGATTCCGACATCACCGCCAGCTGCAGTCACAGCCGCAACAGCTTCGCCTTCGCCGTTATCCTGAGCGGAGGCAGCCGSRRCMRMKKCGMMTWCGCCKKYNAKCMTKASCRKASSYARCMRCATAATTTTCACAATCAGACTACTTTTCACGATACGCTCTCCTTTTTGAACGGGTTGAACCCTTTTCCTTCGGGTGCATAAAACTTGGGTAAGAACTCTACAAAATTAAGACGCAACGAATGAATCGTTGGACTTGCAATACCAATACAAATATTCAGTGCGTGTACTGTAAACGCACCGATGAGTCCGAAGACAGGCCCCATCATTTCGGGCAGGTCGTTGGCGATATCGGCTAACGCGATGGATGCCACACCCAGAGCCATAAGACGGGCGTAGGATAGGACATTTCCTCCCAGTGACATGATTTCGATAATGCCGATGAAGCCCATGGCTCCCATAGCGTAGAAAATCAGGATAACACCTGCTATGGCCATGACTGCGCTGAGGGGTCCGAAAATTGAAGCGGTAAAAGGATTCACACCGAAGTAGGCGAAGGCTTGAATGACCATTGCGGCGAGGCCCAGCAGCATGCCTATCTTTTCGATAGCATGCTTGGAATGGTGATGGCGGAAGTCTTCTTTGATTCCCAGAGCCAGCCCCAGGAAGATATGAAAGATACCCATGTAGATGGCATAGACGAGGAGCTGTGTGGTTTCATGCGAGCGATGGAAAATTGGATGCAGAATATCACCAAACAATCTGGGCCATAACCACAACTCTACAAAATTCCCAGCATATTCGCCATAGATCACACCAAAGAATATACCGGATAATCCCATGTAAGTACCGATGATTCCAGCGGAATTGACGGCTTCGATGTGACCCAGCTTGTGACGCAGGAATTGAGAGAGGATAATGACGCCTACTCCGTAAACTGCATCGCCCAGAATAAAGCCGTAGAAGAAAATAAACGAGATGGCTACCATCCAGGTGGGGTCAACCGTTCCGTATGTAGGAGGACGAAACAGACTCAGCACTACTTCAAATGGCTTTAAAAGTTTATGATTGTTTAACAGGGTCGGCACATGGCTATGAGGAATGTCATCCAGTCCGATACGGTTCACATCCACTTTGCCGGGGAACGCTGCTTCCACAACCGATTCCAGTTCCGCGAATCGATCTTCAGGTGTCCAGCCGTGAATCACCGTGATCATTTTGCTCTGGGCAAATTGATTCTGTACACGAAGACAAGCGAGCCTGTCGGTTATGATGCCTTTGGCGGCGAGCATATTGGAGCCCAACTGAGCGGAAAGTACGTTGACCTCGCCTTCCAGCTTGCCCAATTCATCACGCTGACTGCTGATGGTGGCACGAATGCGTTTCAGCACTTCGCTGGCTGTGGCATCGGCGTATTCATCGCCGCCCATTTCCACGGGAGCCACGCCTTCCTGATTCAAAATTTTGTTGACCGCGCTTTCCTGATCTTCGGGAAACGCGATTAGACCTACCAGTTGTTTCTTGGAAGTCTGGTTTTTATGAAAGGTGCATCCGGATCCGATCTCTTCGGCGAAGCGTTCATCCAACCGGGCAGCTACACGAGCCACGTCACCGGTGAGAACTAATGCGCGGGTGCCTTTACCCAGCTTCACGTCGTTGCCCAAAGAGGGGGCTACCTGCTCGATAATAGCCTGGTAGTTTTGAAGGATATCCAGGTTTTCCTGTATACCAACACGCGTGCGGGTCTTCTCGCGAATTTGCGATGCCCACTCACCAATCTTGTCGGCCAGGTCAGCGTCGTTTAATACATCAAGTTTTTCGGTGTTCGCTTTTACATCCACCGCACTTGGGGTCTGTGTAAGCAGCGGAATTGTTTCGGCAAGGGAACGGTCCCCTTCTTCCAGTGCCAGCAATCGTTCCTGGTCATGACCTTCCAGAGCAACGCGACTCAAATATTCGGGGGCCGCGTCGTTCTCCAGCGGTACTTCTTCCAGATGAAGAAGGCCTTTATCCTGCAAGTGCTGAACCAATGCGTGGCGAACGGAAATCAAACAAACCAGCTCAACGCGATCCATCGGGGTAATCATGTATTACTTTCCCCCTGAAGTTTTTGGTATGAGCATGGCCAATACATCTTTTGCCAATCCGTCCACTTTGGCAGCCGCTTCATCACGCACACCCGCGAGCCGGGCTTCAGCTGCATTGACGGTGGTATCGAAATCTTTTTGACGTGCCGCTTCGCGTTCGCGCCGTGTCGAGGTTACATCGTCATTGAGTTTGGCTTCGGCGTCCTGCAAATTTTTCTGTGCATCGGCACGAGCCTGGTCAACCATGTCTCGCGCTTCCTGAGAAGATGCGTCGATTTTACTCAGCAAATCCTGTTCATGACTTGCGACAGACGCAACGATGGAATTTGAATTTTGGTGACTGTTGCCCAATTAACTATTCTCTTACGTTGATTAACTACCCGCAGCAGATTAAAGAATTTAGAAAAAGGTTGGCTTGTCTGGCTGTTATCCGTTAAACCCGCCGTCAAGATTCGTATAGAAAGAAGGTCAAATTGCTCGATAAAGTTGGCGAGATAATGTCATATTTTCAGAGGTGATGTCAAGTAAAGGTAAAATGAATTTTCCCTGTTAGCACTGGATTATAGTGCCCCTTATTAGTTGTAGTGATGTCACCTTCACATGACCGCTTACACGTCAAATTTCTTTCGATTTTCAGATTTTAGTGAAGCGAATACAGAAAAAAAGGACCTTTATCAGTAATCACTCCCAAAAAATAATGGTAAATGTTGAACAACAACATTCATGGCTGCCCTTCGTGCAGCAGACTCTATCGTACGACTGAAAATTTCTTTTACGTGACATGAATCCATTATTTTCTGTATCACAACATCAAAACTTACTCGACCAAACGAGTCATACCTAATATTGACCCAGCGGCTCACCTTTGAGAGTGCCTACCACAAGAGCATAATGTGGAATTATCCACATGCTGTCTGGCACACGATATATTGGTTATGAAACATCGAGAAACACTATAGGCACAACATATTGTATCTGATGTGAAATCGAGATAACTTTTGGGATAGGTTTTTATCCACAAGTTTTACACACCATAGATGCCCAGTAAACGGGACTGATTTGATGATATCACTAACAATTTTCTAACAACTTTCTGTTAAATCCCTAACAATCCCATAAACACAATATATTGATATTTATACATTTCGATATCAATATATGGTATATAATTTTCTTCAATCTCACTAAAATGATCATGACCAAATAGGCAATTTTTGCCTGGTCGGGCGACGAAAAAAAAGTGCTTTACAATGCCGTTTATCGATGCCTATAATGCGCCACTCCTCAGTCCGGGGGCCTAAGGGGTGACTTACCACGAGGTACTGGGCTCTGTATTTCCTCAATGGGGCAGGAGGGTTGTTCCAAAATGAAGCATATATGGTAATTTTTTGCCTATTTTGGTTTAATTTTATTATTAAAATTATTATTTGTATTGTTGTATACAATAAACCACTATTCATGTCTCTGTGATCCGAAAGGCGCCGGGGACTGAACGAAGTTTCAGGGAAGGGGTGTTTTGGAGTACGTTGAACCAAAAGTATTTCTGGTTGGGGAAACCCGGGTGCTGGAAGAGGGTCTGAAGGCCTATCTGAAGCATGTGGGGGTGCCGGACTGGACATCGGACGCGACGAGCGATTCTGAATTGTTGTGCGAGGTAATGGGGCGGCTGTGTTACCGCTCTTTCGAACCTGGACTGAACCCCAATGTGACCAAGGTGCGAGAAGGCAACGGGGTTTACCTGAATAACATTTTGAACGTAGGCCACGGCAGCGTCCTTGAGCATGCGGTAATGAATTTTGTTTTTTCGGATGTAAGCCGGGTATTTACGCATGAGCTGGTGCGCCACCGTGCCGGTTCTGCCATGTCCCAGGAGTCGTTGCGTTTCGTTCGGCTGGATAAATTATCGGCGTACATTCCTACCCATATCAAGGAAGACGAGAACGGTCTGAAGGTCTATACTGAAGCGATGGAACAACTGGAAGAAGTACAGATTAAACTCGCCGAAGTGTATGACATTGATAATGCCCAGACCTTTGGCGTGAAGAAAAAACTCACATCGGCGTTTCGCCGCGTGGCACCCATCGGCGTGGCGACGACGATAGGCTGGTCCTGTAATTTCCGTACGTTGCGTCATGTGATTGAAATGCGCACCGAGCCTTCCGCCGAAGAAGAAATCCGGTTGGTTTTTGGTCAGGTGTATGAAATGGTCAAAGAACGGTATCCCAATCTGATGGGCGATTATGAAGTGGAGATGGTGGACGGATTGCCGTGGGTAAAGACGGCACACCGAAAAGTGTAAATACACTTTTATTATAGTTATAAAACATTATATTTTTTATTTAGTTATACTAGTTTGTATTAAACAGTGGGGAGAACGGCAATGTTCCAGGTCAAAGAAAAGTTCAAACTGTCAGAGAAATTTCTGGAAGAGTTCGACGGGCAGCAGCCGAANTGGGGGCCGTTGGGGTACGTCACCTTTAAACGGACGTATGCTCGGGTGGTGGAAGCCGTGGACAGCATAGATCGCACGGAAGAATATTGGGAAACGGTTCGGCGGGTGGTGGAGGGGTGTTATACCATTCAGCTGAATCACTGTAAGAACCTGAAGCTGCCGTGGATTCCGTACAAGGCACAGAAGTCGGCGCAGGAGATGTATCGGCTCATGTGGGACTTCAAGTTCCTGCCTCCGGGACGCGGCTTGTGGATGATGGGGGCGGACTACATCTATGAACGTGGATCGGCGGCATTGAACAATTGCGCGTTTGTATCCACCAATGAAATCGACGTGAGTTTCGCAGCGCCGTTTTGTTTCCTCATGGACATGTCYATGCTGGGCGTAGGCGTCGCCTTCGACACGGAGGGGGCCGGCAAAGTATACGTGAAAAACCCCGAAGTAGCGGGATATACCCATGTTGTTGAAGACTCCAAAGAAGGCTGGGTGGATCTGGTACGCAGCGTACTGGATGCGTATGTAGGGATTGGAAAACGTCCGGGCAAAATCGATTACTCGCAGATTCGTCCCGTAGGATCTACTATCCGAACATTCGGCGGCATCGCGCCGGGGCCGGGGCCGCTCATTGAGTGTATCAAGAATATCGACAGCATTCTGGAAGATCGTATTGGCGAACGCATTACCTCAACAGACCTGACAGACCTGATGAATGTTATCGGCAAGTGCGTGGTTTCGGGTGGAGTACGACGCACCGCGGAATTGGCACTGGGCCACACGACGGATAAGGAATACCTGACGCTAAAAGACCCCAAGCTGCATGAGCAGAAATTGCGGGACTGGCGTTGGGCATCGAATAACAGTGTTTTGGCCGAAGTGGGTATTGATTACAATGAAATCGGTATGCAGACGGCGAAAAATGGCGAGCCGGGTTATTTCTGGCTCAAGAATGCCCAGGCCTACGGCCGATTGAAAGACGGCGAGAACTGGATAGACGCGAAGGTCATGGGAACCAATCCCTGTGCAGAGCAGAGCCTGGAATCCTTCGAGGTGTGTAATCTGGTGGAGACATTCCCGTCGCTCCATGAAAGTATTGATGACTACAAACGCACACTGAAATTTGCGTATTTGTATGCCAAGACCGTTACCCTCATCCCTACCCACAACGAGCGAACGAATGCCATCATGCTCCGGAATCGGCGCATCGGGCTGAGTCAATCGGGTATCGTGGAATCGTTTGAGCGCCACGGACGTAGAGAACATTTCGAGTGGTGCGATCAGGGCTACGARTATGTWTCCGTACTGGATAAGATTTATTCACAATGGCTGTGTATTCCGGAAAGCATCAAAAAGACTTCGGTGAAACCCAGCGGCACGGTATCTTTGCTGCCAGGTGTGACACCGGGAATTCATTACGCCCATTCTGAATATTATTACCGGACTATCCGAATTGATAAAACGAGTCCGCTGGTGGAATCCATCAAACGGGCCGGGAATCGTATGGAAGAGTCGGTGTATGGAGACAACACATGGGTGGTGTATTTCCCCGTAAAAGAGAAACATTTCGACCGTTCCAAAGATGACGTATCGATCTGGGAGCAGGTGGAGAACGTGGCCCAGATGCAGCACTACTGGGCGGACAATCAGGTGAGCGCCACGGTCACCTTTACGCCGGATGAAGCGAAGGATATACCGAAGATTCTCGAGCTCTACGAGAACCGTCTGAAATCCATCAGCTTCCTGCCATTGACAGAACACAACTATCCGCAGGCACCGTACCAGGCCATCACGAAGGAAACGTATGAACAGGCTTCGGCGAAAATGGGCGTGCTGGACTTCGGTACCCTCAATACCGACGAAGCGGAAGATATTTTCTGCGATGGCGACAAATGCACTATACCCGTACCGGAGCATCAGCCTGCCGAAACAGAAGAAATTCATTTCGATGAACCCGTAAAGACACCAGATCCGGTAACGGTCAAGGCTGTTAAGCCAGAAACCGCATCGGTACCAGTAAAATAATGCCCTGACAGACCCTATGGGTRAAGCCGAAGCGCCTTGGCGCTTCGGCTTTTTGTTATACTGGGTCAATGGAAAACAACCGTGTGTATTTATAATGATGTATAGACCTTTTTCTACATTATCTTTAGCAGTCTTGCTGACCTTAGTCGTCATTCATTTCCCTGCGCTGGCTCAGGAGCCGCCGCCGGAATTACTCACACCACGCGAGCAGGCTGCACGGGATCGAATAGGCCCTCCTGCTCCTGCGGATCCGGATGAAAGCCAGTTCACATTCCCCACACGGGGCGTAATGGGCATTCCAGGATTTGCCTGCTACCCCACCGTAGAAGAAACCCTTGCGTTGGGCCAATCCATCGCCACCACCAATGCGAATCTGGCAGAGTGGATTGACGCAGGGGATTCATGGTTGAAGACGCAAGGTCCCAGCGGATTTGATTTACAGATTTTAGTGTTAACGAACGAAAGCATCCCCGGTCCGAAGCCCAAGCTGTTCATCATGACAGGATTGCATGCCCGCGAGTATGCGCCCGTAGGCATCGCTGTACGATTCGCCATGCAGTTGGTAGATAATTATGGCGTACAAGCAGATGAAACATGGCTGCTGGATTATCATGAGATTCATTTTCTGTTTCAGGCCAATCCGGACGGTCGCAAGCAGGCGGAAACGGGACTCTTCTGGCGCAAGAATACAAACAACGCGTTTTGTGCGAACACCCCTTCCCGGGGCGTGGATTTAAATCGGAATTTCCCTTTCATGTGGAATTGCTGCGGCGGGGCGAGCGGATTCGAGTGCGATCTAACTTTTCATGGTCCTTCATCGGGTTCTGAACCGGAGACACAGGCCGTTGTCAATTACCTACGTTCCATCTTCCCGGATCAACGGGGTCCMGGCSNAAASGMWKCGRMCYCGGCAKMNTGNCKAYRKSCGTTTTCATCGATATGCACAGTTTCGGGCAGCTKATATTATGGCCCTATGGATTTGATACAACGCCCACACCCAACGGCACTGCGCTGCAAACTCTGGGGCGGAAATTGTCATTCCACAATGGATACACGCCAGAAAAAGCATCGCAGTCTTTCAGCAGCGATGGTACCACGGACGATTTCGCCTACGGTGATTTGGGTATTGCTGCCTTCACTTTCGAAATCGGAACTACTTTCTTCGAGGCATGCAGCTTTTTCGAGAACACCCTGGTACCTACCTTGATGCCCACTCTCATGACGGCGGCGAAATCTGCCCGGGCTCCTTACATGACGCCGAGCGGCCCGGATGTACTGAACCCGGTCGTGGCGTTGTCCGGCAACGCAGATGAAATTTTCGTGACGGGGACGGCGGACGATACGTTATTCGAGAACAGCAACGGAGCGGAACCCGTCCAGAATATCACGGCGGCAGAATGTTATATAGATATCCCGCCATGGGAAGCTGGTGCTGTCGCTATCCCCTTGACGGCTTCGGACGGCAGCTTCAACGCATCGCAAGAAGGAATTACAGGAACCGTATCGGTAGGTGCGTTATCGGTTGGGCAGCATATTCTTTTCATCCGGGCTCAGGACAGCAACGGGAATTGGGGAAATATAACGGCAGTGTTTTATACAAAATCGGCTAGCGGAATTCCAGCTATGTCGTGGCCTGCACTGGTGCTCCTTGCCTTGATAGTCGCGTCATTGGGCGGGTTGGCCATGCGCTGGAGGAGTGAGCGGTCATAGGTTTTATCAAGTGCTTTTGTCTAACGAATCTCCCCCACTTTATTTTTTGAATCGTATCTGCCTTCTCCAAACTTGGGGCGGATTGAAAAAATGTGCATCATCCCCGTATCATTACGGCTTATTCAGCGGGGGTACGGCGTAATTCCTGCATGGTTTCGTGTATCTACACAAATCTGTCAGGCTTTGTAACCCCTTTATATACTTTAGATTAGAACAACGCATYGGAGAYAACATGCGCAGAAATATCGTCCACGACGGGGCGGCCAATCTGAAATACGAGATCCGGGAGATCGTGAGTGTGGCTCACACTATCCGGGATATGGGCCAAACCATCATTTGGGAAAATATCGGCGACCCGGTACAGAAGGGTGAAACACCGCCGGAATGGATCCGCAATATCGTGCAGGATCTGGTACACGAATCGGAGACCTGGGCCTATTGCGACACAGCGGGTGTGCCGGAAACGCGTGAGTTTTTGGCGGCGAACGTAAATAAACGTGACGGCGTGAAAATTACGCCTGACGATATCTTCTTTTTTAATGGTCTGGGCGATGCAGTAGCGAAGGTGTACGGCTTTCTTCGTCGGGAAGCCCGCATCTTGGGTCCTTCCCCTGCCTACAGCACCCATTCCTCGGCGGAAGCGGCGCACTCGGGATACAACCACGTCACCTACGATCTGGATCCGCATAACGGGTGGATGCCGGATGTGGAAGATATTCGAAACAAGGTGAGATACAACGACTCCATCGCCGGGATTTTACTGTTGTCGCCGGATAATCCTACTGGTGCTGTCTATCCGCGTCACATCCTGGAAGAAATTGCCGACATTGCGCGGGAATACGATCTGTTTATCATCTCCGACGAAATTTACGCGCACATCGTGTACAACGGAGTAGGTCACCTGCACATGAGCGAATGGATCGGTGACGTGCCGGGTATCGCCATGCGCGGTATCAGCAAGGAATATCCCTGGCCAGGATCGCGATGCGGGTGGCTGGAAATTCTCAATAAAGACAAAGACGCAAATTTCGCCACTTACATTGATTCCATCATGGCGGCCAAACGGCTGGAAGTGTCTTCCACTACTCTCCCGCAGATGTCTATTCCGCGGGTCATGGGCGATGCCAGGTATCCGGGTCATTTAGCCATGYGGGAGCAGATGTTTGCTGATCGGGCAGATGAAATGGCGGCGGCATTTGAAGGCTGCGAATCGATCATACTGAATAAACCGGGCGGCGCATTTTATTACACCGTAATGTTTAAAGACGGCGTGCTGGACGATACTCAATCCATACCCATAGATAACGCCACCATTAAGTCCACCATTGAAAACATGGTGCAGGATGTACAACCGGACAAGCGTTTTGTGTATTACCTCATGGGAGCCACGGGCATCGTGGTAGTACCGCTGACCGGGTTTCAATGCACTCACTATGGGTTCCGCGCCACGTTATTGGAGCACGACGATACGAAGCGCGCCTGGATTTTGAAATCGCTGCGTGAGGCCATCGATCAGTATGTGACCAGCGGAGCGAAGGGCAGCGCGACATGAAAAAGTATGTCCAGGCCGTCATTGGAATTATAATCGGAGCCGCGCTCATCTGGCTGCTCTTTCGCGATACGAATTGGGAGGAAGTGGGCCAGGCCATCAAGAATATTCGATGGGGCTGGATCGCAGTGGGGCATATACCTCTGTTCGCCAGTTTCATCTTTCGAGTTATTCGGTGGAAATATATCGTACGATCCGTACAGCCTACCTCATTGCGCAATCTTGCCAGCGCGACACAAATTGGGTTCTTGGCAAATTTCACACTGCCGGGACGCGCCGGAGAAGCTATCCGCGCTTTAGTGCTCACGCGGCTGACAGGCATCCCCTTCTCCAAATCTTTCGCCCTGGTGGCACTGGATCGTGTAACCGATCTCTTTGGTCTCATCGCAGTTATGCTGGTCGCAATCTTTGCGTTTAAACCTACCCAGGATGTAGTTATTCCCCCTGAGACATTCGGCACTCCCAACGCCATAACATTTCCGCCGGAGCTGTACCGTAATGGCGCAATAGGCACAGGCTTGTTTCTGGTGATCGTGATCGGCGCCTTCGTCATGCTTTATATCAACAAGAAACTGGCACTGCGAATCGCCGGGGCTATTTTGGGTGTTGTGTCCAAAAAACTTTCGGATTTCATTACAGGCATGATGGAAAATTTCGCCGAGGGACTGCATGTATTCCGATCCCCTGTTGACATGTTCATGTCTATCTTCTTTTCTCTGGTTACCTGGGGCTGTTCCATTCTCTTGTTTTATGCCACGCTGGAAGCGTTCAATATGGACTATCCGTGGTACACGCCTTTCGTAGTACAGGCTGTATTATCCGTGTTTATCGCCGCACCCGGCGCGCCGGGTTTTGTGGGACAATTCCACGTTCCCGTGGTCATCTGCCTCATCATGGTCATGCCTTCTATGAATGTGAACGACGCGAAGGCCTACGCCATTATCTCCCACCTCATCCAGTTACCGCCCATCTTTTTACTGGGGCTGTACTTCCTCATCACCGATAATTTCGGGCTGGGCAGCCTGGGAAGTCTCGCCAGTGAAGGACAAAAACTGTCCCACGAAAAGGGCGATTCAGACCAAAGTTAACCTGTTACCATATCGGAAATTATCTGAAGTATCGAAGGGATCGCTGGAACCTTTACATGCCAAATTGTGTTTAACCCAGTATGGATGTATCGATATTTTCAGTAATATGATGAGAACAGAAATACATAAGCGGAATCTCGCGTGGGTATTCGTCGCCTTTTATGCCTTGGCGGCAGTGCGTTCGTTAGTTCCGGGGCTATGTGCAACCCTCGCACCCTTGGAAATACAAGCTGCTACTGAGGCTTGTTGTAGTGTCGCTCCCCCATCTGGTGATGAAATTGCTGAAACTCCTGTTCATTTCGGTTCCTGTGCGCTTTGTAACTTAACGGAAAGCACATCGCAAACCGCCACCGAAGTCTCAGCACCTGCCATCAGTACTCCCGTTGCTCAGGTAGCCTCTCACTATGAATCTCCCCAAGGGAACCAATCCCTTTGGACGCCCCTCTCTCATCGCGGCCCACCCGCCGCCGCCTAATCGCACCGGAATACAGTCTTCATTTTTATCGGTGCGCCACGTCTGCCTGGGGATTTTGATCCCTTCTATTCACCTCTCTTCTCCAATGATTGAGTAAACGGCGGCACTATGAAGAGTAAATCACGTACGCATAAAATACAAAACCGATTTTCGATGGGATACCGCAGCATCGCCCTGCTTTTGGTATTGCTTTTCCTAGCCGGATCTGCCCGCCAGCTCATTCCCAATATGTGCGCTACACAACGGCTAGCTAAAGAACACACACTACCAAAGACTTCCGGGCCGATTCTGGGGGCCTGTTGCACCGTATCCATAAACACACACAATGACGAAGGAATATCCGACCGCGAAGTCCGGAATAAATTTCGTTTTACACCGTGCGCATTCTGCAATCTCGTAGCCACCCATACTGTGGTGACAGCGACAGTAAAAGTCATACTGCCGCGTATTGAAATCGCCGATGCATGTATACCCTGGGTATCCATACACGCCAAGCATATCGGCTGGCGACAATCCCCCCTTCGAGGTCCGCCTGCTCCAGTTGTACCTTCAATCGTATGAGCAATTAAACATTTATGACGTTATGAAACAGGAGCAGTACCATGAAAAAACGTGGATTTACCTTAATCGAACTACTGGTGGTCATCGCCATTATCGGAATATTGGCGGCCATATTATTACCCGCATTAGCCCGAGCCCGTGAAGCAGCGCGACGATCCAGTTGCGCCAACAACCTGAAACAAATCGGCCTGTCACTGAAAATGTATGCCAGTGAAAGCCCTGGCGAGAAATTCCCGCCTCAGAAAAGCCTGAATTGCATGAACCAGGCTACGTTGTGGGATGAGACGTTCGCCATTGAGCCTATGTTTCCCGAATATATGCCTGATATGAGCGTACTGCTTTGTCCCAGCAGTCTGGCTGGGGCCACTCCCTTGGAAGAATGGGATGTGGGTCCTTCGCTCAGTCCCAAGTGGCAGGAATGGACCGGGTCCATGGCAACGGAAGGGCAAACGGGAAATGGCGTAGTGGATGCCTGTGAAGTATATGGCGTTCCTTATGTGTACTTGGGCTGGATGATTGATGATGAAATGGCTCATGAATGGGCGGAAGCAGCGGATGATCACGATCATGGTCGCCAGCACCCTACGGAAGAAGCCACGACCTTTGACGAGAATGTAGACGCGTTGTCCATCGTCTGGCTTGCGGATCCCACGGCCACCGATAGAGACTGGGCCGTTAGCGAACATGCCGAAGGTACTGGCACAGCGGGAGGCGATGTAGTCTTTCGCCTACGGGAAGGTGTGGAGCGCTTTATAATCACGGACATCAACAACGCAGGAGCGGGCTCAGTATCGCAATCAGATCTGGCTGTTATGTGGGATACCATCATGCAAATGGCAGTTCATTTCAACCACATTCCCGGCGGCTCAAACGTACTCTATATGGATGGTCACGTTGAATTCGTGAAATTCGTGAGTGCCCGTGGTCATGACCATTTCCCCATGGACGACGTAGGCAGATCATTCAACATGCTACCCCACGTATTCGCTCCTAATATGGGCGGTATGGAAATGTAACTTTACTTATCCAATTCCAACTTGACATTTCCCTGAATGAGGTTTTAACAAGCCTCATTCAGGGGGTGTTATAAGTAAAGGAGTGTTCTGTGGCCAAATCCAAATCATCCAGACTAATGGGCATGGGGTGTATGGTTATATTTTTCTTGCCCTTTATGCTCAGCGGGCTGTTCGTGTTAGAAAAGGCAATCGTACCGACATAGCCCCGAGTTATCACCATGATAGGCTGGGATATAAGCATCGGGACGGCGACACCGCTTCGACATATAGTCAAATGTTATAAAATACGAAGCAGATGCAGATGACCTAGAAGCGCGAATTCGTGAAGCAGTCGGAATGGATCGGGGCTGAGTTGTGTTGGTACAATGTGTTAATTCAACGGGAGAAAGAACATGCGAATATCGCGAGTAGTTTTAAGTGCCGCGTTGGCGGTATTGGGAGGATGGTTCATGACGGATACAGCCTACGGGGCAACAGTTCTGTATGAAGGCCGAACGGTGGAGGTGGCTCATACGCTGGAAGACCCGACGGATTTATGGGTAACACCGGATGATCTTACAAAAATTAACGGCTTCGTCGTGAAACCTGAAGGGGCCTGTCTGGATGAAATTTGTATCCCCTTGACCGAAGCGAGTGGACTGACGACGGAACGGCTGGGGCAGAAATGGATTAGCGTGACGGGATTGTCACAGAAGCTGAATCAGCCGTATGCATACGATGCAGAAGCAGGGGTATGGAGTTTCGCACCGCTGGCGGCGACACATGAAAGTTACCTTACTTCGGCAGAGGCACCGGATTTCGCATTGAAGGATCGAGAGGGCAAGACAATACACCTGAGCGACTTTCGAGGCAAGAAAGTATTGCTTATGACCTGGGCCTCGTGGTGAGGCTGCCGTTTTGACCTGTCAGGTTGGCAGGCTATTTACGATGAACTGAAAGACCAGAATTTTGAACTCATTTCTGTAGCGCAGGATACAGGCGGTGAAGCGGCGGCGGGTAAATTCTTCGACACTGCCAAGGCTACCTACACGCAGATTATCGACGAACATCACGTCATCAGCACCTTATACAACATGGTAAACGTACCTACGGGGGTGTGGATCGACGAGAACGGCATGATTGTGCGCCCTAATGAAACGGCGTACTCCAAGGACACCAAGTTGTCTCTGGGCGGTAAAGTATTGGAATCGCGTGGCTCGGATTATGTAGCAGCACTGCGGGACTGGGTGGCTAAAGGCTCTGAAAGTGAATATGCAATGTCGCCGGAGGAAGTAGCTGCTAAAGTGGCTCCCCGAACCAGCGATGATGCCATGGCTGAAGCGCATTTTCAGTTGGGCAACTATTTCCATCAGCAAGACAACGCTGCCA
Organism: Candidatus Hydrogenedentota bacterium; assembly: GCA_002746185.1. Classification (GTDB taxonomy): domain Bacteria; phylum Hydrogenedentota; class Hydrogenedentia; order Hydrogenedentales. The sequence continues at coordinate 15,179 of NVWG01000106.1, forward strand.
AAGCCGACACTCACTGGGCTAAGGCCCAGGAACTGCGTCCGGAAAGCTGGAACTATCACCGCCAGGATTGGTCATTCACTCCGAAAGAAGCAGGTGGGCACTGGATGAAGAAATTCCAGTCCATGGAGGATGACGAGGAGTACTACCCAACATTGGATCTGCCTAATCTCACCGAAAAATAATTCACAAAACAAATGTACAATCAGCGGGTTCCGGGATACCATCTGGGAACCCGCTTTTGGATCTCATCAGAATTTCCTGGTGTACGCTTGGTATACTGTCCAATCTGAATCAACAGCCAAGGGAGAAATCCATGCCGACTATAGACGAAGTAGAACAACTACCGGAATACTATCGCGTTACCGTAAACGGTGAGTACCTGGATCAATATGGACACATGAATGTGCGATGGTATTCAGAATTGTGGGGATGGGCGGCCTATGCCATGATGTCCGAGTTGGGTTTCGGCAAGGGCTACATGGAAGAGCGCAACTACGGCACCTGGGTACTGCGTCAGGTCGTTGACTATCTAGCGGAGGTTCACGAGGGGGATACGCTGTCTATGAGAGCCCGTATTCTGGGACGGAAGGACAAGCTGCTGCACAATAAATATTGGATGGTAAACGAGACAAAGCGTAAGATCGCGGCTACCTCAGAGGTGCTCGTGGGACATGCGGATCTGGAAGCAAGACGGCTGATCGCCTTTCCCGAAGACGTGGCAAACAACCTGGACGCAAAGATTTTTGAATCCGATACCGTGGGATGGGACCCGGACATATCAGGAGCCATCCGCCTGTAAATAGAAAAAATCGCCAACGGTTACATACGTGTAACCCTTTGGCGATTAAGCAGTTAAAATGGTACCCGGAAACGGGGTCGAACCGTTGACCTCTGGAACCACAATCCAGCGCTCTAACCAACTGAGCTACCCGGGCAAGGAAAATTCCGCCCTGCTGCACAGGACAGAATAGCGTCAAAGTATATGCAATAACGGGGTATTGAGTCAACTTGCTAATACTGTACGCAAGATGATCTTCCCCATCAGATTCGGTACAATGCCCTTCTTTGTCCTATGAATAAATCATATCTTCTGGAACGTATTTCCAAAGAGGAATTTGGCTATTCAGCAGATCGTGCATCTCGAAAAATCATCATTTTAAAGTAGCATTGAGTCCATTTGAACGGAGGGGTAAGCATGAGATTGAAAAGTAGAATACGCGTTCGGTTCCGCAGCATAGCGGGAGGGATCGCGGCAGGAATGTTATTGCTGAATTCACCACAAGCCTTTGCGGAAGACGTGCTGGACACAGGTGATACGGCCTGGATCATGATCGCAACAGCACTGGTGCTGTTCATGATGATTCCCGGGCTGGCTATGTTTTACGGCGGATTGGTGCGACGCAAAAATATCCTGTCCATTTTCATGCAATGCTTCACCATCACGGCAGTCATTTCGATTCTCTGGACAATCTACGGATACAGCCTGGCCTTCGACTCCACGGGAATGGAAAAGGGCAAAATAGGACTCCACGCATTTATCGGTGGATTCGATAAGGTACTATTGAGTCAAGTAACACCAGATTCTCTTTCAGGCACTATCCCGGAACTTCTGTTTTTTGTATTTCAAATGACTTTCGCCATCATTACGCCTGGTCTCATCGTGGGAGCGTTTGCGGAACGCATGAAATTTAAAGCGGTAGTCATTTTTTCCGCACTATGGTTCACCTTCGCATACCTCCCTATATGCCACATGGTGTGGGGCGGCGARGGAGCSTTYTTYKMCGACATGGGCGTSATYGATTTCGCCGGYGGAATCGTGGTGCATATTACCGCCGGGGTAGCGGCGTTAATTGCCTGCATCATGGTGGGTCCTCGGAAGGATTACGGCAAAACTGCCATGCCCCCCCATAACCTGRCCATGACCCTCATGGGCACTGCCATGCTCTGGGTCGGTTGGCTTGGATTCAATGCGGGAAGTCAGGGCGGCGCTACGGACGCAGCCGCAATGACCTTGTTTGTCACTCACATTTCTGCAGCCACGGCTGCTACCGTGTGG